>NZ_CP126539.1:2810555-3137777 GCF_030177755.1 Devosia sp. RR2S18
ACCGACACCAAGAGCGACAAGAACCAGGAGTGCATCGGCCAGGGCATTGCCAATACGGCCACTGGCTTCATTGGCGGCATGGCAGGTTGCGCGATGATCGGGCAGTCCATCATCAACATCAAATCGGGCGGGCGTGGCCGCTTGTCGACCTTCATGGCCGGGGTGTTCCTGCTGTTCATGATCCTGGTGCTGGGCGATCTGGTCAGCATCATCCCCATGGCGGCTCTGGTCGCGATCATGATCATGGTTTCGATCGGTACCTTTTCCTGGGTGTCGCTGAAGAACCTGGTCGTGCATCCCCGCAGCTCCTCGATCGTCATGCTCGCGACCGTGGTCACGGTGGTCTACACACATAACCTCGCAATCGGCGTGCTGATCGGCGTCCTACTGTCCGGCATCTTCTTTGCGTGGAAGATATCGCAGATCTTCCGCGTCACTTCAGTTGCGTCCGATGACGGCCGGGAACGCACCTATACGGTGGAAGGGCAGATCTTCTTTGCGTCGGCCGAGGACTTCACGGCCGCGTTCGACTTCAAAGAGGCGCTCGACAAGGTCACCATCGATGTCAGCCGCGCCCACATCTGGGATATCTCAAGCGTCCAGGCGCTGGACATGATTATCCTCAAGTTCCGCCGCGAAGGCGCGGAGGTGCAACTGGTTGGCATGAACAACGCCAGCGAGACCATCGTCGACCGACTGGCTATCCATGACAAACCAGGGGCGCTCGAACGCCTCATGGGACACTAAGGGAGGATCACCAATGCCTAAGCTCATCGCCTTCGTAGACGGTTCGGTCTACTCTGAAAGCGTGCTGGACCATGCCGCCTGGGTCGCAACGACCATCGGAGCCTCCGTGGACGTCGTTCATGTAATCGGGCGCCGTGATGTATCCAGCGCACCAGTCGATCTCAGCGGCAATCTGGAAGCAGGCGCGCATAGCGCCCTGCTGAACGATCTGGCTGCCCATGACGAGCAACGCGCCAAGCTCGCGCGGGACCGGGGCCGTCTCATCGTCGACACCGCCCGATCCAGGCTGCTCACTGCCGGGGTCGGAGAGGTGCACGCTAAGCTGCGCATGGGCGACATTGTGGATGCGGTCCATGAGCTCGAAGCAGACGCCGATCTCGTCCTTATCGGCAAGCGGGGGGAAGCAGCCGACTTTGCCAAGCTGCACCTCGGCTCTAATCTGGAGCGTGTCGCCCGCACTAGTCGTAAGCCGGTTCTTGTTGCATCGCGCGCCTTCAAGCCCGTCAACCGGTTCTTGATCGCGTTCGATGGCGGCGAGAGCATCATGAAGGCCGTGAACCACATTGCTGCGGGCACGCTGTTCCCCGGTCTTGCCTGTACCATGATCATGGTGGGCAAGGAGACCCCAGAGAACCGCGGCAAGCTGGAGAGTTCGGCGGGGACCCTGCGCAACGCAGGCTACGCCGTCGATGCGCTGATCGAACCGGGCGAACCGGACAAGGTGATCGCAGCCCATGCCGAAGCCGACCACATCGACCTCCTGGTTATGGGCGCCTATGGCCATTCGCGGGTACGCAGCTTCATCATCGGCAGCACCACGACCGAAATGATCCGCTCGGTCCGGATCCCCGTGATGCTGTTCCGCTAGGAAGCGAGCGCCCGGATTCATGCCAGATTCCGATCTCTCCACCGAGATGCTCCCCCGGCTCCAGCAGGAGCTGGAGGAGCTGATCCGGCTTTCGGAAGCTACCGAACAGGACCGCGCGCCCGTGGCCCTCGACCAGCAGAGCGTCGGGCGGCTATCCAGGATGGACGCCATGCAGGGGCAAGCTCTGGCGCAAGCCTCGGACGTCCGGCGGCGTGCCCGCAAGGTTGCCGTAGAGGCGGCCCTGCGCCGCATCGAACTGGGCGAATATGGCTATTGCGAAGACTGCGGTGAGCCTATCGCTGCCGGGCGGCTCAGGGTCGATCCAGCGACCCGGTTCTGCATCTCCTGCGCGCAGTCCTCCGAACGCTAGGCGACCATGCCGCGAGGGTTTACGATCGGCCGACACTTGGGCTAGTTTGACCCAGCTTCATCCGAGCCGCAGTCTGCTCGGTTTCCTTTTCCACCCACCACGGTCCGAGGCTTCGCGAATGCCAGCGGACAATTCAGCAGGCGCTTCTGCGCCTGTTAGCTCCGGATATCGCCTCCAGCATGACGGCCCAGACCAAATCTCCGCCCCTATCCGAACTCACAGCGCGTCAGGTCCAATGGATCGCGGGGGGCTACGCCATGGCGTTTGCGACGATACCGGGGCAGACCATCTTCATCGCGCAGTTCAATACGGCCATTCGAACCCAGTTCGAACTCAGTCACGGGGCGTTTGGCGGCATCTACACCATTGCAACGCTTGCCAGCGCCGTCTGTCTGGTTTGGGCCGGTGGGCTGGCGGACCGGATCGGCGCCCGGGCTTTGGCCATTGCCTCGGCTGTCGGGCTGGGACTGGTTGCGCTCGCCATGTCGGTACAGAACCACATTGTAACCCTCGTGCTGACCTTGGCGGCGCTGCGGTTCTTTGGCCAGGGCATGCTGAGCCACATTGCGATGACGACCATGTCGCGCTGGTTCAACCGCTTCCGCGGCCGGGCGATCTCGCTGGCGGGACTTGGCACCGCCACTGGCGACGCCTTGACCCCGTTTATGATCACCCTGGCTATCCTGACATTTGGCTGGCGCGAGGTTTGGTTCGGCACCGCCCTGACGCTGTTCCTGGTGATCTGCCCCATTATCTGGTTCCTGCTGCGCGACCCACCGGATGGAAAGCGCGCAGTGGCGCGGGGACAGGTCAACCCGGATGGGGAGACCGGTGGCAGCTTGACTGGGTCGCAGTGGAATCGTGGCCGGGTATTACGCGATCCGCTGTTCTTCATGATCATCCCCGGCATCATGGCACCACCAGCGATTGGCACGCTCTACATGTTTCACCAGGCGCATCTGGTGGAGCTCAAGGGGTGGGACCTGACCTTTTTCACAGCCTCCTACCCGCTCCTGGCGCTCACCGTCGTCGTGACGTCGCTCTTGGCGGGAGCGCTCGTCGACCGCTTTGGCGCATGGCGCCTGATGCCAGTTTTCCTTTTGCCCGAAGGGATCGGGTGCCTGGTTTTGGGCCTCATTGAACCCCAATGGTCGAACCCGCTGTTCTTCATCTTGTTCGGTTTGACTGCCGGGATGATGTCACCAGTGGTGGGTGCGCTCTGGGCCGAGGTGTACGGCACAAGGCATATCGGAGCCATTCGCGCATTGGCTACGGCGGCGCTGGTCGCCGCATCGGCCTTGGGACCGGGCATTGCCGGCTATCTGATCGACATCGGTATCGATCTCGACCTGCAGAGCTTCGGCTATGCCGCCTATTGCTTTGGCGGTGCTGCCCTGTTCTTCGCGCTACGGGTGCCGTTCAAGCGGCGCATCGCCGAAACGGCGCGCGGCGAATAAACGAGAGAGCCGGCTGAGGATGCGAGGGAACTGCCCGGTCCGCGACCGGTTGATCTCCCATACTTAACGGGAGATTGCTTGTGCTTGCTTCATTTCTGATGGGCCTCGTGGCCGGACAACGTGCGATGACACCGCTCGCCACCGTTTCTGTAGCCGCTGCCTATGATTTACTGCCCCAAGATAATGGCGCGCCGCGCCTCTTGAGTCATCCGATGGTCGTCACCGGGGCGGTGACCTTGGCCTTGGCCGAGATTGCCGGGGACAAGCAGAAATCGGCGCCGGACCGAATCGTACCGATTGGTTTGACCGCTCGGTTCATCACCTCGGCCATTGCGGGGGCGGCGCTCTCGCCCCGTCGCGACCGGTGGCTGGGTGCGGCGGTGGGTGGCACGACGGCCGTATTGGCCTCCTACCCCGGTTGGAAGGCCCGGCTGAAGGCGATGGAACAGCACGGCCAGACGACGACTGGCCTGGTCGAGGATGCCGCTGTGGTCGCGGGTGCCGCTGCAATTGTCGGCGGGCAGCGCATGATGCGGGGTTAGTTTGAAAACGAGAAGGTGGGCCAAGCGGCCCACCTTCGACTTGCGGATCTTTAGAAGTCGAACCAGCCCTCTTCACCGAGATCACCTGGCTGCGCACCGAACTCGTCGGGGGTCAAGACCTGATCGTCATCGCGGTCAAAGGAGGTGTAGACGCCTTGGTTGAACTCATCCTCGGTCAGCTGGGCGTCGCCATCGGCGTCCCACTCGTTGTAGCGGGCGGTCGTATCCCAGCCAGCCCGGAATTCGGGCTCTTCGATGAAGCCGCTCTCGTCGGTGTCCCAGTCGCCGTAGTCATTGTCGAAAAGCCCGCCACGAGCATATTCATCTTCGGAGATGCCGCCGCTGGCGTCACGGTCATAGGCGCCGTAAAGGCCGGTGCCGATCTCATTGTTGTCCAGATAGCCGCTCGTGTCGGCATCCCAGTTGCGATACATGCCGGTGCCGGTGAAGCCAGTCGAGAATTCGTTCTGATCGATCTGGTTGTCGGTATTGAGGTCCCAACCAGCGTCCTGCGCCAGTACCGGGGTTGCAACCAGCGCGGTGGAAAGCCCAAGGGCTAGAATGAACTTGTTGCATTTCTGCTCTGTGTCCGAACGACTCAAGCCGCTCACCGAACCAATGAGTGGAGGAGCGGCTGCGTTCCTCCACCTGCTGCGCTCGGCTACTGATCTCTGCTGTGATGACCATCAACCCTAGGGTTACGAAGAGATCACGAGTTAGTGGTGAGGTGGAGGAGACGATGCAGCTTACTTGTTGTTAACCCTGGATAACCTGAGTATTGCTTGGTTCAAAGGAGTCTTTCCTGCGAGCGCCTCAGCTCTCGTCGCGTGAGAACCCGCACCAACTCGCAACCTCTTACTGAAGTAGTTCGCATGACCATCGCCTATCTTGTGACCCATTCGGGCGGATTTCATGCGGATGAGCTGCTCTCCAGCGTTGTCCTTACCCGGCTCCATCCGGACGCCGCGATCGTGCGCAGCCGGGCACCTGAATGGATTACGCCGAGCACTGATCGCATCATCTATGATGTGGGCGGCGCCTATGATCCGCAGCACGCCATCTTCGATCATCATCAACGGGGCGCCCCACTGCGCGAGGATGGGCAGCCCTATAGCTCGTTCGGGCTGGTCTGGAGACATCACGGTCGGGACTATCTCGCAGCGAGCGGCATTCCCGCAGAGCATGTCGAAGAGGTCTATGCGGCCTTCGACGCCGATTTCGTGCTCCCGATAGATCTCACGGACAATGGCGCGCTAAGCCCCACGGGCCCCTTGGCGGACCTCACGCTACCGGTACTGCTCGAAACGTTGAAACCAGTGTTCGACGACAAGACGCCAGAAGCCGATGACCGGGCGTTCCATGGGGCGCTGGCAATTGCCCGCAGTTTCGTGGAAGCCCGGGTGGCGCGCTACGCCGCCAAGCTGCGGGCAGAGAGCATTGTTAGCCAGGCCATCGAGGCTGCGGGCTCGAGGCCTATCCTTGAGCTGCCCATGGGCATGCCCTTCCGTCCGGCTATTGTTAAAGCAGGCGCCGAGCACCTGCTGTTTGTCGTGCATCCGCGGGATCGGGACTGGTGCGTCACGACGATCCGGCGGGGCGACGAGGGCTTCGAAACGCGCGCCGATCTGCCGGCGAGTTGGGCTGGGCTGACCAATGCAGATCTCGAGGCTGCCTCGGGTGTGGTTGGCGCCAGCTTCTGCCACAACGGGCGCTTCGTGGCAGCAGCCAAGACGCGCGAGGCTGCGCTCGCCATGGCCGAACTGGCCGTCAGCGAAGCCCAGGCCCATCCCCCGCATTAGCATGACCGTTGAGGGCTGAAGGCTGGCCCTTGGGCGCTTGGCTTAAATCCGGCTTGCTAGCAGGTCGACTATGCGCTCGCCTGCCCGCCCGTCCCCGTAGGGATTGTGGGTCTCAGCCATCTGAAGATAGGCGGTTTCTTGCTCCAAGAGCTGAATAGCCGTGCTGACAATCTTGTCGACGTCCGTGCCGACCAGGCGGGCTGTACCGGCCTCCACCCCTTCTGGACGCTCGGTGTTCTCCCGCATCACCAGCACCGGTTTGCCAAGCGCAGGCGCTTCCTCCTGAATGCCGCCGCTGTCAGTGAGCACCAGATAGCTGCGCTTGAGTAGGTACAAGAAGGGCAGATAGTCCAGCGGATCGGTGAGGATCAGGTTAGGTGTGCCCCGAAGCCGGCGATCAACAATGTCCCGCACGTTTGGATTGGGATGAACGGGGTAGACGATCTGCGTGTCGGGCCGGGCGGCCAGTTGGCTCAGGGCGGTGCAGATCCGTTCGATCCCGCCATCGAAATTCTCCCGTCGATGACCCGTAACCAGGATCAGCTTTTTCGTGGGGTCGAGAAAAGCAAACCGCTGGGCAAAAGAGGCGCTGATGGTGGGATCGGCATCCATAGCCTTGGAGAAATGCAGCAGGGTATCAATGACCGTGTTGCCGGTGACGAATACGCTGGCCTCTTTCTTGCCTTCCGCCAGCAGATTGCGCTGCGCCTGCTCAGTCGGCGCGAAATGCCACTCCGCAAGTTCGCCAAGGACCCGCCGGTTCAGCTCTTCGGGGAAAGGCGAATTGATATCGTGGCTGCGTAGCCCCGCCTCCACATGCGCCACAGGAATACGCTGATAGAAGGCTGCGAGGGCTGCTGCCATTGCGGTCGTGGTATCCCCCTGCACAAGGATTGCGTCCGGGCGAAACGCTTCGATGACCTCCTGCACTCCCGCCAGCACCTGCGCAGTGACCCCAGCGAGTGTTTGCCCAGGGCGCATGACGTCGAGGTCGTCGTGGACGGGCATGCCGGTGAGTTCGACGATACGATCCACCATCTCCCGGTGCTGAGCGGTGATGCAGACCCTGGTTTTAATGCCAGGTCTCGCCATCGCTGCGCGAACGACGGGAAAGCACTTGAGGGCTTCCGGCCGCGTACCGAAAACCACCAGGAGCCGCTTGGCTTGGGGCTGTTGCAGATCGATGCTCATACGGAGCTGCAACGCAGGACATTGGCCGTCAGATGCATCGAGGTGGCTCTGCCCTGAGCCGTAGAGAGGACGAAATTGATAAAATTGCGGGGGGTTAGCGTTACCGGACGCCGGAACTTGCCGTGCGAATACTGCGTGGACATCTTGGCAAGAAGCCGAAGGACCGCTATCGACATGTTGCTGCGTAACCTCCCTATCCAGCTGGATGAAGAAGTAACGATTCTCTTGAACATGGACAAAGATCTCGCATCAGCGATGAACAAGTGGCGTCTTGAGCAGGACCCGCCGCCGGATCCGGTTGCCGCCATTCACGTCCTGCTCAGGCGGGCCCTGGAGGCTGACGGCTACACCCCGGCGACAGATATAGAGCAGACCAAGGACCGCGAGCTGCAGGACCTTGTGCGGGCGTTTCAAGCAGTCAGCCGCTGATGCCGCAGCATGATTGATGCCGCGACCAGGCCGTCGCACACGTTAGCAAACGATGCGAACCGCGGTGTTGCTGCCCCGCTTTTCTAGAACTCGCCGGCGTCGAAGGAGTAGCTGATGCCACCTAGCACATGGTGGCTGGTGAAGTTCGTCGAGAACGTCCCCGCGCCATCGGCAAGGCGCGCGGTGTTAACCGAATAGCTTAGCTTATATTCGCCAAACACACGCCAATCCTCGGCGAACTCATAGCTGGCGCCGGCCAGTGCCTGGAAGGCAGGCCCGGTTAGCTGGTATTCGAAGGTCTCGGTGGCCCCCACGACAGTGCTGGGAGTAGTTGTGACCTCGACATGAGGAATGCTGACGCCGGCCCCTGCCCCGACATAAGCGCGGAGGCCGTTTTCCCAATCATGTTTGTAAAGGGCGTTGGCGGTCAGCAGGTTCAGCCCGTCGGTGAATTCGAGGCGCGTGTAATTGCCTGGCGCGCCGAGTTGGCTTAAATCCGCATAGGCCTTAGCATGGGTGAAGTCGAGCGCTAGGCCCCAGCTGGCGAAGCTCTCCGGCCAGTAGGTCAGCCGAGCGCCATAGTAGACCGGCCCCTCGAACGAGCGCCCTTCCCATTTGAAGTAGCCGCCCTGCACGCTCGTCCCGTTCGAAAGCTCGCCATGGGTATGCGAACTTTCGTTCATCCCGCCGTAGACGGAGACCTCGAGTTCGCCGGCAAAAGCAGCGGTAGACGTCAAGAGCAGGAGCCCAGCAAGGGCCGCAGTTTTTGGCATGGGTGTCACGGGCAAATCAGCGGGATGTAAGGGAATGCTAAGCTCGCCACGGTTGAAGTCAAACCCATGCTGCTGCTCCGCGCAGGTTTTAGGCATGCGTGATAGATGAGCAACAGTACTCCCGAGCCCCCTTTCATTCCGCGGGAAGCGGATGGGCTGGGCACCTTCCGTGGGACCCTTGAACAGCAGTGGTCATCGACTGGCGCGGTGTGGGTCAGCGGCCCGTCCTTGCCAAGGCTCCACAACCATGCTTCCTTCTTGCCTGCAAGCAAACGGGCCGGTTTGGCGGGTCCTTAGCAGCAGCTGCCTGCTAGATGCGTGTTCGAGAGTGAGTTCGATGGCGACATTGAGATCCTGCCTGCTGTTGATGGCTGCACTAGCTGGCACGAGCATGCCAGCCGTTGCCCAAGACCTTCCCTCGGCAGGTGTACTCGATATCGTCGATGAGGTGCGCATCGGCGCCTCCTACCACTTGGTGCATTACACCATGCTGCCGCAGAACCCGCAGGATTGGGTTTGGGATCGGCTAGAGGACGTCAATTTCGACGTTCTGTTCACCTCGCCAGACCTCGACGCGTTTCGGTGGATCGGGTCCCCTCGCCCAGAGATTGGTGCGACGGTGAACCTGCGCGGGGAAGACAGCCTATTCCACGCGGGGCTGACATGGCAGGCACAGCTCTTTGACACGCCGCTTTATCTTGAAGGCACATTCGGCGGCGCCATCCACACTGGCTATTTGGGCGATGAAGCTCCGCTTGGCCGACGCAAGTATGGCTGCCGTGTCAATTTCTATGAGCGTTTCGGCGTGGGCATGACCCTGACCGAAAACGCGACCGCGACACTGGCTTACGAACACATGTCGAACGCCGGATTGTGCGAACATAATGCCGGCATATCCAATCTGAGCCTCAAGTTCGGCTGGAAGTTCTAGCCGCTACGCACCCCTCAGTCGGCCGGCCCGGACCCCTTGCTTCCCTGCGATGGCTACCCTACTTAGACCGGTGCAGGGGTAACGCCTTGCATTGTTCTCAGGGCGGGGTGCGATTCCCCACCGGCGGTAAGGCGGCAACGCCAAGCCCGCGAGCGCCCGACGCAAGTCGGGGTCAGCAGATCCGGTGCGACTCCGGAGCCGACGGTATAGTCCGGATGAAAGAGAACGGGATAAGCGCTGTGTGTCAGCGCCCACGCCGATTACGGCTGGGCCTGCCATGCCACTCCTTCCCGTAACCCTGAGGAAACTGGTTACGGAAAGGACACGAGATGAACCAGATTTCCTCTTCCCGCAACGGCGCCCTGCTCGGCGCGCTGTTCATGCTCGGCGCAGGAATTACCTTCGCCATCACCAACATCGTCACGCCGATAGTCACCTACCAGATGGGCGTGCCATCCACCGCGGTGGTGTTCTGGCAGTATGTGCTGGCGACATCGGTGGCCCTGCCGCTGATCTGGAGGATCGGTTTTTCCAAACTCAAGACGCGGCACCCGGTGCTTCATGAAGCGCGGGCGTTCATTTCTGCGGTGGGCGTACAGTTCTTCGCGTTCGGCTTTGCCAGTGGTGTGCCCGTCTGGCAGATGGTCGCCCTGTCGATGACCGGACCATTCTTTGTTATCGCCGGTGCAACGCTCTTTCTGGGTGAGAAGCTCACCCCGCAACGGCTTGGTGCCGCAGTGGTAGGCTTCCTGGGGGCCGTGCTGGTGAGCCAAATCGGGTCGGAACAGTTCACCTGGGCCTCGGTGCTGCCGCTGCTCGCGGCCGCGTGTTGGGGCAGCGTCTCCGTCATCACCAAATATTTGACGCGCGACGAAGAGCCTGAGTCGCTCACGCTCTACATGCTGGTACTAATCACACCCAACCATTTCCTGATCGGCCTCCTGCTGGGTATGGCAGTGGCGTTGTTGCCCGCCGGGCTTTTGCCCGCAAGCCTTGCGACCGGCTTTGACTTCATGCTGCCGACCGGGGACGCTCTGTGGCTGATCGTTCTGCTTGGTGTGGTTACAGCGGGCGCGCAGTATTTCCTGAGCCTGGCGTACAACACGGCCGACGCCACCTATCTGCAGCCCTTCGACGACCTGAAGCTGCCTCTCAACGTCATCCTGGGATGGATCGTGTTGGGTCAGGTGCCCGATCTCCTGTTCTGGCCCGGCGCCCTGCTGATCCTTGGTGCCTCGAGCTTCATCCTCTGGCAGGAGGCGGACCATCGTCGTCGCCTTAGCTACGCATAAGTTCAAGTTGCCGCAGACAGGCGCCCTGCAGGTCCATGCGGGGCGCCTATGCTCTTTTCCCACGCTGTATTTAGGGTAGAAGGGCGACAAAGGAGCAAAGCATGGCACTCAAGAGCACCGAAGCGACCTGGTTTCGCCCATTGTGGCGCCGCATCGCGGTAACCGCATTCCTGGCAGTATGGCTCGCTTGGGAGTTGATCTGGACACAGGACAGCTTCTGGGCCCTGTTGGTGGGCGCCGCACTCGCCTACTCGCTCTACAACTTCTTTTATGCCTTCCCCAAGGAAGAGCCTGCTGCAGCGCCCGATCCCGATGCGGAAACGCCACCCCGCACCAGCGAGGAACGCCGGGACTAGGTCTCGCGCGCCCGCTCCAGGATGCGCTTGCATTCGAGCAACTCGCGCATCACGTCCGAGAGCTTATCGCGGGCTTCCTGATCCAGCGCCGGGTTCGCCGTCATTTGGGCCTCTTCCAACTCAGCCTCGTCACCGGCGGCCTCGGCCTGCTCGATCATCGGCAACAGGTCTTCGAGCGGTTTGCCCTCGCCCACCGCGATGACGTAGCGCGCCCCCTGTTCCTTGAGGATGCGCTGCACGCCTTTAATGGTAAAGCCTTGATCGTACAGCAAGTGCCGGATGCCGCGTAGCAGCATGACGTCCTCGGGGCGGTAGTACCGGCGGCCACCGCCGCGCTTTAACGGCTTGATGGTGGAGAATCGGGTTTCCCAGAAGCGCAGGACATGCTGTGGCAGGTCTAGCTCTTCGGCCGCTTCGGAGATGGTCCGGAAGGCGTCTGGGGACTTGTCCACTGGCCTATGAGACTCGCTGGATGCTGTTTAGTTTTCAGCACTAACCATAGATTTGTTGATCTTGGACTTCAACACGTTGGACGGTTTGAACACAAGAACCTGTCGGGGGAGGATCGGCACCTCTTCACCCGTCTTCGGATTGCGACCGATCCGCTCGTTTTTGGAGCGCACCTGAAAAGATCCGAACGATGACAGCTTGACGTTGTTGCCCGAAATCAGGGCTTCGCAGATCAGCTCCAGAACCCGTTCGACCAGTTCGGCCGACTCGGTGCGAGACAATCCGACCGTGCCATAGACTGCTTCGGCCAGATCTGCCCGCGTTACTGTCTTCTGCGTCATCCACACCCCCGTCTTGCCGAAAGGTTGGGATTCCTACTGGAACAAGCTCCTGCCGGCATCCAGCAAGAAGCTTGAGGTACGATCTCCGAGAGACCGACCCTGCCACAGGAATCCTTCTGCTCCGGTCAGCACCATTGGCACCGCAATACCCTCATGCGGTTGGCGTTGGCACCTATGTCCTCCACCCACAGGGACACTAACGCCTTGAAACGCCTAAGGTCAATCGGCGCTAACCACTTACCAGCGGATGAGCGAAGCGCCCCAGGTGAAGCCGCCGCCCATGGCTTCCAACATGACCAGATCGCCCTGCTTGATACGGCCATCGGCAACGGCGACGCTGAGGGCCAGTGGAACCGAGGCTGCCGAAGTGTTGGCGTGCACATCGACAGTGATGATCACCTTCTCGGGCGGCAAGCCGAGCTTGTTGCCAGCGCCGTCGATGATGCGCTTGTTGGCTTGGTGGGGCACAAACCAGTCGAGATCATCCACGGTGTAGCCACCGGCTTCCAGCGCCGCATAGACAACATCGGTGATCTTGCCCACGGCATGGCGGAAAACCTCAGGCCCCTGCATATGCACATGGCCAGTCGTGCCGGTAGAGGACGGGCCGCCATCGACATAGAGCTTGTCCCAGTGATGGCCATCAGAGCGGAGAGATGATGACAACACCCCCTGATCGGGAGCATCGTCCGCCAGTTCTACTTTCTCCATGACGACTGCACCCGCGCCATCGCCGAAGAGCACGCAGGTCGAGCGATCGGTCCAGTCCAGAAGGCGGGAGAAGGTTTCTGCCCCGATGACCAGAGCGCGGGTGCCAAGGCCATTCTTGAGGTAGGAGTCGGCTGTTGCCACGGCATAGACGAAACCAGAGCACACAGCCTGGATGTCGAAGGCCATACCGTGATGGATGCCAAGCTTCATCTGCACCAGGGTGGCCGCGGCCGGAAAGGTATAGTCCGGCGTAGTCGTCGCAACGATTATGAGATCGATGTCATCAGGAGTGACGCCCGCATGGGCCATGGCCTTGCGAGCCGCCTCGACAGCCAGATCGGACGTGAACTGGCCTTCTGCCGCAATGTGTCGTTCCTTGATGCCGACCCGCTGCTGGATCCACTCGTCGGAGGTTTCGACCATGGCTGCCAGTTCGGCATTGGTCAGCACCTTCTCGGGAAGATAGCCGCCTACGCCGCGGATGATGGATCGCGTTTTGGTCACGCCGGTTATGCCTCGGTTTCTCGGTTAGCGACAGCACTGGCTGCCTTGATGGGAAAGCGCTTGATAGAGTCCTTGATCTTCTCCACCAGGCGGCTGCGTCCCATTTCATATGCAAGGCCCAAGGCACTTTTGTAACCGATCTCGTCGGTTCCGCCGTGAGATTTGATCACCACCCCGTTGAGCCCCATGAAGACGCCGCCATTGACGGTCCGCGGGTCCATCTTGCGCCGCACGGCGTTGAGAGCAGAAGTGGCAAACAGCGCGCCGATCTTGCTCATCATGTTGGAGCGCAGTGCCTCCGAGAGATACTTGCCGACCTGGCGAGCGGTACCTTCCGCGGTCTTCAGCGCGATGTTGCCGACGAAGCCTTCGGTGACCACCACATCGACAGTGCCCTTGCCGATGTCATCGCCTTCCACGAAGCCATGGTAGCGAAACCCGTTGCCACTTGCTTCAGCGAGCACCCGCCCGGCCTCCTTGATGGAGTCGAGGCCTTTCACTTCTTCGGTGCCGACGTTGAGCAGACCCACGCTGGGCTGCTCGTCGTTGAAGAGACACCTGGCGAGGGCTGAGCCCAGTACGGCATAATCGACGAGTTGCTGCGCATCCGCGCCGATTGTGGCGCCCATGTCCAAAACGATGATATCGCGGCGCAAGGTGGGCCAGATCGCCGCTATGCCGGGGCGTTCAATACCTTCCATGGGGCGCAGGCAAAATGTAGCCATGGCCATCAGGGCGCCGGTATTGCCGCCCGAGATGGCAACGTCGGCCTCCCCATCCTTCACCGTCTGGATGGCCATCCACATCGAGGATGTGCCCTTGCCCTTGCGGAGTGCCTGGCTCGGTTTTTCGTCCATCGCGACGACCTGCTCGCAGTGGCGCACGACCGAGGCGGACTTGAGCTCGGAGAATTCATCCAGGAGCGGATGAATCTGCTCCTGCCGTCCGTGAAAGATGAACCTGACGTTGTTGCGCTCCTTGAGGGCAAGGAGGGCACCGTGGATCACCGCTCGAGGAGCGTTGTCACCCCCCATCGCATCCACAGAAATGGTAATCGTATCTGTCATAATCGCCCGTTCTGCGCCTCCGGCTGGAGGGCACGCAAACATATCCCATCAACCGGTCGGTGCAACCCTGCACCCGAGACGCCTATTCCGACGAGGGCTTGAGCTTGGCAAGTGCAGCAAACGGGCCACTTGCTTCGCCATCATCCTTAGCAGGGAGATCATCCAAGCTTTCACCCGGAAGCCGAGGATAGGGGTCTATAGCCAGGGCCAAGGTTTCGATCAGCAAAGCGCTGAGGTCGACCTCGGGGCCGTCCAGGTGATCGGGGAAATCCTCGTCCTCGAGATCCACAAAGACTTCCGAGCCCGGGGTCGGCTTTGAACCCTCAGCCTCAGGAAGAAACACGCGGTCAACCGGCTCATCGATGTCCTGGGTTACCGGCTCAAACGTAACAACGGAGGGCTGCACGAGCCGCGCCTTGATATGACCCTGGGCGCGAATTCCGCCGCGCAGAGGGACTACGGTCAAAGCTGCATCGAACGACTCGATGGCGCTGACCTTCAACTGTTCAGCCAGCGCTGCCCGCACCTCTTGATCAAGCGATACCTCGACCGAACGGCCGGTCGCCGGTAAGCGGTCAAGTCGAACAATGGCGTCAAAGAGCGGCGAGTTGGATGTGGTCATGCAGTACCCTCGAATCGAATGTCTCCGCTGGTGATCGAGTCTGCCGGCTGCGTAGCCAGGGCGCGGTCCTGCGCGAGCACATAGGTGGCCAATGCCTCCACATGGGGTCCGGTTTCCCCGTCGAAAACATTACGCGCAAGCACCGCCTCGAGTGCAGCCGCGTCATCGCGATCCATGGCTTCGTTCAACGCAGCGAGCAGGCCAAAGAAAATGTTCCCCATCTTCTTGATCTTCTTGGGAACGCCCAGGTCTCCTGCCCCCATCTCACGAAGCGAGCGATCCATGTCCTTGAAGAAGAGGTCGAAAACAGCTTGGCTGAAGTCCTTTTGCGGTCCTGACTGAGCCCGCAACCTGCGAAACAGCAGCGCCAGATGCAGGCTGATCATGTCGAAACGGCCAGTGACGGTGTCGGGGACGTGCCAGTCGGCGTAGAGGCGAGGCTGCCGGGATTGCGCCACAATGGCGCTATAGACGGCGTAAACCGGCTCGGCAGCAGTTTTCTTGCGAAACAGTGACAGGATCATGGGTGCGCTCAGCGTCTGGATCGGTCCAACTGGCGGGCAAAACAGCCAGCCGGACGTTTGCCAGCTTGCCAGAAGGCGTGGTTGGCAGCTACACATTCGGCCGCCATCGCCATGTGGTGCTGGCTATAGTCGAGAGCCATCGGGAAAGTCAAACTCATGCTCCTGCGTACTGTCTCTGGTCCTGTCGCGCCAATTGCGGCCGTTCTGCTTGGTCTGGCGCTCGCCGGCTGTGCGGGTACCAATGGGCTCGTCACCAAGCGGACGCAAGGCTATGAAATCTCCGACAGCGCGATGCAGCAGATCCGCCCCGGACAAAGCGAGCAGCTTGTCCGGCTGGTGCTTGGATCGCCGCAGTCGACCAACACATTCGGTGACCAGTCAGCCTATTACTATGTCGAGACGAAGGTGCGGCAGACCTCGTTCGGCTTGACCATGGTGGATTCGCGCACGGTGCTGGCGATCTACTTCGACAACAACAAGAAGGTTATCGACAAAGCGGTCTACACCCTACAGGACGGCAAGACGGTCGCCATCGAAACGCGCCGGACACCATCATTCGGTGATGACCGAACCTTTATCGATCAGATCCTGAATTCAGTCGGTATGTAAGCGGCAAGGTAGCCCCCCACATCGGGGGCTTTCCTTTGGCTATTTGGTCGCTGTTAGATCGTCGCCGGCCGCACGGGCGAGCGAGTCCAACGTCGCGTTGACCAGTCCCGAGGCATCGTCCTCGTAGAAGGCGCGCGCCACATCCACGTATTCGGTAATAACGACGCGCGCGGGAATATCCTTGCGGCGGAGGAGTTCGAAGCCCGCGGCCCGCAGAATTGCCCTTAAGGTGGCATCGACGCGTTCCATCGGCCAGTTGGCAGCAAGGGCCTGGTCCACCGCCGGATCAATCGCCAGCTGATGCTTGGCCACGCCAGAGACAATCTGCCGGAAAAAGTCGGCATCGGCCGGCAGGTACTGCTCGCCCTCGATCTCCCGACCAAGGTGGAACGAGCCGAATTGGGCCAGAGTGTCCTCGAGCGTCGCCCGGCCGACATCCATCTGATAGAGCGCCTGGACCGCAGCGAGGCGGGCGGCGCCCCTTTGATTGGCCGGGCGGAAAGCCTCCGGATCGCGTTTCGGTGCGGTGACCATGGGTATCCTGTTCGTGTGTCGGCGCGGGGCGACCTAGTCCTGAGACGATAGGCCGTCTGCATGCCTATCTTGTTCCGGGCCGAGATCGGCCAGGAAATTGCGGAAGTCGTCAGCGGCAGAAAAGTTCTTGTAGACAGAGGCGAAGCGAACGAACGCCACATCATCAAGGCCCTTGAGCCCTTCCATGACATATTCGCCGATCTGATCGGAAGTGACTTCGACGTCACCGAGCGATTCGAGCTGTCGAACAATGCCCGAGATCATGCGCTCGACGCGCTCCGGCTCGACCGACCGCTTGCGCAGGGCAGTGTAGACGGAGCGTGCGAGTTTTTCGCGGTCGAACGGGACCTTACGGCCGCTTTTTTTCACGACGGTTAAATCGCGCAATTGCACGCGTTCAAAGGTGGTGAAGCGGCCGCCGCAGCCGTTGCAGACACGTCGGCGGCGGATAGCGCCCGAATCTTCGGTCGGGCGGCTATCCTTCACTTGAGTGTCGTCATTGCCGCAATAAGGACAGCGCATTGTTACCTTTGAGCGTAGCGTTAGGCGTAGATTGGGAAGCGGGCGGTGAGCGCCTTCACCTTGTCGCGGACTGCGCTCTCGACGGCGGCATTGCCCTCATCCGAGTTGGCTTCGCGCAGCCCATCCAGCACCTCGACGATCAAAGCACCGATCTCTTGGAATTCCGCAACGCCGAACCCACGAGTGGTCCCGGCAGGGGTGCCGAGGCGAATACCCGAGGTCACGAACGGCTTTTCCGGATCGAATGGAATGCCGTTCTTGTTGCAGGTGATGTAGGCACGACCAAGGCCCTGCTCCGCCCGTTTGCCGGTGGCGTTCTTGGGCCGCAGGTCGACGAGCATCAGATGGTTGTCGGTGCCGCCGGAAACGACGTCGAGCCCCTGTGACTTGAGCGCCTCGGCAAGGGCGCGGGCATTGTCCACGACCTGACGGGCATAGGACTTGAACTCGGGCTGCAGTGCCTCCTTGAAGGCAACGGCCTTGGCGGCGATGACGTGCATGAGCGGCCCGCCCTGCAGGCCGGGGAACACCGCCGAATTGATCTTCTTGGCGATTTCTTCGTCGTTGCTGAGGATCATGCCGCCGCGCGGACCGCGCAAGGATTTGTGCGTTGTGGTCGTTACGACGTGGGCATGCGGGACCGGCGATGGGTGAACGCCACCAGCAACGAGGCCGGCGATGTGGGCCATATCGACCATGAGGTAGGCGCCAACAGAATCAGCGATCTGGCGGAAGCGGGCCCAATCCCAGATGCGGGAATAGGCGGTGCCCCCAGCTACGATCAGCTTGGGCTTGTGCTGCTGGGCGAGCCGCTCGACTTCATCCATGTCGAGGAGGTGGTCGTCGCGGCGCACGCCATAGGAGACGACGTTAAACCACTTGCCGCTCATGTTCACCGGCGAGCCGTGCGTGAGGTGACCACCGGAGTTGAGATCGAGTCCCATAAAGGTGTCGCCCGGCTGCAGCAGTGCCAGGAACACGGCCTGGTTCATCTGCGAGCCCGAGTTGGGCTGCACATTGGCAAACTGCGCGCCGAAGAGCTGCTTGGCACGTTCAATCGCGAGAGTTTCGGCAACGTCGACAAATTGGCAGCCGCCATAGTAGCGTTTGCCGGGGTACCCCTCGGCATATTTGTTGGTCATGATCGACCCCTGCGCCTCAAGCACAGCGCGGGACACGATATTTTCCGACGCAATCAGTTCGATCTCGTGCTGCTGCCGGCCCAATTCATTGCCAATCGCTTCGGCGATCTCGGGATCGATCTCGGCCAGCGAACTGGAAAAGAAGTTGGGAAAGAGCGAGGAAGATGTGGCGGCGCTCATGGGACGATGACCTCGCAAGTAATCGAGAGGATGGGCATAGCCGAGGCCTTATCATGGCGCGAAGCGCGATTCCAAGGCCAGGAAGATTGCTTTGAAGACATAGGGCTCCCCTGTGTGCGGATGGGCGCCCAGGCGAGCGGCTCTCTAGGTTCGCGTTCCCCGATGGTTACCCATCTTTTCTCGCCAGTAGCGCGAACGGCCGGAATATGCCGCAGATTGGGGAGGAGAGAAAGTGAAAAACGCGCGAGCGATCAGGCAAACTTGCCGCGGGGTGCAGGGGCTGGCGCCGGCTCGGGTTTAGCCAGGGCACGGCGAAGCTTGGCGAGAGCCAGTCGCTCCATGTGACCACGCGCGGCATTAAGTGGCGCGATGACCACCACCTCGGTCCCCGTCGCTTCATCGATGGCGGCGACGCGCATCTGCTGGCCCATCTGGACGAATTCGAACAGGACCGCACCGTCGCTCATGAAGAATCTCCGTAGGCGGAGATTAGCGGGTCTGGACGAGGGCGGAAAGGCCTGCGACCGTTCCGCCCTGCCCCGCTAGGCTTCGAAGGTAACTTTGCCCTGAGCGTCGAACTGGTAGACGTCATCCCGGAAGCTGACGGTACCCTGACGATTGGCCCAGGCGGTGATGTAGGTCGTGTGGATCGGCACGCGCGCCTGGCACTCCACGTCGAGACGTTCAAGCGAAGCGAAGGTGGTGTCGACCCGGGCACGATCCCAATCGCCATTGTCACGCAAGAGCCAGCTAACCAGGTCAGCGACATTGTCGACGCGAACGCAACCCGAAGAGTGGAAGCGGGCATTTTCGCCGAAGAGCTCCTTGCCGGGCGTGTCGTGCAGGTAGCAATCGTAGGGATTGTAGAAATTGATTTTGCAGTGGCCCATGGAGTTGGCCGCCCCCGGCTCCTGGCGATACATGTAGTTGATCGCATTGCCAAGATTGGTCCAATCGATGGAAGCGGGCGAGATCTCGTTGCCGCTGCCGTCGTAAATATGGATATTCTGCTCGGCTAGATAGTTGGGGTTTTCCAGCATGTACTTGGTCAAATCCTTCTGAACCAAGGACTTCGGGACATGCCAATAAGGATTGAAATTGATCTGGCTGATCTTGCTGGCCATGATTGGCGTGGCGCGATCCACGCGGCCGACAACGGCGGTGTGGCGCTGCTCAACCATGCCGTCATTCACCGCCTCGATCGTGGCAGCCGGAATGTTGACGACAACATAGCGTGGGCTGAGTGACGACGCCGTATTCTGGACGCGCGTAAAGTTGAGATAAAGCTGCTGCAGGCGCGTGGCGGCCGGAACCGACAGCGCATACCAGGTCGCCTCATCCACCTGGCCGTTGACGATCAGGCCATGACGGGCCTGGAAGGTGCGGACACCACGGTCGGTCTCGGCATCGAACAAATCGTTGACGTTCTCGACGATGGCCATATCGTTCGAGGAAATCAGGCGACGCTTGAGGGCGATCACCGGACGACCATCCTTGCCCAAACTCAGACCATAGGCTTCCTGCGGAATCTCTTCCCAGCCGCCATTGGCGACGAATGGCTCGTATTGGGAGATGGCGAGCTGCAGATTATAGGCTGTGTCGTAGGACAGGATCGGCTCGTTGGTCGCGATCAGCGCCTCGGCGGCGGCAGTATTACCACCCTGATCGACGTCGCGCAGCACGCGCTTGCGCGAAAACATGTCCCAAATGGACTCGCTTTCCTGAGCGCGCACAATGGCAGGCATTGCGATTGTCGCACCACCCACGGCGAGTGTGCGAAGGAGAGAACGTCTATTTAGCCGCATCGAAAGTCACCCAATTCGTCCCTGCCAGGCAGGCATTTAGATACCATCTCGTCCGGCGCGCTCACAACGCGGTCAACCGCATGTGAACCTGTTCAGACTCTGTCAACTACGCTTAGGACGAGAACGGTTTAAACCAGGTAACGGCGTGGCTTTTGTTTGCGGCACAAATAAGAACGTCGGCCGTGCGGCCGACGTTGTTGAAGCTGTTGTGGCAGGCCGGCAACAGTTAAGTTGCTAGAGCTTGTAGAGGATCTGATCGACCCAGAAGCGCTCAAGGCGGGCCAGAGCCTTGTTGAGACCGTCGAACTCGTCGTCGCCCAGGCCACCGACCTTGTCGATCGATTTGAGATGACGATCATAAAGTTCGTCGATCACTTCGGCCACTTCTTCGCCCTTGGGCGTCAGCTTGATGCGGACCGAGCGGCGGTCGGAGCGGGAGCGCTCCTGGAAGATGTAACCCGTCTCCACCAACTTCTTGAGGTTGTAGGAAACGTTCGAGCCAAGATAGTAGCCGCGGGAGCGCAGTTCGCCGGCGGTCAGTTCGGCATCGCCGATGTTGAACATCAGCAAGGCCTGTACGGGGTTGATGTCGTCCCACCCCATGCGGTCGAACTCGTCCTTGATCAGATCGAGTAGCCGGCGGTGCAGGCGTTCGACACGCGAAACAGCCTCCAGATAGAGCGGCTTCAGGCTGCGGGTCTGTTCAGGAACCATTGCCTCGGCGGCGTTGGATTTGATTGCCATTTTTGCCTCACTGTTCTCTTCGTCTGTGCGATTTTTCGCATCTCATGGGGCTAAACTACGGCGCCCCGACTAAGATCGCCCTAAGCAGTACGCTTAAGAGCATCTTACTGAAAGGCAATGGGAATTTGGCTTTATTCTTCGTTACACCAGTGCAGAAAATTGTAACCTTACCAGTGTGTGGACGCCTTCGTCAGTCGGCAGCCCGGGCGCGACGGATGCGGACACTCAGCACGAATATGATGAGAATGGCGGCAAGAAGGACCAGGCGAACGGCAAAGCCAATAGCGGACATCTGAACGTCCGGGCTGCCCATAAGGTAGAATAGAAGCTCGACGCAGGTGGAGCCCACCAGGAGCACCGCACCCCAGCTTGCCTTGATCCAGAGACCGACGGCGGCGAAGAGGCGAGCCAGGGCGAAGATCGCCAGATAGACAAACCCCGCGGTGCCAAGCTCAGCGATGGGACTGACTGCTCCTAGGTTGACTCCCAACAATCGGGCAGCGTCATTGAGACCCAGCGCCAGACTGATCATCGCGACGATGCGGATATAGATCCCGAAAGGTTGGGCATTGAGGTGCATGGCAGCCTTCTAGTCCTCGCCTGCCGATGCGACAAGCGGGTGCTTGGAGGAACGTAGTGGCGCTGCTAGACCCGTGCGCAGCAAGGAGACCGATGATGGCCGAGCAGTGGGACAAGCACGACATGAGCTTCCTGGACGGACGGCGCCTGCGCCGGCCGCGGCGCACGGCCTGGAGTCGCGCTATGGTGCGCGAAACGGTGCTGACCTCAGCCGACCTTATCTGGCCGCTCTTTGTTATCGAGGGGCAGAATGAAAAGACGCAGATCCGCACCATGCCGGGGGTGGAGCGGCTGAGCGTCGACCTTTGCGTGCAGGCAGCCAAAGCGGCACGCGACGCCGGCATCCCTGCTCTGGCCTTGTTTCCCAACACACCTGACCACTTGCGCAGCGAGAGCGCCGAAGAGGCGTATAATCCCGACAACCTCATGTGCCGGGCGCTGTCGGCCATCAAGGATGCCGTGCCGGAGATCGGACTGATCGCGGATGTCGCCTTGGACGAGTATTCAGCCAATGGCCAGGATGGGCTGGTGCGCGACGGCGAAATCCTCAACGACGAGACTATCGCCGTCATGGTGCGCTCCGCCCTGGTGCAGACCAGGGCTGGCGCCGATATCATTGCACCATCCGACATGATGGATGGGCGCGTCGCGGCACTGCGCGCGGCTCTGGATCAGGAGGGATTCGAGCAGACGCAAATCATGGCGTATGCTGCCAAATATGCCTCCTACTTCTACGGGCCATTCCGGGAAGCGGTGGGATCGGGAAACCGGCTGGTGGGCGACAAGCGGACCTACCAGATGGACTACGCCAATTCCGACGAGGCGATGCGCGAGATCGAGCAGGATCTGGCGGAGGGGGCCGACAGCGTCATGGTCAAGCCGGGGCTGCCCTACCTCGACATCGTGCGGCGGGCCAAGAGCGAGTTCAACGTCCCCATCTACGCGTACCAGGTGAGCGGCGAGTACGCGATGATCGAGATGGCGGCGGCGGCGGGCGCGATCGACCGCAAGGGCGCCATTCTCGAAAGCCTTTATGCGTTCAAGCGCGCCGGGGCAAACGGGGTGTTGAGCTATTTCGCCCTGGAGGTCGCCCGCGACTTGGGCGCCTAAGCCACGATCCGATTTTGTTGCGCACGATACTTGCGGCAGGCGCGAGCCATAACGATGTTGATGGCATGAACCAGAGCCAGACCATGTTGCCCGATCCCGCTACCGCTCCCGAGCTGTTCGAGGGCGTGCTGACGCGACGCGCCTTTGCCTTTGTGATCGATACGATTATCATCACCGCAATGGTGGTGGGCTTCAGCTTTATCGGCCTGATCGCAGGCTTTCTCACCTTTGGCTTGGCCTGGGCGGCCCTGATCTTCGTGATCCCGCTTTCCATCATTCTCTACTATGCGGTGACACTTGGCTCCCCCAAGCGGGCGACCATCGGCATGCAGATGATGGATCTGGTGCTCACTCCGACCCGTGGCCAGCCGTTGGACGGCTGGATGGCCGTGATCCACGCCGCGATCTTCTGGGTGACCGTCTGGATCTCCTGGCCGCTGTCGCTGCTCTTTGCCCTCTTCACGCCGCGTCGGCAGATGATTCACGATCTGATCGTCGGCGGGCTGATGGTCCGCCGGTCGCCCATGGTTCGTCATTGGCAGGACCATAGCTTCCGCAACCAGGCGGCCTATTGAGCCGTTGCCGACGGGGGCTGGCGGGAGTACACTCCCCTGATTGCATCCATGGGTCATGAATGACCGATCATACGCCCGAAACAACGCAGCTGTTCCTGACCGCGGCGATGCCGTGTCCCTACTTGCCTGGAAAGCAGGAGCGGAAGCTGTTCACCCACCTTTCGGGCCGGCGAGCATCAAGCCTGCACCATCTACTGAGCGAGAATGGCTTCCGGCGCAGCCAAAATCTTATCTACCGCCCCGCTTGCGAAGCCTGCAGCGCCTGCCAATCGGTACGGATTGTGGCGGAGAAATTTGAGGAAAGCCGCCGCTTTCGCCGCGTGCAGCGGAACAATGGCGACCTCTCGGTAGAAGTTCGTCCCGCCGTGGCGACCTCAGAACAATACGACCTCTTCAAGCGCTATCTTGAGTCGCGTCACCAGGGCGGTGGCATGACGCAGATGAGCTTTGTCGACTATGAGTACATGGTCGAGGACACGCCGGTGCAGTCAATCCTCGTCGAGTATCGCTCGGCCGAACATCCGGACCAGCCACTCGTCGCCGTGGCGCTGACCGATGTGATGCCCGACGGCCTCTCCATGGTCTATAGCTTCTACGATCCGGACCTGGCGCATCGGAGCCTGGGTACTTTCCTGATCCTCGACCATGTCGAGCAGGTGCGCTCGGCCGGGCTGAGCTATGTCTATCTGGGCTATTGGGTGAAGGACTCGCCCAAGATGGCATATAAGGTCCAGTACCGGCCGCTCGAGGTGCAAAAGGGCACCTCCGGCTGGTGCCCCATCGAGTAGCCAGCGCTTACTGCTGCGCCGCAACTTCCATATCGAAGATCATCAGCACGTTCTGGCCGCCCTCGAGTGCCGCAACGAGCTTGGCGCCGGCCGCCTTGTGGGCGGGATCGGCGAGATAGCGATCGCGGGCAGCGGCATCGGCCAAATCCATGATGAAGCCGTCATTGTAGCCCTGGGAGCGGCCTTCCGGAGAGATGTTCGGCCCGAAATCGGCGCTGAGGAGACCATCGATCTGGCCCACCAGAGCGGCGAGCCCGGCGTAGATCTCTGAGCGCTCATCAGCGCTCACATCAGCCCGGAATTTCACGAAAACACAGTGACGGATCATCCAACGAACCTGTTGTTGCGGGGGAAACCATTGGGCGGCTGCCGTCCGGCAGTGGCGCGATCGCCCAGCCAGGCGGTCAGCTCTTCCATGGGCTTGGTGTAGGTGCGGCCCGAACTATCAGTCCAGGTGAGCCCGTCTGCGGCGTAGAAGGATTTAAGATCGGAGATGCCGCCATCCTTGTAGCGCTGGAGGCGCACGCCCTTGCCACGGCTCATTTCGGCCAGTTGGGCGGCGGGGAAGACCAGCAATTTGCGGTTTTGCCCGATCACGGCGATGCGGTCGCCGGTGAAGGGGACGAGCAGCTTGGCTTCGGCGGGTGCGGTGACGTTGAGTATCTGCTTGCCCTTGCGGGTGTTGGCGATCATATCGTCTTCGCCAACAATGAAGCCGTAGCCGTTGGATGACGCGATGATCCGCTTGGCTCCCTGGCGGTAGACGAAGAGATCGACGATCTCCTGTCCCTCTTCGACGTCCACCATAATGCGCACCGGCTCGCCCTGCCCGCGGCCACCCGGTAGCTTATCACCGGAGAGGGTATAGATCCGGCCGCCGGTGGTCAGCATCAGGATCTTGTCGGTGGTCTCAGCCTTGAATGACAGCTTCAGCCGGTCGCCGGCCTTGAAGCCTTTTTCGTCGATATCATCGGTGTGACCCTTGAGCGCGCGGATCCAACCTTTTTCCGAGAGGATCACCGTGATCGGTTCGCGCTCGATAAAGGCCTCGGTGATCTCGGCGTGATCGGTGTCGGGCGCTTCCCCGAAGATGGTGCGGCGGGCGCCGAGCGCATGCGGCGTCTCGCCGTCCGCTTCGAAGAGCGGATAGGCTTTCTTGAGCGCTTCGACCTGTTTGGCGATCTCACCCCACTGACGCTTGTCTGACGCCAGGAGCGTCTCGAGCTTGCCTTTCTCTTCGGTGAGGTTCTTGTGCTCCTTGCGCAGCTCGAGTTCCTCGAGCTTGCGCAGTGAACGCAGGCGCATGTTGAGGATGGCTTCTGCCTGATTGTCGGTGAGCGAGAAAGTGCTCATCAGGGAGGCCTTGGCATCATCCTCCTCGCGGATGATGCGGATGACTTCATCGAGGTTGAGATAGGCGACGATGTAGCCTTCGAGCACCTCCAGACGCGCAGCGATCTGCGCGAGCCGGTGCTCGGTGCGCCGCACCAACACGACCTTGCGATGATCAAGCCAAGCCTTGAGCGCATCGGCGAGGCTCATCACCCGCGGGACGGTGCCCTTGTCCAGCACGTTGAGATTGAGCGGGAAACGCAGCTCCAGATCGGTGACCTTGAAGAGCTGTTCCATCAGGATCACCGCGTCGACGGTGCCGGCGCGTGGTTCCAGGACGAGACGGATATCGTCGGCGCTTTCGTCACGGACGTCCTTGAGCAGCGGCAGCTTCTTGGCAAGGAGCAGTTCGGCAATCTTTTCGACCAGCCGTGACTTCTGCACGCCATAGGGAATCTGGGTGACGACGATCTGGTAGACGCCCCTGCCCTTTTCTTCTTTGTTCCAGACGGCCCGGACACGGAATGAACCGCGGCCCGTCTCATAGGCCTTGACAATGGCCGAGCGGGTTTCGACCATGTGACCGCCGGTGGGGAAATCGGGACCGCGGACAAGATCGTCCTGGTTCGGGGGCGCCGACGGGTCGGGGTGGACGAGATCCTCGGTGGTACAGGCCGGATTGTGGATCAGCTTGAGCGCGGCGTTGCAGAGCTCGACAAGATTGTGCGGCGGCACAGAGGTCGCCATGCCGACGGCGATGCCGGTCGAGCCATTGGCGAGGAGATTGGGGAAGTTCGAGGGAAGGACGACCGGCTCTTCGTCTTCACCGTCATAGGTCGGCTTGAAGTCGATGGCGTTCTCGGTGATCCCCTCGAGAAGGCGGGTTGCGACTTCGGTCATGCGCGATTCGGTGTAGCGCATGGCCGCCGGTGAATCGCCGTCGATGTTACCGAAATTGCCTTGGCCGTCGACCAGCGGGTAGCGAAGGGCGAAATCCTGGGCGAGCCGCACCAGGGCGTCGTAGATCGACTGGTCGCCGTGCGGATGGAACTTACCGATCACGTCACCAACGATACGGGCCGACTTCTTGTAGCCCTGGCCGGGGTCGAGCCGCAGCAGACGCATGGCGTGGATGATGCGACGGTGCACGGGCTTGAGACCGTCACGCGCATCGGGCAAGGCGCGCTGCGTGATGGTGGAGAGCGCATAGCTCAGATACCGCTCCTCAAGCGCCTGCTTGAGGTCGACGATGCGCTGATCGTCGGCAGGCGGCAGGGTATCGGCGTCAGACATGCAAGCGGTTCTCCCTGAGAACGAATCAGGAAATCAGTATAGCCAAGGTGGCGTCGTGGCTCTGGTTTTTCGGCGAAAACACGGGGTTTTGCACGGCAAATGGATCGTGTCCTTCGGCGTGGTGTAACTGAGGCAGGGCCTCCACGCATATCCGGCTTGGCCGGGTTGGTCAGCGTGCGGGGACTGCCGGCAGGCTGACGAGGGGATCATCGCTCAAATGGGCAACGGATTCCAGCGACATGTATCTGGCGCGCTGCACAGCCCACTCATCGTTTTGCTCGAGCAGGATGGCGCCCACGAGCCGGACGATGGCATCCTCGTTGGGGAAGATGCCCACCACCTCGGTCCGGCGCTTCACCTCGCCATTGACCCGTTCTATCGGGTTGTTCGAGTGAAGCTTGGCCCGATGCTCCTTGGGGAAGCTCATATAGGCGAGGACGTCGTGCTCGGCCTCATCCATGATGGTGGCGAGCTTGGGCACGCGAGTGCGGATCTGGTCGGCAACGGCGCGCCATTGGATACTTGCGGCCTCAGGGGTCTCCTGGGCGAAGGCTGTAGCGATAAAGGCGCTGGCCACCCGGCGACCGCTCTTGCCAGCATGAGCAAGGACGTTGCGCATGAAGTGAACCCGGCAGCGTTGCCAGGTTGCACAAAGGACCTTGGTGACAGCCGCCTTGATGCCTTCATGAGCATCGGAGATGACCAGCTTCACGCCTCGTAGGCCGCGGCGGGTCAGCTTGCGCAGGAACTCGGTCCAGATCGCCTCGGCTTCCGAGGTGCCGATCTCCATGCCCAGCACCTCGCGTCTACCATCGGCGTTGACGCCGATAGCCATGATGGCAGCCACCGAGACAATGCGGCCACCCCGGCGCACCTTGAGGTAGGTGGCGTCGATCCACAGATAGGGCCAATCGCCCTCGATCGGTCGGTCCAGGAACGCTTTAACCTTACCGTCGATCTCCTCGCATAGCCGGCTCACCTGGCTTTTGGAGATGCCGCTCATGCCCATGGCCTTGACCAGGTCATCTACCGAGCGGGTGGAAATGCCTTGGATGTAGGCTTCTTGGATCACTGCCGTCAGCGCCTTCTCCGCCATCCGGCGCGGCTCAAGAAAGCCAGGGAAGTAGCTGCCCTTGCGCAGCTTGGGGATGCGCAGCTCGACTGTGCCGGCTCGTGTCTCCCAGTCCCGTTCGCGGTAGCCATTGCGCTGGACCCGCCGCTCAGTGCTCTTCTCGCCATAAGCGGCGCCGGTGGCAGCGCTAACCTCCAGCTCCATCAACCGTTCAGCAGCAAAGCCAATCATCTCGCGCAGAATATCGGCGTCGGGGGTCTTCTCTACCAGCGTGCGCAGGTTCATCATCGAGTCGGTCATCGGTGGTCCTTCAGGTGCAGGGTTGGGGTAAGCAACCAGACCTTACCGGAAATCCGTCGATGACCACCCAGCCGCTCGCTCGCTACGGCGCTCGTAATGGCGCGCTCGCGAGCGGCTTGACCAGCTCAGTTACACCACGTCCCGGGACACGACCGGCAAATGGCATGCCAAAGCGCCGCCTGAGCTGCGGTTGCCACCTGTGGAGCGGACCCCGAGGCAACGCCGCCTCTTGGGATTGGTAGTAGGTGAGACGACTTCGCCTCGGGATTTGCCGGGATTTGCCGGACCAGCTGGTGTTGCGTCTCCCCAAAGCATGCAGGGAGAGGCGTATATCCGACCAACACCGCTCGGACCCACTCTGGGGGCGATCTCCCCGAAGTCCCGTGGTTCCACCCGCCTGTCTGGTAGCTGCAGCGCCGCTCCTGCGGGGGAATGGAGGGAGTGTAGCTGACGTTTAGGGGATGGGGATAAGTGGATAGGTGGATAGGTGGATAGGTGGATAGATTAGGTGATGGGGTAGAAACCCCCACCTAGCCTCCCCCTGGGAGGGGGAGGAACGGCTCCACTCTGTTGCGACGCTGGTGCCCTCTTCTCCTCTCCCTTCAGGGGGAGGCCGGGTGGGGGTTGTTGCGTCGGACTGCGGTTGGCGGAGGACCTCCTCTGACGCTGGCTAATCCAGAGGTCGGGAGAGAAGCTCGACCAGCGGCTCACGCGTGGGGGGCGGGTCGAGCTGGCGGGGGCCCCAAACGTGAGAGTGGAGGAAGTGGCCGGAGAGCCGGAAAGCGGCGGCGATGTCGGAAGGGCTGGCATTGCCACGCCCGGAGAGAAAGCTGGGGAGCGGCAGCAGGCGCTCCAGATAGGGTTGGGCGGCATTGCGCGAGACTGCGCGGCCCGACCGTGGAGAAACATGGGTGAGATCATCCAACACACCGGTTGCGGCGCAGGCCGATAGATCGAGACCGTAGCCAAGCTCATCCAGGATGGCGAGTTCGAAGCGGACAAGCTCAGCCCCGTCCGGAGGAACCTCGAGCAGGCGCAGGGCCATGCCAAGCAAACGATCATGCGGGTCGCGTTCGGGAAGCAAACGAAGATGCTCGCAGACAAGCTGGCTGAGATAGAGTCGGCGGCGGTCGGCGATCAATTCGGCCGCACGGGCTTGCAGCAGTTCGATGGTGAAAGCGCCCAGGTGGTCTTCCAGCCGGGCGCGCCAGGTGAGTTGGACCGTGTTGCCAGGCTGGAGCGCCGCCGCCTGTTTGCTGGAGCGGCCACCGCGCACGAGCCCGAGTTGCCGACCGCGGCCGACCACCATCGCTTCGGCGATGACGCTGGATTCGCCGTGGCGGCGAACCCCGATCAGCAGGCCCTCACCGGTCCATTCCACAACGGGGGCTCCAGCGGATGTGGCGAGGCATCCCTCTCCTGGTCTCCCCCACAAGGGGGGAGGTGAATTCAGCAATGAGCCGCAGTGGCAGTGCTATGCTCTCACATCTTCCCATGGGGATATTCCAGGCCCATTTCGCGGTAGCGCTCGGGGTCGTCGCCCCACTTCTCCCGGACCTTGACGAAGAGGAAGAGATGGATGGGGACTTCGTACATCTCCATCAGTTCCTTGCGGGCCTCCTGGCCGATGGCCTTGATGGTCTGCCCACCAGCACCAAGCACGATCTTCTTGTGGCTGTCGCGGGTGACGTAGACCACCTGGTCGATTTTGTAGGAGCCATCCTTCTGGATCTTAAAGCTCTCGGTCTCGACCGTGGCGTTGTAGGGGATTTCGTCGTGGACGCGCAGGAAGAGCTTTTCGCGCGTGATCTCGGCCGCGGTGATTGCCATGGTGAGGTCGGTGAGGTGATCTTCCGGGAAGTGCCAGGGGCCGGGCGGGATGTGCTTGACGCACCAATCCATGAAGTCGGCGACGCCGTAGCCCTTGAGGGCCGAAATCATGAAGGTCGCCTCAAAACGTAGCTTCTCGTTGAGCGTTTGGGAAAGCTCCAGCAGTGCCTCGTTCTTGATGGCGTCGATCTTGTTGAGAATCAGCACCTTAGGGTGGCGAATGCTCGCAAGACCCTCGATCATTGAATCAAGATCGGGCGTTATCCCCCTTTCAGCATCAACGATAAAGGCGACGAGGTCGGCATCCCCTGCCCCGCCCCAGGCGCTTTCCACCATGGCACGGTCGAGCCGGCGCTTGGGCGCGAAGATACCGGGGGTGTCGATAAAGACGAGCTGCGCCGCATCGACGGTCACCACACCACGCACCTGGCTGCGCGTGGTCTGCGCCTTGTGGGTGACGATGGACACCTTGGTGCCGACCAGCGCATTGAGGAGGGTCGACTTGCCCGCGTTAGGGGCACCGACCAGCGCGATAAAGCCGCAGGAGGTATCGGCGGGCTGGGACGCATCGGTCATTTCGGTTCCTTCCAAACATTCTGGCGGATCAGAAACTGCTCCGCGGCCTTGTGCTCGGCGATCTTCTTGGATGAGCCGGTGGCGCTGAGCGGCTCGAATTCGCCGAGGCGCACCGAGATGGTGAATTCGGGCGCGTGGTCGGGGCCGGTGCGCTCGGTCTGGGTATAGCTGGGTGGTTCGAGTCCACGCGCCTGCGCCCACTCTTGGAGGGTCGTCTTGGCGTCGGCGCGGTTGGCTTGGCCGTCTACCAAGAACTCCTCGAACATCCGCTCGACGAATTCATAAGCCTTGCCCAGACCACCATCGCAGAAGATGGCGCCGATCACCGCCTCGGTCGCGTCGCCAAGGATCGCTTCCTTTTCAGCGCCCCCGGTGCGCGCCTCGCTCTCGCCCAGGTTCAGCTCGCGACCCAGATCGAGCGTGCGCGCAATGATGGCGCAGGTTTCCTTGCGCACAAGCGTGTTGAGCGTACGGCTCAGCTCGCCCTCATTGGCCTTGGGATAGCGGCGATAGAGCATGTCGGCAACAACGAGCCCAAGGACGCGGTCGCCGAGGAATTCCAACCGCTGGTAGGAGTGCTCGATACGCTTGCTGGGCGACACTGCGCTCGAGTGGGTCAGCGCCCGCTCAAGCAGATCCAGATCGGCAAAGCGATAGCCGAGGCGAAACTGGAGTTTTTCGTGGGTCCGGTCGCGCCTGCTCATCACTCGATGGATTCGAACATGCGATCCCACCGTACATTGGCGGGCCAATGCCAGATCTGCCAGGGCGGAATGTTGTCGCGAATGGAGAAGAACCGCGCCTCGGCCTTGGCGATCAAGTTCACCTCGGGCACGTAGCCGACCTGGCTCAGCACGCGGCTATCGGCGGAGCGATCACGATTGTCGCCCATCATGAAGTAATGATCGGGGGGCACCACATATTCAGGTGTGTTGTCCAGTGGACCATTGTCAGAGATTTCCTGAATGATGTGCACCGAACCATTGGGGAAGGTCTCGCGGTAGACGGTAACCTCGCGGGTGTCGCCTTCGCTGTCGGTATCGAGCGCGGTGCCGATTTCCTCGCGCTCCACTATCGTGCCGTTGATGTAGAGCCGGCCGTCGCGCACCTGGATACGATCTCCGGGCAAGCCAACGATACGTTTGATGTATTCGACGTTCTGCGGCACCGGGCGGAAAACGGCGACGTCACCACGGTTGGGCTCGCGGCCGAAGATGCGCTCGGTGATCGGCAGCTCAAAATCGAGCGCGGTGAAATTGCCGTAGCGGCCGAGCGAGAAGGAGTGCTTGCCGTAACCCCAGACGAACTTGTTGGCGACGAAATAGTCGCCGATCATCAGGGTCTGCTGCATAGACGCGGTGGGGATGGAAAAAGGCTGGTAGAGGAAAGAGCGCAACACGATGGCGATCAGTAGCGCCTCGGCAACGACGACGATGGTTTCCACCCATTCATTCGTCGCAGACTTCTTGGCGGTCTTGTCGGCGGAAGAGCTCATATATTTCCCCGGGGAAAGCGTGCCGAAGCGTTAGGCGTTTGTTCCTGCCGGGTCAATCGGCAGCGCTTCGATGATGACGAAGGCCTGGGCGAGCCCCGCGTCGTCCGTGATGGTGAGGTGAATGTGGGGCACGTGGCCGGGGGGCACAAGGCGCGCCAGCGCTTTTGCCGCGCCATTGGTCAGGTGCATGGTCGGTTTGCCCGACGGCAGGTTCACTACCCCCATATCGCGCCAGTAGACGCCGAACGCGAGGCCTGTGCCCAAAGCCTTGGAGCAGGCTTCCTTGGCGGCGAAGCGCTTGGCGTAGGAGGCGGCGCGCTGAGCCCGGCGATCTGACTTGCGGCGTTCAATGTCAGTGAAGCAGCGATTGGTGAAGCGCTCGCCATAGCGGGCCAGCGTTTTTTCCACTCGACCGATCTGGCACAGATCGGAGCCCAGCCCGATGATCATTTCACCCCCTGGATGCCGCGACTGCCTGGCTTGGTGGGGGGAATGGCGGCCAGTTCAGGTGGCAGTTGATCGGCTGGGTAGGCCGGCACCTTGTATTCGATAAGGCTCACCAGCGGCACGCCGACATCCGCTTCACCGCCGGAACGGTCGATGAGGCAGGCAGCAGCGACCACGTTGGCGCCGATATCCCGCAGAGCTTCGACGCATTCGCGAATGGAGAGGCCGGTCGAAACAATGTCCTCGACGACGATGACCTTGTCGTCAGGCGAAATCTCAAAGCCCCGGCGGAGCTCGAACTTGCCCTCCACCCGCTCGGTGTAGAGCGCGGGCAGACCGAGTTGGCGCGCGGTTTCATAGCCGGGGATGATTCCCCCGATGGCCGGCGAGACTACTTTCGTCACTTCAGCGTAGCCCGCGGAGCGAATCTGGTCGGCCAGGGCGCGGCAGAGCTTTTCTGTCTGGTGCGCGTATTGGAAGACCTTGGCCTTTTGCAGGAAGACCGGCGAGCGGAGCCCCGACGAGAGAATGAAGTGCCCTTCGAGCATAGCCCCGCATTCGCGGAAGATCGCCAACACTTCATCTTTGGTCATCATTGTGTCTCCGGTCGACATTGCCATCCCATTCCAGCGTCGAGATCATGCCCGCCTCGCGCGTGCTCGCCCGCTGCACGGCCGAGAGGCCGGGGCTGCGCTTGAGCGTTGCCAGAACATCGGTGAGCTGGGCAAGATCGCGCACTTCGATTTCAAAGATCATGTGGTGGAAATCGGGGGAGATCATCCGCATTACAAGGTTGTTAATGTTGGCGTCGCACGCTGCAATGGCCGAGGAAATCTGCGCCAGCGAGCCCGGCTTGTTCACCGATTCCATTGCGATAACAGCAGGGTAGAGCCCTTCCCTGCCACTGAGATTCCAGCGCACGTCAACCCAGGCCACGTCGCTGTCGTGCATGTCGATGAGCGCATCGGAATGGATGGGGTAGATCGTCAGTGGAGCATCAGGCTGGAGGATGCCCACGAGGCGATCGCCAGGGACGACGCCTTCTCCTGAGATCGCCACCGGCATGTGGAAGTCCAGTTGTGCAAGCGCAGTCTTGGCGCGGGGCCCCGCTTTCTGTCCCCCCGGAACCCGGAACCGGAACAGATCGGAGGAACGCAGGGCGAACCATCCTGCAGCGGTATCGGCGACGGGGAGATCGAGCTTGCGGCGGCGCTTGTGGAGGCCCTTGATGGTGGCAAGTTCGGTGCCCAATGGCTCGGAGCCGATCTTGCCCTCGCCCACCGCGATCAGCATTTCGCGCTTGCCCGGCATGCCCAGGGCCTCTGCCAGTGCGGCAGATTCGGAGTCGTCCAGCGACACGCCCTCACGGTCGAGCATCATGTTGAGCACGTGCTCGCCCAGAGCGTAGGCGCGTTGCGCTGCCGCCTGTCGGACAGCGCGCCGAATAGCAGCACGCGCCTTGCCGGTTGCTGCAATGCCGAGCCAGTTGAGTGGCGGCATATGGTTCTGATCGCGAATGATCTCCACTTCGTCGCCGGAGCGAAGATGGGTGACGAGCGGCAGGATGGAGCCGTTGATTTTAGCGCCGACACAGGTGTCGCCAATGTCGGTGTGGAGCGCGTAGGCGAAGTCGATTGGCGTCGCGCCACGCGGCAGCGCGATCAGTCGCCCCCGTGGGGTGAAGCAGAAAACCTGGTCCTGGAACAGCTCCAGGCGGGTGTATTCAAGGAAGTCCTCGGTCGAATTGCCGGCGGTCAGGTGCTCGATGGTGGAGCGGAGCGAGCCATAGGCGTGCGATTCGTGCTCGATGCGTGTGAGGTCGGCCGAGGCGCCATCCTTGTAGAGGGCGTGGGCGGCGATGCCGAACTCGGCAATACGGTCCATCTCCTCGGTGCGGATCTGCAATTCGGCACGCTGCCGTCCTGGACCGACGATGGTGGTGTGGATCGACTGGTAATCGTTGTGCTTGGGGACGGAGATATAGTCCTTGAACCGCCCGGGCACGACCTTCCACTTGGTGTGGACGACCCCGACGGTGCGGTAGCATTCTTCCACCGAGCCGACGATGACGCGGAAGCCGATCATGTCGGAGAGCTGTTCGAGCGCGATCTGCTTGCGCTCGATCTTGGTGAAGATCGAGAATGGTGACTTCAGGCGCGCCTTGACCCGGGCGCTGATGCCGGTGGCGGCGAGCCGCTCCGTCAATTCGGTCGAGATGCTGGAGATGGTCTCGCTATATTCGGACTGCATTTCTGCAAGGCGCGATGTGATGGCCTTGTAATGCTCGGGCTGGAGGATCTTGAAGGAGATATCCTCGAGCTCGTTGCGCATGTCCTGCATGCCCATGCGGCCGGCAAGCGGCGCATAGATGTCCATGGTCTCCTGCGCGATACGCGTCCGCTTCTCGGGCGGCATATATTGCAGCGTGCGCATGTTGTGCAGGCGGTCGGCCAGTTTGACGAGAAGCACCCGCACATCCTGGCTGATGGCCAGGAGCAGCTTGCGCAGGTTTTCTGCCTGCGCCTCTTCGCGCGAGACCAGATTGAGGCGCTCAATCTTGGTGAGGCCATCGACAATGGCACCGATCTCGCTGCCGAACATCTGGTCGATCTCAGACCGGGTAGCGTCGGTGTCCTCGATCGTATCGTGCAGGAGGCCAACGGCAATCGAGGCATCGTCGAGCCGGAGGTCCGTCAGGATAGCGGCGACTTCGAGCGGATGATTGAAGTAGGGGTCGCCAGAAGCACGCTTCTGTGAGCCATGCTTTTGCATGGCGTAAACATAGGCCTTGTTCAAAAGCTGCTCATCGACGTTCGGGTTGTAGGCCTGAACGCGTTCGACAAGCTCATATTGCCGCATCATGGGAAGTCGCCGCTCGCTCGCGTCTGCAACTTAGCGCGTTGAAAAGGAAAGAAAAAGGCGCCCGGTGCTGACCGGACGCCTGAAAATGTCAGGTTGCGACAATAATCAGTCGTCGCGACGCTCCGGCGGGGCCAGGCTTTCGATGCCGCGCAGCAGTTCTTCTTCGCTGATGGTGTCGAAATTGATCGAGTCGTCGCCGCCGGCGCTCTCGATGAGCGGCGCCGCATGGCTCTCCGGCTCGTCGACCTCGACATATTTCTGCAGCGAGTGGATCAGATCCTCACGCAGGTCTTCCGGCGAGATGGTGCCGTCACCAATTTCGCGGAGCGCTACAACGGGATTCTTGTCGTTGTCACGGGCGACAGTAATCTGTGCACCCGACGAGATCATGCGCGCACGATGGGCGGCCATGAGGACGAGATCGAAGCGGTTCTCGATCTTTTCAATGCAGTCTTCAACGGTGACGCGTGCCACGAACGTCTCCAAAACTTGTGGAATGAACGCTTGCCATACACGAAGGCGTATGGCGGCACAAGGATTGCTTACGCTTTTGGCTGCCAAGATGACGTGAGCAACTTGGCTGCAGTTGCGGCTATCGGCGCAGTGTGCGAAGAGCCACACAGCTTAATGTTTCCGGCGGAACTTAACAGCGTAGCGCGCGCAGTGTTGCGGCAAACCTGGGGTGTCTTCATGGCTATCGATCCTCGAGAGAAGATCGCGCTTTTTATCGATGGCGCCAACCTCTACGCCGCATCGAAGGCCATCGGGATCGACATCGACTACCGTCGCCTGCTGACCGAATTCTCGGCCAAGGCCTATCTCCTGCGCGCGAACTACTACACGGCGCTGGTGGAAGATCAGGAATACTCCTCGATCCGCCCCCTGATCGACTGGCTCGATTACAACGGGTTCACAGTCGTCACCAAGCCGGCGCGCGAATTCACCGACGCCACGGGACGACGCAAAATCAAGGGGAACATGGACATCGAGCTCACCGTCGACGCCCTCGAACTCTCCCCCTATTATGACCATCTGGTGCTGTTTTCCGGCGACGGCGATTTCACTGCGCTCGTGGCAGCGCTGCAGCGCAGGGGCAAGCGGGTAACAGTCGTGTCGACCCTGACAACGCCGACGCCGATGATCTCGGACGAGTTGCGGCGCCAAGCTGACTTCTTCATGGAACTGACGGAGCTCGCCAAGAGCGTCGGGCGGCCGCAAGCGGCACGGCCGGTGCCGAGCCCCGCCACCGAGTAGGCGTCAGCCGCGACCGCCCTCTTTGAGGATCCGCGACTTATCCCGGTTCCAGTCGCGATTGCGCTGGGTTTCGCGCTTGTCGTAGTTCTTCTTGCCCTTGCCCAGGCCGATTAGCACCTTGGCACGGCCTTGATCGTTGAAATAGATCTTGAGCGGCACAATGGTATTGCCTGCCCTGGAAACCTCCGAATCCAGGCGCGACAGCTGCTTTTTGGAAACGAGCAGTTTCCGCGGACGGCGCTCGGAGTGATTGAACCGGTTCGCCTGCAGGTATTCGGGGATGTGCGCGTTGATGAGCCAGAGCTCGCCCTGTTCGGGCGAGGCATAGGATTCGGCAATCTGCGCCTTCCCCAGCCTGAGCGATTTCACTTCCGTTCCCGTCAACACGAGACCGGCCTCTAGGGTATCCTCGATCTCGTAATCAAACCGCGCGCGCCGGTTCTCAGCCACCAGGCCGTGGCTGATCACACCATTTTTTTTCTTGTCGTTCTTTTGCTGGACCATACGCTCTAGATAAGGCCTGCATGGCGCAATGCAAAGTCGATAGCGTCTTCCGTAGCCTTGGTAATCGGCACCAGTGGCAAACGCAGTTCATTGGCGCAGAGATTAAGCCGGTTGGCTGCGTACTTTACAGCGGTGGGATTGGGCTCAAGGAAGAGGTTGCGATGCAGGTGCACCAACTTGTCCTGGATAGCCAGTGCCCCCCTAAAGTCACCTGCCAGCGAGAGCTCCTGCAGTTGCGAGCAAAGGCGCGGCGCGACGTTGGCTGTCACGGAGATGCAGCCGGAGCCGCCATGGGCATTGAAGCCTAGGGCAGTCATGTCCTCGCCCGACAGCAGGATGAAGTCCTTACCTAGCTTGTCGCGTTGCAGGCTCGCCCGGCTCATGTCGGCCGTGGCATCCTTGACGCCGATGATGTTGTCGTGAGCATCCCGCAGACGCGCAATGGTATCGACCGTGAGATCGACCACGGTCCGGCCGGGTACACTGTAGAGAATAACAGGAATACCGACGGCGGAGGCCACAGCCGAGAAGTGCTGGAAGAGTCCTTCCTGGTTAGGCCGATTGTAGTAGGGCACGACCGAAAGCACCGCGTCAGCACCGGTCTCCTCGGCGAACTTGGCCAAGGATACGGCCTCGGCGGTGGAATTGGACCCCGCGCCAGCCAGGACCGGAACGCGCTTGTTGGCCACCTCGACGCAGATTTCGACGACCCGCCGGTGCTCTTCGTGGCTAACGGTGGGGCTCTCCCCAGTCGTGCCCACGGGCACCAAGCCGTGACTGCCTTCGGCAATCTGCCAATCGACAAAGCTCGAGAAGGCTTTCTCGTCCACCACTCCGTTCCGGAAGGGGGTGAGAAGCGCCGTGATCGATCCTCGCAGCATCTGTCGAACTATCCTTGTTTGGTCTGCCACAGTTCAGCCGTGGCGGTATGAGATGGGGGCGCACCATAGTTTTTCTTGGTGAGCACCACAACGCTTTGTTGCGGGTGGTGTTCCGGCAAACGGCAGGACGCAACGGCGGAAACCCAGCATTTACCACGAAGTGGTAAAACTGGCTTACCCGCAAGGATCGGGCGCCTTGCTGGACATGGGTGCGCGTACCAGTAGGACAGCAGATGAGAAAAGCCCTTTTGACCGGCATAATGACCCTGACTTTGGGAGCGGGTGGCTTTGCTGTCTACCCTCTGGTGTCTGCAACAGAACCGGTCGACACGGTGGTGACGGGTTCGGTTCGCTCGACGGCACCGATCGCCAGGAAGAGTGAAAAGGGATCAGCTGCTTTCCGAGCGGCTCTAGGCGAACTGGCCGATGGCAACGCTGTCGAGGCGTTCAAAGCCGCTGCGGCACTGCCCAATGCGGTGGAGCGGCGAACGATCCAGTGGGCGGCAATCTACTTCAACGCTGGCAAGATCGATTACCATGCAGCGGCAGCTCTGGCGGAAGAGGCGCCAGAATTTGCGGCTTCCTCCACATTCCAGACGCGGCTGGAGCAGTCGTTGACCCGCGCCAAGCTGACCGACGCGGAACTGCTGGAGCTCTACCCGGCAGCTGCGCCCAGTACGATGACAGCGCAGATCGACCTGGCGCAGGCGCTTCTGCGCGCCGGAGAGACCAAACGCGCAACCGAGCTGGCGCAGAGCCTTTGGACCGAGAACTTCCTGACCCGCGAGCAAGAAGCAGAGGTGCTAGCAACTCTGGGCTCGCTGCTCGATAAGGACGACCACTGGGCGCGAGCCATGCGCCTGATGATGCATGATCGCGCCAAGGGAAGCGAGCGGCTGCTGGGCTTTTTCGATGAGGCGCAGAAATCGCTGGTGGTGGCTCGGGCAGCAGTGTCGCGCAATGACGCCGATGCAAAGGCGCGCCTTGATGCGGTGCACCCCAGCATGCAGACCAATCCCGTCTTCATATTCTCCCGGGCCCAGCGCGCCCGGCAGTTCGAGCTTTGGGAGAGCGCGGTCGAATGGCTCAACAAGGCGCCCGCCGAGGTTCCTGAAGCGGGTGAATGGTGGGACGAGCGGGAGGTTTTGGCGCGTCAGCTGCTGGCCTTGGGAGACACCCAACTTGCCTTCGAGGCCGCTGCCGGGCAGACCAACGGGCCGGCAGGGCCATTGGTCCAGGCGAAGTTCTATGCCGGCTGGATCGCCCTGACCTTCCTCGACGATGGGCAAGCGGCACGGGAACAGTTCGCGGCAATGACCGCGCACGCGACGCTGCCTGACTCCATTAGCCAGGCCAATTATTGGCTGGCCCGTGCTGAACTGCGGCTGGGCAATGAGGCGGCGGCGCACGCAGCACTCAAGCGCGCGGCAGAGCACCGAACAGTGTTTTACGGCCAGCTAGCGCGTGCCGAGCTTGGTGAACCGCTCGAAGTGCGCAATTTGCCCAATGCGCGGGATATCACGACGCTTTTCGAACAGAAGCCGCTCGTGCGCGCGGTTCGACTGCTTGCGGCCAATGGCGAGTGGCGCATGGCGGTGCCCCTGTTGCGGCAACTCGGCTTTGGCGCCGACCAGCCTGGCGAATTGTTGTTGGCGGCTGAACTCGCGCGGGAAATTGGCGCCTATCAGCTCTCGATCGCTATCGCCGCACAGGCCGACCAGAAGGGCCATGCGCTCGACCTGCTGAGCTTCCCCGAAGGCGAATGGGCGGACGAGGTGAAGCTGGCAGCTGACGAGGCGGCGGTGCATGCCGTAGTGCGGCAGGAGTCCATGTTCCAGGTGGATGCGGTTTCCCATGCAGGGGCGCGCGGCCTGATGCAGTTGATGCCGGGCACTGCCAAAGACGTGGCGCGTGACCTGGGGCTGGATTACTCGCCGTCTCGCCTGGTGAGCGATCCCGCTTACAATACCCTGCTTGGCTCCACCTATCTTGCCACGCAGCTGGAGCGCTATGACGGCTCGTTGCTGCTTGCCGCAGCGGCATACAACGCCGGGCCGGGTAACGCCAACAAGTGGATCAAGGCATATGGCGATCCCCGCACGGCTCGTGTCGATCCGGTGGTTTGGGTGGAACTGATCCCGTTTTCGGAAACACGAACTTATGTGAAGCGCGTGCTCGGCAACTATTTGGTTTATCGGGAGCGGCTTGGGGCTGAACCGATCACCCAGCAGCAGGCCTTGCGCAGCATTCGCTAGATACACTGCCTTGCGGCCATGCGATGGGTGCCGCTAGAAAGCGACATCCGGGAGTAGTCCATGCCGCGCGCCAGAACCGTACCCGCCGATCACCCCGCCTTTGCTGCGCTGCCCGTGAGCCATATTGCTCTTGGCTCCGGGCTGCGGGTCGCGGTGCATGTTGCCGGGCAGTTCTCGAGCCAGGTCCTGCCGGTTGTTTGTCTACCCGGCTATCAGCGCAACATGAGCGACTTTGCCGAGTTTACATCGGCGCTGCGCCGCACCAGTGGGGGAGATCGCCCGGTGGTGCTGATCGATCTTCCCGGTCGCGGGCGTTCCGATGATCGTCCTCGTGGCGACTATAGTTCGTTGGCCGATGCGCGTGACGTGGCCAGCGTGCTGGCGGCGCTCGGGATTGAGCAGGTGGTGATCTTGGGGCAAGGCCATGGTGGTCAGGTCGCAATGGCGCTGGCGGCGGACCATCCGCTGCTTATCGCCGGTACGGTTCTTCTGGATTCGGGTCCAGTTACAGATTCTCGCGGCATCGTGCGGCTGCGCAACAATCTTTCGCATGTGGAGGGTCTGCGCGGCCCCAAGCTCGTACAAGGCGATTTTCGGCGGGTGCTGGCCGGCGACTATCCCGGCTTGCCGGTTGAGCGGCTCGACGCGTTGATGGGGCGAACACACTATCTCGACAAGCGCGGCCGGGCGCGACCGCTCTACGACAAGCGGCTCATGGCGGCGCTTGCCAGCATAAATTTTGACGATGTGCTCGCGGCGCAGTGGCCCTTCTACGATGCGCTGACCTGTGCCCCCCTGCTGCTGATGCGGACGCAATTGACCGACCAGCTGCGGCGAGAAACCTACGACGAAATGGTGCGCCGCCGCCCAGATGCGGCTGCGACAACGATCCCCGGACAAGGGTCCCCTGCCCTGTTTGATCAGCGAGAGCACATCGAGGCCGTCGCACATTTCATTGCCGGGCTGCCGCCCCTGCGGCGTGCTGCCTAGCGGCTCACGCCTCCTCGTCGGGAATGGTCACCACGATGCGCCGGTTGAGCCGCTTCCCTGCTTCGGTCTCATTGTCGGCCACGGGCTGCGTTTCGCCGTTACCGACGGCATAGAGGCGCTGCGGTTCGATGCCGCGGGCAACAAGGCCGGCAACAACAGCTTCGGCGCGAGCAACCGAGAGGGCAAGGTTCTTGCGGTCATCGCCGGCGGCATCGGTATGACCTTCAATGTAGACCGCGGAGGCGGTGCAGTTCTTCAGGTCGGCCGCCAATTCGTCCAACGCCAGTTCAGAACTTGGGGTAACGGCTGCGGAGCCAGACCGGAAGAGAATGGCGTTGCGGGAGGAGAATTCTTCTAGCGCCGATCGGCACTCTCCAGAATTGGAGAGTGGAATTTCGGAAGCTGCGGTGACTTGCACAAGTTCCGCAGCAACGCTTTCGGCGGCAGGGAGGAGGCCACTCTCGACGGCTGCAGCAGCTTCTTTCGGCAGAGAGATCTCGGCACGCACCAGAACCACACCTGGTGGGACGCCGGCGTCCAGCAGCTCCTGCAATGCCTGGTGGTCGGCGGGCGAGCGCGCCATGCCGGTGATAGAAATGACGTTCTCGCGGAGGGCAAAACGACCTTCGCTTAGATAATCAAGAACACCAAGACCGAAGGTGGTTGCGCTTTGATAGACAGCCGGTTCACCGCTGCCGAGTTGCAGCCAGTGGATATCGGCACCCTCTCGTTCGGCGAACGCCCGGCGGATTGCCTCGCTCGGTGCATAGCCATCGAACACAATGACGCCAGCGGGTTGGCGAGTTGCGCTCATCCAATAATCTTCTACCCGCAGCGCTTCGAAGGTGACAAAGGAACTGCTGTGGGTGAGTTCTGCTGGAGGCGTGGTGTCGGTTGCTTGCCCGAAAGCGGGGGACTGCATCAGCAGTGCCAAGTTGATCCCCCCCATGACTGTCGCGATGGTCAATCCGCGTTTTGATCCTGCCGACGGCTTCATGCTTGCTCCAGCGTCGATGACTGCCGATCGAATCTAGATGAAAAAAGGGTGATTCACGACCGGGTGTGAGCAGCCATGGAGTCGCAGCAACGCCGCTCTCAACCGCTAGCGATCATCCGAGGGCGATGCAAAAAACGAGTGGAGCGAAGGAGGAAGGGTGCTGCCGAGCAGCACTCGGACGGGTTGGCAAGCTTGAGTGATAGCAGGCGGGAGTTACAAACGGAAAAGGCCCGGCAGTGCCGGGCCTCCTGCATATCGATACAGGCCGTGCTTAGTTCGTAAGCGAGTCGGCGCCGCTATCGTCGGCATCAACGGTGCCATCAATCGCGCCATCGCCGATGCCGGTGAATTCGCCGTCCTCGCATTCATCAACGGGGATCTGGCCGTCATCGAGGTCGCCGCCGTCCATATCGTCATCACCCTCGTCCACCAGGGACTCGCCCGTGGGAGTGGCAACCCCGCTCTCGGTCTCGACGCCTTCGGTGTTGATGGGGCAACCCTCGACGACGGGTTCGAGGAGAGTGGTGGCATCCTGAGCAAGAGCTACGCTCGACATCCCGAGCGAGAGAGCGGCAGCAGTTGCAAGTGCAAAAATAGAAGACTTCATGGTTTTGATCTCCACGCTGTTTGAGCCAGTAGCGGCTTGATCAGGAAACGTTACGCTCCGGATTTCGATCCCATAAAATTTCCTGGAACCGAAGCACGTCTCCGGGGTTACGCGCAGTCGGCGCATTGGTCAGCGGTCCTCATTCTGTCCCGGGCTGGCACTGCTGGACAGATTTGTTAGCGGAGAGCTTACCGCAAGCACCCTGAGCGCGACATCATCAACTTCTAAGTCCTCTGCAGCCCAGCTGTGCCTAAGAAATAGCGCTCAAAGAAAAGGCCCAGCGTGAGCTGGGCCTTCCATAAGTGGTCGTGATCCGAGGATTACTCGAACGACTTGGCAGCCTTGAAGGTAACCTTGTAGGCTTCGGTGCTGAACACTTCGCCCTTGAGCGAGGAGGTGAAACCACCGCCAGGAGCCCAAGCGAGTTCGGCAGCGCCGTAGTACACGGTGTCGTCGATACCAGTGGTGGAGGTGTCGTCAGCGGTGATGGCGTCAACGCCGTCGCCGAAGTAGGCACCGACTTCACCGGTCAGCTTGATGGTCTCGGTGACCGCAGCAACAGCCTGGAGGGCAACCTGGGTCGTGTCGAGATCATAGAGGTCGTCGTAGAAGTAACGAGCGCCAAGGTTGATCGCAACGCCTTCGGTGACCGCAACGCCGACCGAACCGCCGACGCCGTAATCGGTGTAATCGCCAAGGGCGCCGTCTTCGACATTGGCAACTTCACCCGAAAGAGCGATCTTGAAGAGGTCGAAGGTGGCTTCGGCGCTGACCAGTGCGTTGAGGACGTCGATGTCAGCGAAGTTACGATCTTCCCAGTAGCCAACAGCGCCACGGACCTTGAACACGTCAAAGGTACCGCTTGCGCCAGCATGCACGAACCAGGATTCGACGTCGCCGTCGAGAATACCCAGGGCAGCACCGGTGACGTGTGCAGTTACGCCCGCACCAGCGTAGCTTACCACGCCGACAAGCGTGCCATGACGAGAAGTGTTAGCAACTTCAGCAGAATCGAAGGTGCTATCGCCGTTCAGGTTCTCAAGACCAACACCGACGCTAACGCCGTTGCCAAGGTCCGAGACAACCTGGATCACGTGACCACCAAGATAGGTGGTGTCGCCGTCAACAAGAATACCCTTGCCGTCGATAGCATCGGAGTTGAACAGGCCGAGGAAGTTGAAAGGTTCGTCATCGGACAGGTTAGCGATCGAGCCCTTGCGGCCAGCCATGATTACAGTGGCGTCACCGATCGAAACATAAGCTTCGTCGATCTGAACGCCATCGAACTTGCCGTCGTTGTCGGGAGTTGAAACGTCCACACCTGCTGCGGTCACCGTGTTGTTCACGCGCGTGATGTCGGTTTCTTTCAGCTTGATCACGGCGCTGGCAGGACCGAAGTCGCTCGGTGCAGTACCAACGAACTTCAACCAAGCTTCGACCTTGGTCGCCCAGTCGGCATCGCCATCGTTCACGGGAACCTTGCGAGTACCATCGAATGTCCGCGCAACAGCGTCTTCGGTGCGGTAGTCGCCCCAGATGAATTCGTAGGAAACGCCACCGGTGATCTGCAGGCAGTTGGTGTCGGACGACAGGGTCAGGCCCGAAAGACCGAGGGTATCGCAGACGTCAAGCGACGTCAGAACGCCGAGATCGGCAGCATAGCCTGCGGTCGAAAGACCAGCAGCGGCAACAGAACCGAGGATAAGGCTCTTGAGTTTCATTAGTTGACCTCCAAAGTCAGTCATTTTGTGCCGGTTACCCAGCGGCTTGTCGAAACGCGACCACACTATCGTGGTGCAGTGTGTTGCCGTCGCGCTGCGACCGACAAACGATCCCATGCATGGATTCGCAAGACCCACTCTACGCATCGGGAAAAGCGGCGCAATTGGGCAGAAGGGGTTTCGGCGCTGCCACAATGTGGTTGCGAAGTGGCTGTTGCAGATTCAGCACAGATTTGGAAACGACCTGTTAAGAATAGTTAATGAAGCCTTAATAGGGCTGCCGAAGAGGCGGCTTCCAAGGGGCTTTCGTGCTGGTGCATGCGTAAAGTAGTGGCTTTGTCGGCCCCGCATCCAAGCCGGCAAGGCCGAACTCGGCTGGGTAGAATTGTGGAGAGATTTCGGCAGTCTGATGTTCGGGCGCCCGGCACTGGGGAGCAGTTTCCGACTCTGGCGGACAGATCCACTAGTTGGTTGACCAGACCTTTTTGCCATTGATCCAGGTGGTTCGAACTTCTCGTCCGGGAGAAAGCTGGACGAAGTTGGCCCGAGCGCCGGGGCGGAGGTGTCCGTGTTGCGCGTCAATGCCGAGCGCGCGCGACGGAACAAGGGACGCCATATTGAGAGCCGTCTCTAGGGGCAACCCCATGTGAGAGTGCATGAACTCGACAGCATCGATCATGTCGAGATCGGCGCCGGCGAGGGTACCGTCTGCGAGGCGCAGGGCCCCGTCGGCGCGGGTGATGGTGCGACCGTTGAGGGTCAGTTCAGCAATGTCGGTGCCGGTCTGCGACATGGAATCGGTAACGAGGAAAATGTGTTCGGCGCCTTTGGCGGCAAGTGCGACCTGGATGCTGGCGGGGTGGACGTGAATGCCGTCGGCGATGAGACCCGCATAGATGGTGGGGTGAGCAAGGGTAGCGCCGACGACGCCGGGCTCACGGCTGCCCAGTTGGCTCATGGCATTGAAGAGGTGCGTGGTCATGGTGGCGCCGGCTTCGAAGGCAGCGCTGGCAGTGGCGTGAGTGGCGTCGGAGTGGCCGAGGCTGACGATGATCCCAGCGCCGGCTAACGCGCTGATTTGCTGTGAATCTACGGTTTCGGAGGCGACGGTGCAGAGCAGGTTGGGAAGCACCTGGCGGGCGGCGACGAGGCGGTCGAGGTCGGCATCGGTCATCGGGCGGATGAGGGCGGGGTCGTGTGTGCCCTTGCGGGGTAGCGAGAGATGCGGGCCTTCCAAGTGGAGTCCGAGAAAACCCGGAAGTGCTTGTTCTGCTGCAGCTTTCCCCGCGGCGATGGCGGCGGTGTTGATCTCGACGGAGTCGGTAATCAGGGTCGGCAGGAGCGCCGTGGTGCCGAACTGGGCATGGGCGGCGATGATGGTGCGGATGGCCGAGAGGCTGGGATCGTTATTGAACAGGACCCCGCCACCACCGTTGACCTGGAGGTCGACGAAGCCCGGCGCCACAAAGCCACCTTCGAGATGAACGGTTTCCGACCGCGCCGGCACCGCATCTGAATGCACAATCGCGGCGACATGGCCGAACTCGATGAGCAGAGCAGCATTGTCATGCCACTCGAACCCATCAAAGATGCGCGGGGCGACAACCGCCAGCAGATCACTCATACGGTTTCGGTGACCTTTTTCAGCATTGGGGGCTCGTCGGGGTTGAGACCGCGATGGCGCGCCAGGGCTTCGACAAAGCCATAGAAGGAGACGACCAGCGCCAGCGGATCGGTGAGCGGATGGCCGGTTGCGGCAAAGGGGAGCTTGCGCGCATCGCCTGATATATCGCTGGTAAGGAAGGCGAGTGCCCCCTGCCCGGCGAGGTTGTGAGCCATGCCGGCAACCGACCATTCGGCGGCGTCGCGAGCAGCAAGCCCGAGGACGGGGTAACCGGGCGTGACGATGGAAACGGGACCGTGCATGACCTCGGCGGAGCTGTAGGCCTCCCCTTGGATGCCGCAAGTCTCCTTGAACTTGAGGGCCGCCTCATTGGCGATGGCCCAGGCGGGACCGCGACCGAGCACATAAAGCGCTTTCTGCCCGTCGAGAGCCGTGACCATGTCGGACCAGTCGCAGGCGACTGCCTGGCTGAGAGATTGGGGGAGATTGTCGACAGCCTCGCCCAAGGCCGTGTCGCCACTCCAGCGCGCCAGGAGGGCCAAGCCGGCAACGACGGAACTGGCGAAGGTCTTGGTCGCAGCGACGCTCTTTTCCACGCCCGCGTGCAGATCAACGGTGAACTCGGCCGTCTCAGCCAGCGGCGAGCCAGCGGTGTTGGTGATGGCGATGGTGGTGGCGCCGGAGCGGCGGGCGGACTGGGCCATGCCCACGATATCGGGCGACTTGCCGGATTGGGAGATCGCGATAGTGGCGGCGCGGTCGAGCTTGAGATCCTTGCCATATATGGAGGCGATGGAAGGGCCGACCGAAGCGACCGGCAGGCCAAGCGTCAGCTCGATAGCGTATTTGAGATAGGAGGAGGCGTGATCCGACGAACCGCGGGCCACGGTAGTGACGAGCAGGGGATCGCGTTCGCGTAGCGCGGCAGCGGCTTGGTCCAGCACTGGTCCTGAATTCTGCAGAAAGCGCGCGACGGCCGCGGGGATTTCCTCGACCTCGCGACGCATATGCGTGGTGGCGGTGGTGGGCAAAGTCACTGTTTGCTGGCTCCGTTTATGTGTGTATCGCCAAGGCGCAGCTCGGCCACGAAATCATAGGTGTCGCCACGGTAGATCGAGCGGGTGAATTCGATCACGCGCCCCGAGGCAAGATAAGATGTGCGTTCGATGTGAAGCCCGGCGGCACCGACCGGCACTTGCAGCAGCTGGGCGTTCTCTTCATCGAGATTGGCGGCTCGAATGCGCTGGATGGCGCGCACCGGCCGGCTGCCGGCCTTGTCCAAATGCCTGTAAAGTGAATCGGTTACGGACTCAGGATCAGGCAAGACGCGAGACGAGAGGCTGGCCCGCTCGATGGCCAGCGGCACGTCGCCGGTGAGCCGAAGGCGGGCGATGCGGGCGACCTGCTCGCCCGGCGAGAGGGCGAGAATAATCGTTTCTTCGGGTGAAGGCAGATAGAGGCCGCGATCCAGCCAGTCGGCGCGAACGGCCATGCCGCGGCGCGCCATATCCTCGGTGAAGGAGGTTAGTTGGGAGAGCGACTGCTCGACGCGCTGGGTCTGCGGCGCAACGAAGGTGCCCGAGCCGTGGCGCTGCACCAGCACCCCATCCTTGACCAATTGCAGCACCGCCTTACGGACGGTGACGCGCGACACATCGACCTTCTGCGCCAAATCGCGTTCGGACGGCAGCGCATCGCCGGGATTGATATCGCCGCGGTGGATGGCGTCCTCAATCCAACGCTTAAGCTGCAGATAAAGCGGTCCACCAGGCGGCAGCGCAACGGGGCCATCAGCAAAGAAGGCGTTGGACAACTCTGCCACCGTCACTGTTCCCCCACCATGTTTGCCCCGACGTGTAGTATTCCGAATTCCTCCGCCCGTGTTCAGGCGGCGCGGCGGTATAATACCAATAAAATACCATTCACCAAGCCCCCGCCCGCAAATTTCTATGCCGTCAGGCAGTGGTGAGAGGGCTGGAGCAGGAGAAGGGGCTTAGGCGTACTTACTCCTGAATGCGGCTGGACAAGTGGTATGTTTTTGGCATTATCCGCGCCGATCGGAGTTCCCATGAGCCAACGCCAAACCGAACTGAGCCATCCGCGCGCCCAAGGCATCGACACCCTGCCTGCCGAAGAGGCCCTGATGATCCTGGCAGAGGGCCAAGCCGAGGCTGCACTGGCGGCGCAAAAGGCCGTGCCGGAAATTGCCAGGGGCGCCAAGCTGGCTGCCGACGCAATCCAGGTGGGTGGGCGGCTGATCTATGCGGCGGCGGGCAGTTCGGGGCTGATGGCTCTAGCAGATGCGCTGGAACTGCCGGGCACCTTTGGAATCGCCCGCGAGCAGGTGGTGGTTCTATTCGCCGGCGGTGCGGCTGCGCTAACTCATCTTGAAGGTGGCCCGGAAGATGATGCCGAGGCGGCCCGCAAGGAAGTCGAAGATTTGGGCGTAGGTGCAGGAGACTGCCTCATCGGCGTTACGGCGAGCGGCAGTACCCCCTACCCGCTGGCTGCAGTTCAGGCAGCGCGCGCTGCGGGAGCGGCGACGATCGGCATCGCCAACAATGAAGGGGCAACGCTGTTCGAGCATGTGGATGTTGCCATCTGCCTGCCGACGCCGGCCGAGGTGATCGCCGGGTCCACCCGGATGGGCGCGGGAACGGCCCAGAAGATCGCGCTCAATATGCTCTCCACCCAAATGGCGATGCTGCTGGGCCATGTGCATGACGGCATGATGGTCAATGTCGTTGCCGACAACATCAAGCTGCGTGATCGTGCCAAGCGGATGGTGGCAGCGATCAGCGGGACTGACGAAGCCACCGCCGAGCGGGCGCTGGAAGCCACGGATGGTGCGATCAAGCCGGCGGTGCTGATCGCAGCAGGCGCCCCTGGCTCGGATGAAGCGCAGCGGCTGCTCGAGGAGAGCGAAGGGCATCTGCGCCCGGCCCTGGAGCGATTGTCGCCCATAGCCTAGCGCTGCGGCGCCTGCCCTTCACATCATCCTTGCACGAGATCGTTGGCGCACCGGAAGACCGGCTTGCTGCTCAAAATCTCGGCGGTCAGCGGCACTGGACTGGTCACCAAAAAGCTACGCGTTTCACCTGGCAGGAGAGTGACCAGCATGTCGTCGATTTCAGCATCGGGGTGAGTGCGGTCAACGAACAGGCAGAGGTCCTTGAGAAGGGTTCGCGCCCTCAGGGTGACGCGCCACTGTTGACCTTCCCCCTCCACGTCGATTTCTACCTTGGGCTTGGGCAGGTCGAGCGCGATGTCTTCGGCGAAGTAGTGGTACGCAGTGCTATCATGCATGGTGGCGATGAGAAGCTCGCGGGCGGGATCGCCAGGCGTCGCCACAGCAGCAGGAATGGCTAGGGAGCCGATGTCGAGCCGATCGGCGCAGAGCCGCCAATGGGTCCATTCAGCCAAGACCGTGCCGTCGAAGCGTAGGCGCTTGATGGTCACCGGACCACGCCAGAACAGCGTCCGCTCATTGGCGGCGAAGAGGTACAGTTCCTCGCCGCGCGGCTGAATGGTGAGAAGGTGGGGGGCATAGACGGCGCGCATGGCGTACCAGAGCGGCTTGAGACGTCCGTAGCCATCGATGGCTGACCAGGAGGTCACCGGCCAGCAATCGTTCAGCTGCCAGACGATGGCACCCATATTGACGGGTCGATGCGAGCGCATGTGCTCGACGGCAAGGCGAATGGCCCGGGCCTGGTTGAGCTGAGTGGCGAAGTGCCAGTCGTCCATGGATTGGGGGGATGGCAGGTGCCCCGCGAGGCCACGCAGGAGCTTGCCATTGCCGATGGTCGCCTTCTGGTGGTGCCAGACACCGGGAGATGTTGGCGTCATCGGCTGATCATGCACGGACTGGCTGAGCGTCGCCCAGGTGGGCGGGGCCTGCCAACCGAACTCCGAGGCAAAGCGCGGGATACTTCCCCTATAGTGCTCGTACCCAATGTCGTTCCACACGTCCCAGATATGGGTGCAGCCATGGGCGGGATTATTGGGATGAATATCCATGCTGCCCGAATAAGGACTGCCTGCCCAATAGGGGCGCGTGGGGTCGAGTTCAGCGACGAGACGCGGCAGGAGGTCAAGATAGTAGCCGAGCCCCCAGGTGCGCCCCTCGAGCGCGGCCTGCCAGCCCCAATCCACCCAGCCCCAGATGTTCTCGTTGTTGCCATTCCAGAGCACGAGCGCGGGATGCGGCATCAGCCGGACGATGTTGTCGCGCGCCTCGGCTTCGATCTCGGCGGGAAGATCGCCTTCCTCCGGATAGGCGGCACAGGCAAAGAGGAAATCCTGCCAGACCAGCATGCCAGCTTCATTGCAGGCCTCGTAGAAGGCGTCGGTCTCGTAGATGCCGCCGCCCCAAACGCGGAGCAGATTGATGTTGGCGCGCTTGGCCTGATCGACGCGGGCGCGGTAGCGATCGGGCGTGACGCGCGGGAGAAAACAATCGTCGGGGATCCAATTGGCGCCGCAGACATAGACGGGAACGTCGTTGACCACGATGGTGAAGGCGGTGCCGTGCGCGTCACTGCCGGTGTCCAGCCGCACCGATCGGAAGCCGATGCGGCGGGACCAGGTGTCGAGCACTTCCTCGCCTCGCAGCAGTTCGACGGTCAAATCATAAAGAGGCTGGCCGCCAAGGCCATGCGGCCACCACAGCTGGGGTTCGGGAACGAGAAGATCGAACGAGGCCAAGCCCTCGACCGGTAACTCACTGGTTACGCCAGCGACAGTGCCGCGGAGGACGGCTCCGGGGGTGCCACCTACAATTTCGGCACTGATGCGCACATGACCATCGGCACCGTGAACTGTGATCTCTGGCCGAACGGAGGCAAGGCGGGCCTCGCTCCAGCTTTCAAGGGTAATGGATTGCCAGATACCGGCAGTGACGAGAGTGGGGCCCCAGTCCCAACCGAAATTGCAAGCCATCTTGCGCATGAGATTGGCGGGGCCCGGATAATTGTTGGGGCGCGGCTCGTATTGGCTGGCGAGCTGTTCGCCACGGGTCCAGGCAGATTCAAAGAGGATCGAAAGCGTGTTCTCGCCCTCCCGCAGCAGCGCGGAGACGTCGAACCGGAAGGTCCGGTTCATGTTGGCGGTTTCGCCGATGAGGGTGCCATTGAGCGAAAGGCGCGCGAAGGTGTCGAGCCCCGGGCAGACGAGGTCCACCTGCCCTGCCCCGTTGTCGTGCCAATCGAAAGCCAGGTCGTAGCGCCAGTCACAACGGCCCACCCAATCCACGGCGATTTCGTTGAGGTCGAGATAGGGATCGGGGATGAGCCGGGCCGCGAGCAGGTCGGTGTGCACCGTGCCCGGCACCGTGGCGGGAATAGCATCGGGCAGTTCGGGGGCGCCCACTGGTCGAGCGCAGGTCAGGGTCCAGTCGGTTTCGAGCACGCGCCGCGTCAGGGTCATCTTGGCCTCGCCTTGGTTCTGGGCTTCCATACATGGAGCGGGGGCCAGGATCGAAGATTTCTTTCGCCCTCATGTCGAAGACCGGTTGCCTCCGTCGTCGCCTGTGTGAAGCTCAATGCAAAGGAGAGAAAGATGAGTCTTCCTACCCAAGACACTGAACGCGATCTGGTTTTGGTCCGGGTGCTGGATGCGCCGCGCGACAAGATCTTCCGCTGCTGGACCGAGCCGGGACTTATCAAGCAGTGGTTCACGCCCAAGCCCTGGACCACGCCGAAGGCCGAAGTGGACCTAAGGCCCGGTGGGCGGAACGTCATCACCATGGCCGATGAAAACGGGACCGAGTTCCCCAATCCCGGGCAGTATCTGGAGATTGTGCCCAACGAGAAGCTCGTTTTTACCGACGCCTATGTCGGGGATTGGGAGCCTTCCGAGAAACCGTTCTTCACAGGCATCCTGCTGTTCGAGGACGCCGGTGAGGGCAAGACGAAATATACGGCGGTCGCGCGGCATTGGACTGTGGAAGATACCGAGAACCACAAGAAGATGGGTTTCCATGAGGGTTGGGGTATTTGCGCCGATCAGCTCGAGGCGCTCGCAAAGACGCTCTGAGGCGAGCAACTCCGTCGCCCTCCTGCCGTTACACTCGCATGGCTCGACGCCAGCCGGCGTCAGCCTCATACGGCATGAGGAGGATGAGATGGACCGCACGCACGAGGACAAGATTCGCGACCGCGCCTACGCGCTTTGGGAGAGGGATGGCTCGCCCGAGGGCAAGCACGAGGAGTATTGGCACCGCGCGGAGCGGGAACTTGCCGAAGAAGATGGGGTGGACACCTCCGAAGAGAACTCGACCGTCTCCCCCATTCCGCTGGTGCCTGGCAGCGTGCCGATGGGCTAATCTAGTACCGCGTTATGCCGGTGGCTGAAGCACAGAAGGGGGGACCATGTGATCAGCCCGATCTTCATTAGCAGCCCGGGCTATGCGCCCGGGCTTGTGTCGGGTTACTGCTCCACGGCCACAACGGTGCCGGGCGAATAGACTACGGAGCGGTCGGACAGGTCCACGAACCAGAGACGATCTTCGGTGTAAAAATAGCCGAAGTTCTCATCGCCTTCGATGGGATGAATGGTGATAGTTTCTGGCAGAACGTAGCCGACCTCCAATTCACCTTCTACGGTGATCGGATCGATGGGGTTGAGGCGGGCATATTCCACCGACGAGGCTTCGACGCCAGCCTGCGCACCAAGGGTGGCGCCGGTAAAGCCGCCGATCACCGCGCCAATCGGCCCAAAGATCAGACCGCCAACAACGGCACCGGTAGCACCACCAGCGGCGCCGCCCACGGCAGCGCCAGCATCGGTATCGGCGTTTGTGGTGGTCTGCGCGAGGACTGGGGCGGCTGCAAGAGACAGCGCCGCGACCGAAGCAAGAAGCATGTTCTTCATTCTTAATCTCCTGTGTAGGACTCCACTTGGAATTGACGCCCCAAGAACACGTAGTGTTGGTGTTTGTTCCCGCGCCATGAAAATGAACCAGTTGCGCCGTTTTTACGCCATTCCGAGAAGATGAACCACATCGTTACTTAATGGTCAGGATATGTACTTTGGATTCACTGGATCATTCGGAACCGTAATCTTCTCCGGCGAGTTCACACCACGCTCCAAGGCTTCGTGGCGCCAGCCTCGCTGGCTAGGTGCAGTGGTGAACCCGAACAACCAAGTGCTACCGTGCCCTGGTCGCACGCGATTCTTGGTTCAGCAGCAAGGAGGGTACGCATGGCCCTGCAACGATCGATTGCCGTTCTCTTGCTTGCTCTCGTGATGGGACCGGCGCTCGCCCAGACGAACCCGCAGGAGATGTCAGTCGAACAGCAAGGCCGGCTCCGTGCTGCAATCACGGCGGCGCAGTCGGGGCCGATCGTGGATGTCGACTTCGCTGTCACCCCGGGCGCGCAGGTGCCCGACCACGTCTCGTTGCAACCGCTACCAGCCGAGATCACTGAGATTGCTCCCGAGCTTGCCGGGCAAAGCTTCTTCCTTTTGCCCGATGGGCGAATTGCAGTGGTGGCTCCGCAATCGCGGGAGATAATCCGGGTCTTCTCGCTTTAGGCAGCAGATCCCGCGGCGTTCGCCAGGGGTAGCGAGAGGCGCACGCGCAGTCCCCCGACCTCGGCACGATGATAGCTGATCGTGCCGCCGTTGATCTCCAGTATCTCAGCAGCCATGGCGAGCCCTAGTCCGGTTCCAGGCTTGCTCTCATCAAGCCGGCGCCCCCGCACGCCCAGTTGCGCCAGATCGGACTCTGCAATGCCGGGCCCGTCATCTTCAATGCTGAGCACGGCGGCCTCTCCTTCTTGGCTGCCATAGACCAAAACGCGCGAGTTCGCCCATTTCGCAGCGTTCTCAAGGAGGATGCCGACAAGCTCAAGGAGATCCTGCCGGTGCAAGTCCACCGTGCAGTCGTCTCCCAGCTGAGCAACCCAATGCAGCCCCTCGCCGCGTCCGGTCTTTTTCAACACGGTCAACGTCCGCAGTACGGCAGCGTTGAGCGAGGAGCGCGCAGCGTGAGAGGTGGTGCGCAGGCGAAGCGACGCTAGCCGCAATTGGTGGTCGATGCGCTCGGACATTTCCGTAGACAGGCTTTCGATCATCTCGGCGTCATGCGGGCTACCACTCTCGCGCAAACGATCTGCAACGCCATGCAGCGCCGCCAGTGGCGTCTTGAGCCCATGAGCAAGATCTGCCGCCCGCGACCGCGCCTTTTCCATGGCCGCATCCCTCGCAGTCAGCAATTGGTTGACTTCCTCGACCAATGGCGACAACTCGGTCGGGTGATTGCCAGCGAGCCGTTCAGCGTCACCCCGGCGCACGGATTCTATCGCCCGACGAAGTGTCTTGATTGGTGCCAATCCCAGGAGAACCTGCAGCCAAGCAGCCACTAGCAGTAGGCCCCCGAGCAGGAGCAAGAGGCGTGTGGTATCCTGCTGGAAACTGGCGATTGCCTCGTCGATGGCGCGGTGATCCTCTCCGATGGTAACGAGGAAAGAGCGGGGGCCATTGGCACCTTCGAGTTCGATCCGCCGCGTCAAGGCGAGCAAGTTCTGCTCGCCCGGCCCAACTTCATGGTGCAGGAGCTCGCCTTGGGCTTCGGGGGACGGCGTCTGCAGCACAAAATCCCACAGGGAGCGCGAGCGGGTGATCTCGCCATTGTCCATCGCTTCGATCTGCCAGTAGCGGCCACTGAAGGGGGTGGAATAAAGTGGATCGGGGAGCGGCGCGCTGATGGCCGGAACGGGGTTCTCCGGCATCAAGACGGCAGCGAGCCGGCTCACCGCAGCCGACATTCCCACCTGAGCCGCGCGCTCGATGTTCACTGTGAAGAGATGCTGCAGTACGCCCGCTGCGACGATCAGCGAAATGACGACCCAGACCAGCGCAAGACCAAGCATGCGCAGGCGCAGGGATCGAAGGATCATGCATCTTCTCCCAGCACATAGCCGAAGCCACGCCGGGTTCTTATCACCTCTTGCCCGAGACGCTTCCGGACACGACCGACCAGCACCTCGACAGCGTTGGAGTCGCGTTCATAGTCCTGGTTGTAGATGTGCTCGGTGATCTCCAGTTGCGACACCACCCGTCCACGCTGGTGCACCAGATAGGCGACCAGTTTGTATTCTTGCGGCGTGAGATCGATTGGTGCGCCATCAAGAAAAACCTGCATTTTGCCCGTGTCGAGCATGTAGCGGCCGAAGGGCACACGGGAGGACGCCAAGCCGCTGGCCCGGCGAACCAGTGAGCGCACGCGAGCGACGATTTCCATGATGTGGAACGGCTTCACCACGTAGTCGTCGGCGCCTGCTTCGATACCGTCGACGCGCTCCTCCCACTGCCCGCGGGCCGTGAGGATCAGGACCGGCGTGGTTTTTCCGGCGGCGCGCCAGCGCTTGAGAATGGTAAGACCATCCATTTGTGGTAGGCCGAGGTCCAGGATGATCGCATCAAAGGCCTCGGAGTCGCCGCGAAACCAGACACTCTCCCCTTCGCTTTCCCGCTCGACGGCGAAACCCGCGCGGGAGAGCGCATTGGTCAGCGTTTCGGCGATACGGTCGTCGTCTTCGGCAACTAGCACCCGCACTCAGCGCACCTCCAGATGGGCGCCGGTTCGCGCCAGATAATATTCAGTTTGCACCCGACCTGCGGGGGTCAGCACCTTGACCGCATAGAGAAGAAAGCCCTTCACGCGGATCAGTTCGGCGTCGATCAGACTGCCGCCTTCGGTCCGCGCCTCCAGATCGGGAAGCAAGGTTTCAAGCGGCACGGCAATGCCCGACCGGACTGCTTCAAGCGCCGCACGCTCTGTACTGCTGCCAATGCTCGACCCGCTTCCGGGATTGCTCGAGGCAGGACTTCCATTGGAGCTCGGCTTGCCTGTACTACCGACCCCGGCACCTCCAGGGCTGTTGCCGGAGCTACTGCCACCTCCGGCGTCGCCGCTATTGCCAGGGCTGCTACCGCCTCCGGTATTGCCACTGTTGCCGGGACTGCTGCCGCCGCCGGCATTGCCACTATTGCCGGGGCCGCTGCCACCGCCACTGTTTTCAGCGCTGCCGGACTCGCTGCCGCTATTCCCGTTGCCTCCGCCGTTGCCATTTCCCTGCGCCCCAGCGGGCGCACTCAGGAAGGCAGTCAAAAAAATGATGGTGAGGAGCGGTCGGGCGAACATGGTGATCATTCTAGTGCTGCAAAGCTGACGGAAGCCTGACAAGTTTCATCACAGCCCCCTCACAGCAAGTCTGTTAGCGTGCTGACGTTGACTCCAAGGTCCCATGCTGCGTCACAGCTTTGGAGCGTCGGCCCTAAGGCACCAGCAGATGCCGCCCCGCACTGCTGGTGCCTTTTCTTCTGCGCGATCCAACAGTTTCAATACGCAAAAAGGGAAGGCAGTTGCCCGCCTTCCCTCTTTGCGATCAGCTTACGCGGTATTTAGAACCGGGTCGGCCCCGGGGTCGAGCTGCCGGTCGTCCCCGCATTGTTGCGTGGGGAGGTTGAGCTGCCCAGATCGTTGGGCTTGGTGGTCGCGCTCGAGCTGGCTTTGTTTGCGGCCTCGTTTCCAGCTTCGGATGCCTTGGACGCAGCGTTGGTCGCCTTGTCCTTGGTGTCCTCATAGAGCGAGGATGCACGCTCCTTGGCCTCATCGTGAAGCTCGGATACCTTCTCACGACCCTTTTCATAGGCTTGCGCGGCCTGTGAGGCAGCTTCGCCCTTGAGGCTATCGGCAGCGTCGCCCATCAGCTCGTCTTCCTGACGAGTATGCGGCAAGGCAGCACCGATGGCAGCGCCCGCAGCAAAGGCCAGAGCTCCAGCGATCAGCGGCTGCTCGCGCATCTGATGCATCAGCTCGCTGTTGAGCTGTCCAGCCCGCTCGCCAGCATAGGCGGCGCCCCCACCAATAGCGCTACGAGCACCGGAGGCACCATCGCTAATGGCATGACGTGCACCAGCAGCGCGTTCGCCGATGGCATTACGCGCTCCGGCAACACGGCGACCCATGGAGCGGCGACGCGAGTTCAGGTTGTCGCCAGCGCCCTGCATCTTCTCGCGGGCCATCTGCCATGTGTGCGATGCCCACTCCAGAGCCTCATCGAGCACGTTGCCCGCTTCGTCGCGGAACGTATTGACCTGCTGCCCGGCGGAGTCAGTGAAACCGCGGAACCTGTTGCCCGCCTCGTCCATGAAGTGACCGGCGCGCTTGCCCATCTTGTCGGATTCGGCCTTGTACTTGCGGCCAGCATCATCGGTGAATTCGCTGAACGTCCGGCCGCGATCGTCAGACGAGCTCCCTACACGCTGCAGGCTGGTGCCCGAGATGGTTGCGACGGGGTACTCAACCTCATCATAATCATAGTCGTCCATGTCATCGTAATCGTCGACATAGTCGACGTCGTATTCTTCATAGACTTCAACAGTTCGGGTGCGGCGGGGTGGCTTCGCCATCAACCAGGCCAAGCTCACACCCAGAAGCGCGAGCGGGATTGGATTGGCAGTTGCGGTACGCTGCAGATTGCCGACGAACTCGCCGCTACTGCCCTTGGCGAAGCTGAGAACCTCGTCGAAGATGTCTCCGGGAGACAAGCGCCCCTGGATTGCATCAATCTTGTTTTCCACACGTCCGCGCTGAGCCTCGACTTCGCGCTGTAGCTCGGCCGCACTTTTGTTATCGGAATCATAGGCCATTAGATTCTCTCCTTTACGACGTCAGCATCACGCGCCAGGGAGCTGGTCGTGCGATCCAGCGTCAGATTGCTGGTCTTGAGGTTACTGCGGCCCTTGGCAATCATCGCCCAGGCAATAATGCCGACCACAACGGCCACGATGAAGGCTGCGAGGGTGGTCGCGAACACTTCTTCCATGCCTTGCGCGACAAGGAAGGACGCGAGCAGCGTAACGATGGCACTGAGCAGCACGCCCAGGGCACCAAGCCCCAGGACGGCACCGGCCATAATCATCTCCACCCCACCAAGCGTCTGAGACACCTTCTCGGATGCCTCAGCCTTGGCCAGTTGGATCTCCTTGCGGAAAAGCCCGGAAATATCGGACGCTAACCCGCTGATCAGCTCCGGAAGGGAGCGGGTATCATTAGTGTCGGCCATTGGTGGAGCTCCCCGAGGTGTAGGAAGTTGCGCCGCCGCTGGTGGAGCTGGTGCCCGCGCCATAGGAGGTACCGGCAGAATAGGTCGAACCGGTTGACCCAGACGGCGTGCTTACCGTCGACCCTCGGGTCGTGCCATAGCTGGTGCCCGCACTATAGGTGGAGGCGGTGGAACGAGGACCCGTAACGTCACGGCGGTGCGACGAAGACATGGCGAAGCGGCTGGCAGCGAAACCGGCGAGAGCCGCGATACCCAGGAATGCCAGCGGCTGACGACGACCGAAATCTTGCGCCATTTCCATGAGGTCTGCCGCGTCGCGATCGCGCACATTGCTAGAGACACGGCTAAGGCTGCCGGCGACTTCCCGTGTGTAGCGGGCGATGGTGGGCTGATCTTCAAGCTGATCGGCGACCTTGTTCATGGCCGAAGCGACGCCGTCGATCTGGCCGGCGGCAAGGTCCTTCTGGTCGTTGGCGAAGGACTTAGCCTTTTCGCCAACGGCACCGACTTGATCCATGGCCTGATCTTTGAGTTCGTTGACGTCCTTGGCCGCCTGGCGACGAACTTCGTCCATGTCGCGCTGAGCGGTCTCCTTGACCTTGTTGAGGTCTTCCTTCACCCGCTGTTCGGGGGCCTGGTTGCTCGTGGTGTTATTCGGATCTTGGATGCTCATGATCCTGCTCCTTGGTTGAGGGGGACCGTCCTCGCCGTACCGCCCTCCGGCCGGCGTTTCATATCATCACAATGGGCGTGAGGACCTTCCGTTCCCCCGGAGCTTGGGATTCCGGGATGCTCATGATGTGCTCGCTGGTCGCCGAGCGTAGTGGCTACTTCGAATGCTATCAGCGATCAGCGATGAATATTTACGTTCGGGTCACTCTACTGGGCTAAGGACAGAGATATGTTTAGCTTTGCCGCCTAGGATGCCGTTGCGTAGGGGATTGGCATGCCGTTCGACTATCGATCACTGCTGGTAGCGATTATCTTCAGTGGCGGCGCCATGAGCCTTACGCTGGTTTCAGCCTGGCTGACGGCGCGCCAGGACAGGTTCCTGATGACCTGGGCCGCGGGCATGATGGTGCTGGTGGCAGCAACCATTACGTTCGCTGCATATGATGAGACCGGGCTTTTATGGATCGGCGCTCTGGCTTTCATGCTGCTGCCGAGCGGGTGCGCGATTGTGTGGGGTGCATCTCGGCAATTCCGGTCTCTTGCTTATCCTATGTGGCACGTGCTGGCGCTGTGCGGGACTTCCGCAGCACTAATGAGCGGCACGTTCGCCTTTGGTGTTACGGGGGTCGGAATCATCTCGTCCAATGTCTTGGCGGGTGCGCTACTCGCAATGACTGGTCTTGCATTCTGGTCGTCCAGGGCAGAGTCGCCGGCACTGATGTCATCCCTTTTTGGGCTTTATCTGGTCTCGGGTGCGTCCTTCGTGCTGTGCGGCGTCGCGCTCCTCTCTCAGCAACAGTTCGTCGTCCAAGGAATGCCGGACAACTGGGCGGAGGATCTAAACGCGCTGGTGTCGATCATCGGGATCACCGGCATCGGCGCGATCTCGGTGGCGCTGAACCATTCAAGGTTGGCGTTGCGACACCAGTCCGAGGCGCGCACGGACAATCTCACAGGCCTCACCAATCGGCGCTCTCTTTTCGAGATACATAACATTCTGCCCCCGCGCACTGCGGTCATCCTTTTCGACCTCGACGACTTCAAGGCGATCAACGACAGTTTCGGGCATGCGGCAGGCGATACCATGCTGCAAGCATTCGCGCAGTGCATCCGGGAGACGATGCCGCCACACTCCACTGCTGCCCGCATAGGAGGGGAGGAATTCGCGATTGTCATGGAGGATATGGACGGGCCGGCTGCCATGTTCGTTGCAGACAGTCTCCGGCTCGTGTTCGGCGCATCGACCATTCGCATCCCGTCCGGCTCCATTCGGGGCACGGTCAGCGCCGGAGTGGCGAATTCTGGTGACCTTCCCAGCACCCTCGACGAGGTGCTGCGGCGAGCAGATGACGCGCTTTATGCCGCCAAGCGTCAGGGCCGCAACCGCGTGAACCTTGAGGCGCCTCGGCTGGTGGCTATCGGCTGAGGGCTACTGGCCGCTCAGATAGCTGCGGTTGACCCAACCTTGCCAGCCATCTGCCCGGACTTTCTGCCAGCCATTCGTGGCGTAGGGCAGGAAAGCAATGCCGCATTGCCGTGGACCAAGCCCGGTCAGGATGCGGGATTTCGGCGAGGGATAGGCACGCAAGTTCAGCACGTCGTTGCGAGCCACACCGGTGACGCAATACATGGCGGGCGAAACCATCGAGAGATAGTGGCGGTGGGCCCAGCCGGCATTGTGGCCGTCTTCAACCGGACACCAATCTCCTTTGCAAGAGCCGGTGATCATCACACCGCAGTCGCCGTAATTCTTGCGGGCGACGATACGGGATTGCGCGCTGGGCCCGCGGCGGAGGTTGAGGACGTCGTCCGTTCGAACATTGACAACGCAGTGCTCCTCACCGGGCACCACCGGATCAGCAATGACCGACGTAGAGCCGAAGAGGCTGCCGCCGAGCAGCAGAAGTGCGGCCAGTATCTGTCTCATGGAATTCCGCATGATCCTCACTCCCTTAAATTAGTATTGCAAGGTATGAAGAGCAATCTGAACGGCAGATGAAGGAGCGGTTGCCACCTTGCCGTTTGCTTGAAGGCGCTACCAGGGACGAGGCAACTTGCATGAGCCACGCGCTCTACCCGGCGAGTTTTTATGAGAGTCGGCGCGAGCACACGCGCCACGCTGCAGACCGGATCCTGAACGCGCTTCCGCGTCGCATGCCGCGCCGGAGCCTCGCCGATATTGGCTGCGGAACGGGCACATGGCTAGCGGCGGCGTTGGCTAATGGGGCCGGCCGGGCAATCGGGTTCGAGGGCGACTGGGTGCGTCCCGACATGCTGGACGATGCCAAGATCGAGTTTACCGCCGTCGACTTGGAGCAGCCCCTCGCCGGACCTGCGGTTGACCTTGTGCTTTCTCTGGAAGTGGCGGAACACCTCTCCGAGGAGCGTGCCCCCAGTTACGTCGCCGATCTCGCCGCCATGGGCTCGGCAGTGCTGTTCAGTGCTGCCATACCCGGGCAAGGCGGCGTAGGGCATCGCAACGAACAATGGCAGAGCTGGTGGGCTCACCTGTTCGCGGCGCATGAGCTACTCGCCTTTGACATCATTCGTCCGCAGATTTGGAGTGACGAGCAGATACCCGCCTGGTACCGCCAGAACTTGGTGTTGTACCTAAGGCAGGACATCGGGCGGAACCTGTTGCTGACGCCCACCGCGCCCCAACTGCTGGATAAGGTTCACCCGGCCTTTTGGGAGCGTGCCAACCGAGAGTTGCGTTATGCCGGTGCCCTGCCCGAGTCTGAAGTCTTGCGTCGGCATCCGGTTCAGAAGCAGCAGTGATCGCTAAAGGTGCTCGCGCAAGAAGGCGAGCATGGCTTGACGCATACGCGGTGTCTCCTCGTGCCCGACACCCGGCTCCGAGATGAGTTGCAGGTTAGCAGGTGCAGATGCATAGGCCGGGAGAAGCTCTTCCCAGGCACGACTGAATGCCTGGGGCGGCGTGAGGCGGTCGGCCTCACCGAGGCAGACCAGTTGTGGGCGAGGCGCAATGAGTGCGGCGATTGCCCCTGCATCGGCTTCTTCGAGAAGGCCGGGCACCACCATATAGATGCCATGGCCGTCATGGGCACCCAGTTCGATCATGGTGCGCTGGTCGGCAAAGCAACAGAGCTGGGCAACAGCTTTAATCCGGTTATCGAGGGCAGCGAGCCAATAGCTCAGCGTGCAGCCCATGGACATGCCGAAGGCGCCTAGCCGGCTGGCATCCACGTCCGGTCGCCCGGCAAGATAGCTAAGGGCAGCCGCCTGCTCGCACACCATCTGTCCGATGAGAGACTTGCCTCTCCACAAAAGCGCCTTTGCGGCTGCCGCCTCACTGGTGGACGAGCGCACACCGAACACAGGCATGTCGACGGCCAGTGTCACATAGCCGGCTCGCGCGAGAACGGGGCCGAGTGGCTCCTGCAGATACTCTCGACCGTCCAAAAGCTCCTGCGCGCCGATCTCGTACTTGCCCCCGTGAGAATGCGCATAGAGGATGGCCGGCAAAGGACCGGCGCTGCCAGTCGGACGCGTGAGTAGACCACGCGTATTCGCATCTCCGATCCGCAGAGTCAGGGTCTCGACGGCGTAATCGCCATGCTCGGCAATTGCAGTGCCGAGGACCGAGAAATCGGGCTCTTTGAAGTGCAGAAGCCCCGCCAGCCGGTGTCGCGTGACCATGGTCTGTGCCGTTCCCTCCAAACTAGCGCTGAATCACCGAAGTGATCATGTGGCCGGCTTGCGCGGTACGCCAGCCCGATTATAGAGGGACTATGAACCGGGCTCCCATTTCTCCCATGGACTTCAAGGTCACAGCCTCCGACTATGACCCGGTGGCGCAGCATCTCCATTTCACGGCCAGTGGAACGCGCGCGGGAGTGAAGTTCACGGTTGCCTCGCGCATCAAATGCCTCAAGGATCCGGTTACTCCTGAGAACATCCACCTGGTGGTCTTGCTCGCCCTCACCGATATCTTCCGTCGCCCCAGCGCCTCCGGCCGGTAGGGAGTTACGGCTTCTTCTTGTTGTTCGGATCGAGCGCGTCGTGATTGCCTGGCTTGCCCAAGGGCGCCTTCTTTTTATCCCGCTGCTCCTGGTCCGGCTTGCCGGCTGCGGTGGCGCCAGCATCAATAACCTTCTCAGGGTCCTTGCGATCGTCAGCCATGTCATGGTCCTCCCGCGATGGAACCTGCGACCACCATCACCAGTTCGTCGATGTCGATTTCGCCATTCACCGAGAAACGGTCACCCTGCCGGTCGACCTTGAGAGCCTGCGGCCTGGCTTCCGCCTGCCGGGTTAGCTCGGCAATGATCGCTTCGCGAATTTGTCTTTCCATTGAAATCACCTCTTCTGTTCAACTGGTGGAAGGCCAGAGCGTTCCCAAACCACGATGCTTGCCTAGCCCTGGGACGCTGCTTCGGCAGCGCGGCGCCAGAGCGTGCTGTCGCCCTCCTTAAGCACCTCGAGGAGCGCAATTTTCTCGCGCTTGTAGACGCGCCAAAAGCTGGGATCGTATTTGGCGGTAGTGCGGGTGTTGTCGATGAGATCGGCAAGCTTGATGGTCTTGGCAGCCGGGGTAGCCTTTGCAGTATGCAGCAGGTCAAGATGCTTGCGCTTGCGCCGGTTGCCATCAGCGGGGCCCGAGACGTCAGTCAGCCAGTCCACGAGTTCGCCCACTTCTCGACCAAACTCGTTGAGGATTTCTTCGATCGTGACCGGCGTATCCTCAACGACGTCGTGCAGCAAAGCCGCCGCAATCATCGGCCCTTCGTGAGGAACCGTCCGCACGATTTCGGCCACAGCTATGGGATGCACGATGTATGGCTCGCCGGTATACTTCCGACGCTGATTGATAGAGCCGTGAGCTGCAGCCGCAAAGGCAAGCGCCCTTCGTTCAAGGCTCGCTGCATCCATGCTAGCTCACCAGGTTTGCGGCCGCGCTTTTGACCTTTGCGACTCGCGGGACAGCCATCGTGCGGTATCGTGCCTCGACGAAGCTGTAGATGCCGAAGGCGATCAGCCCCAGGGCCGCCAAGCCATAGAGGAAACGCCCAAAAGGAAGCTGGTGCACCCAGTCCAAAGCCTCGGCAGTACCGCCGGCCTGTTGGCCGCTGATGGTGATGGCACCGTAGAGCAAAAAACCTCCGGTGATCGCCAGTAAAACGCCACGAGCGGAAAGGCCAAAGGCGCACACCAGATGGAGCTTGTGCTCGTGATCTGCCGGAAGCTGTACGCGCTTTTGGTATTGGGCGGCCACGCCGCGCCATACCTGCACAAGTCCGACCCCGATTACGACGAGGCCAACGAGCCCGAGCATCCAGCGGCCAAAGGGTTGCTGGAGAAGCCAGGAGGCCATGCCGTCCCGTCCGCCGCCGCCCTGACCGCCCCCAGAGCTGCCCACCCCAAGCGCCAGCCGCACAGCAACGAAGACCAAAAAACCATTTGCGACAGCGCTGGCGAAGTTGCCGGCACGCGCGGCATAGCCTTTCGCGTCGTCGTCGTGATGGTCGGCATTGAGCAAGGCTTCCGCCAGGCGCCACATAACGTGGCCGATCAGTCCGATTGCTACCAGCCCCAAGAGTATACGGCCGAATGGCTGGCGCAGAATAGTCGCCAGTGCGCCTTCCGAGTTCGCCTGCCCACCTCCCCCGCCCCAGAAGACGGAGCTTAGTGCGATATAACCGAGGACTAAATAGACCGCACCACGAGCGGCGTATCCACTGCGGGCGAGGAGTTCGAGCTTGTCGTTCATTGCCGTTCCTTTTTCGGCACAACGACACTTAAAGCGGCAGCGTTCCTGCGGAATTTGTAGATGATGCACGGGTCTCGCCCGGCGTTGCTGCTAACTGGTTGATGGCGGCCAAAAGCTCCCTCCTGAGACTGTCCATCTCCGTCAACGCCGTTTCGACCCCGGCTGCGAGTTCGTGGCTGGTGTCCGGCGTGGTAGCCGCGGCGTCGGCCAAGTCCTGCCGTTCCGCTTCGACCGCGGCCAGTGTGCGGCGCGCCACGTCGATGACGTCCGGCTGAGGGCGCCCGGTCTCGCGCGCTTCGCCAGTAGCGCGAATGATGGCAATCGGGTCATTGGACCAACTCGCCACCGATTGGCGAGCCAGGTCAAAACGGGTCGTGAGTTCGTCGAGGGTCAAGTCGCGCCTGCGTTATGCCTGGCCTGACGGCGAATACCGATCAGCTTCCTGCTCACTGGGCACCCGACCCTCAGGCGTGAGCCGATCAACCGTGTCGGGGAGACTGGAGCTCAGGCGCTGCAGCAGGTCGCTCCGGGAGAGGCCCGTCTGCGCCTGCAGTTGCTCGAGCACGTCGTCGCCCAAGGCAGCTTCGAGGTGCTGAGGATCAACGGAGCGGTTGGGGCCCTTGTTCACCCACGACTCCGCCTCTTCGCCATGGCCGGTTTGCCGGAAACGATCAAGCAGACTGCCAAGTCCTTCGTTCAGTGCCTTGCCCTGCCCAGAGGACGCGCCGCCGCCGAGCATGTCGCCTAAGCCGCCCAACATACCGCCGAGCCCGTTGGAGCCACCCTGCCCGGCCTGTCCGCTGCCGGACATACCGCCGAGCATCCGCCCGATGTCATCCCGGTGCTGAAAACCCTTGACTGCGAGGAGGCCCAGCAGTGCCATGCCAGCCGAGCCCATGTTTAAACCACGTGCCATTGCCGTTCTCCGTTGTAGCCGGAGGGTAAGGCGTTGACGTGTGGTTGGTTCCGCTTGGGGTATCGGGCAAAACACTCCCGGTAGATAAACCGTGGCTACTGCCGGAGCCAATGCTGGAGGAAGGCGTTCTTTCAATGAGCCTGCAATGTTTAGCGGCTCAATGGCTCGGGGGGAGCGCGGCAAGTCATGCGGATCACGGCAATCTTTGCTGTCTTGGCCACAGCCACAAGCGGGGCGAGCGCTCAGCAGTTCGACACGCCAAGTGATCTCCTGCGCACACTCTATCTATCCTACATTTCGGGAGTAGAGATCCACGATTTCAGCGCTTACTTCTCGGACGATCTGACTCAAAAGCTCAATGGACAGCGGATCGGACAGGCGGAGCTGCGAGCCCTGGGAGTGGACCCCATCACAGGTGGCAAGGACTGGCAAATCTCCAGCTTCGAGATCCATCCGTTGTCCGAGGCCGGGCGCAGTGCGGATGTAGATGTATCTTTTGTGAACTTTCGGCAGCCCGTATCATTAAGCTTCGAGCTTGTTTGGGAGCCCGTGCACGGCTGGCAGATCGACCATATTACGGGGCGAGCGGGGGACGTGGAGTGGTGTACCCGCGATGTGATCTCCCTGACGCAGACCTCTCCCTAGTCCGGCCCTTGCGGAACGGGTTTCCAGCGAAGCCCACCCTGCCCATAGGAGGACCCGATGACCCTAACCCGCAGCGACATCACAAATATTCTTGGCCCCGTGGACAATCAGAAGGCAGCGGAACTGGCGGCGATCGATGCGACCCCGGCAGAACTCGCGCAAGCGTGGGCCTGGGTCAACAATGACGAGGCGCTGATCAATGAAGGGCGTCCCCTGCCCAGCGGACGGGTGGCGCAACTCGTGGGAATACTCGAGCCGCCAGGGGACGAGGACGAACTCTAGGGCAGCTGTTCAAACGTGATCGCCGCGCATGGAACGCGGCGGCGCGGCTCCCGTTGCCTGCCTGCAGGTTCATCCCTGCGAAAGACCCTCCCAAGAAGGCCCCAGCCGCGCCCCCGGTTGGGGCCATTCTTGTAGCTAATGCCTACAGCCCCTTTGGCGAAGTCGCCCGGCCTCACGGGATGCCGCAGAATACCAAGTCGAGTCACCTCGCCACTCCGGCTCGGAGGGCCGGGTCGAGAGCGATCGGCGGAGCCGATATTCTATCAATCCGTGATTTACCGGGTGCGGGAGGTGGCGAGCCTTCCCGTCCGAAACCGCTGCGGCGGCCGACACGAACCTTGCGAGCCTCTGATTGCCAAATTCGCTCCATGCTGCAGCCCCAAGGAAGCGAGCTATGCCTGAACGCGTCTATGAGCCATGACCAATCCCACCCAGTCCTCCGTCCCCCCAAGCGTGGCAGGAGTTCGATGAGGCTGCGCGCATGAAGCCATCCAGCTACTACGACCGCATCGTCGACGTCATGGAAGAACTGGTGAAGTTCACGCTGGTCAATCGCAGCATCGCGCCTTACCTGACCTCCCGCTATAGCGAGCGCAAAGCAGCCGAGCGCAAGCGGCAGGAACAGGCTGCAAGCAGCGACGTCTGAAGTTCCTTGGCTTGCGAGGGCCGCCTGCGAGACCCATATTGGGGGCATGGCTGAAAAAAGATCCAGTATCGACAAGCTGAACACGCGCGGGACTTCCGGAGCACAGATGCCGGCCAGCTCGTCCAGCGGGCAGATATCGAGCTTCGTTGAGCAAGTTGGCAAGCTTGCACGAACGGGAACGAGCGAGGGCACCGGGAGGCTACTCTTTGCCCTTGATGCCACGATGAGCCGTCAGCCGACGTGGGATTTGGCGTGCGGCCTTCAGGCGCAAATGTTCACGTCGCTCCCGAAGGATGCAGCGCTTGAGGTGCAACTGCTTTACTTCCGCGGCTTCGGAGAATGCAGGGCGTCCAAGTGGGTCCGGAATACTGAGGCCTTGTCTCGCTTAATGTCCGGCATTGATTGCCGTGGCGGCCACACGCAGATCGGAAAGGTCTTCTCCCATGCACGGACAGAGCATGCCCGCAAGAAGATCAACGCGATGGTATATGTGGGCGACGCTATCGAAGAGGATGTGGACACGCTCGCCGAAAAAGCCGGGCAATTGGGGTTACTTGGATGCCCTCTCTTCATCTTTCAGGAGGGGAACAACCCCGGCGTGGAAGCCGCCTTTCGGGAGTTCGCACGCCTAACCAAGGGCGCCTATGCCCGCTTCGACGAACGCGCACCAGATCAATTGGCGGAACTGCTGCGAGCCGTGGCTGCCTACGCCGCCGGCGGGCGTGATTTGCTGAAGCTGCAGCGATCGGGCACTGCGACGGCGTTGCTGCAGCAGCTCTCATAAAGCAATGGGATATGTACTTGGCATCGGCCTACTTCTCCTCATGGGGTTAGCCGCGTATCAATGGGTTGTCGGCATGCGTCCGCAGGCGCGGGGTCGCGTGCTCCGTTGGGGGCTGGGCGGCGTTGCCGTGGGTGCTGCAATCGGCTTGGCGCTGTTGCGCCGCTTCGACCTGGCGTTCTTTGCTGCCGTCGGTGCTTTTTCCATCATCGCCAAGGGGCGTATCGGCCCTTATCAGCTGGGCGGCGACAAGGTGAATGACGGCAACATCTCTAAAGTGCAGAGCCGCTACCTCGCGATGGAGCTCGACCATGATACGGGAGAAGTCAGCGGGCGAGTGCTGTCGGGCCAGTTTGGTGGCTGGGATCTAATGGATCTCGGCGAAGCGGAAACGCGGGCCTTGATCGAGGAAATCCGACATGATCCCGATAGCCTGGCACTGCTCGAGAGCTGGCTTGACGCCAATCGGGCTGGATGGCGCGAGTATTTCGAGGAGGCGGCCGCGTCGCAGGAAACGACCGGAGCCGCGGCAGATCCCGAGGCCGAAGCTTATGAGGTGCTGGGGCTGGCTCCTGGGGCGAGTGCCGACGAGGTCCGCTCAGCTCATCGCGAGTTGATGAAGAAAGTTCATCCCGACCATGGCGGATCGAGTTTCCTCGCCTCGAAGATCAACGAGGCTCGCGATCTTTTGCTGGATAGGCTGAAGGGAAGCCAGCCGTGAGCCGAGATCAGGCGCGGTGTTCAAACCCTTGGTCGAACTTGGAATGCTTGCGCGTCAACAGGGCAACGCCGATCTCGGCAACTCCTAGGACCACATGGGGCACCCAGATCTGATCGGAAAATCCGAACAACCAGAATGGCGAGAGGATCAGGACCAACCCGGCCAGAATATCGGCGCCTAGATGCACAGCCATGGGCACGATCTTGACGACGCTCAATTCATACCGCGTGATAAGGCTGGTCATCAGGAGAACAATGCCGATGACAACTGGCACCCAGAGTGCAGCCGAGTTGCCGACGCCAAACCCGAACGCAAACGGTACGACGATAAGGACGGCTGCCATCAGGTAATCGATGATGCCATGGACGCGGGTACTAATCATAGGGACTTGCCTTCACGAGTTGATAGCTTCAGGAGCACTTGGAACGTGTTAGGGAAGGCAGTTTCGCTTCCTGCCGGACAGGCGAGGCCTCGATCCGCAGATGACGATTGACGATCACTTGCCCGCCCGCCGGGAATTCCTTTCCACCGCTATGCTCCCTTGCGGTGAAAACAAACGCGCGTGAGGGGTGTTGCAAGACCTAACGTAAGTTGGCGGGGGCCAGAAGGTCAGCCGAGCCTGTCGTGGATTTGCACTGCCGCTGCAGCGCTCTGGAGGAGAATGGTTGCAACTGCTTGCTCAGCCTCCGAACTCTCCAGATCGACGCCCAAAAGCACGACCCCAGGGCCCAGAGCCTGCACCTGCTCAAAAGCGGCTTCGGGCAAGAGGCGGCTCAACGACAGCACCGAACTTGGCTGAGGCCAGTCGACGAATGGTCGGATAGCCCCGGCTTCTGCGGTGTAGAGGGTGTAGTTTTTGACGCCATGCTGCTGCAAAGCTTCGAGAGTGTCGACGAGGCCGGTGCCATCGGCAAAGGCACCCACCGCGATCCGCTTCCGCTCTCCCGCAAGCTCTTTGGCCCTGGTGTCAGTGAACCGTTTCATCGCCGTCGGCCAGTTCACGGAGCCGCTCCAGATCACGCACGACGAAAGACCCGCGTGTTGGCAAATCAATCACCCCCATGGCACGGAGGCGGGTCATGTTCCGGCTCACCGTTTCGATAGTGAGACCCAGATAATCGGCGATATCTACCCGGCACATCGGCAGTGGCAGTACCTGACCTGCGGTGCCACCCGGGTGTCGCATCGCCATTGTCATGAGGAAGGTTGCGATCCGCTCCATGGCGCTCTTGCGGCAGAGGAGGATCGATAGGTCCTGCATGGTGGCTACCTGACCGCCAGCCAGTTCCAGTAGCTTCTCGCCCAGTTCTGGCCGCTCCCGCATCGCCCGCAGCAGCGAACTTTTGGGGACAGCACGAACGCGTGTTGTGCCCAGCGCGTCGCAGTCGAAGCGGTAGGCTTCCCCGTGACCAAAGCCGACGATGTCCCCGGCAAATGCAAAAGAAACGATCTGCCGGCGGCCATCCGAAAAGATCTTGTACGCCCGCAGGGCACCGCTCAGAACTTCATAGAAGCCGCTGGTTTCATCACCCTCGCGGAATAGCACCTCATGCGCATCAAGTACGCGAACGCCGCCATTGGAAGCCACGCCGCCCATCCAGGGCGTTTGAGTGTCGTGGGCGGATGCGATAGGTGAAAGCTGCATGGTGCTGGTCCTTGATAGTCACCGACGTCTGTCGACGGAGACAATCAACCAAAGCCATGTAAGGGGCGTACGCCGCTGGCGTATCGAATTGTAACCGAGTGTAACGGCGCTGACGGCCGTAGGCATGTCCGGAGGGCGAATGAGCGAGGCGGCGCCTCACATCCTGGTGGTCGATGACGATGCGCAGGTGCGGCGCATGCTGCGTCGATGCTTCGAGGAGGAGAATTACCGAGTCAGCGAGGCAGAGGATCAGGCTGGGGTCGATGCCGCGCTGGAGACGGGAATAGACCTCATCACGCTCGACCTTAATCTGGGCGGGATCGATGGTCTCTCTATAGCCCGTGCGGTCCGGCAGAGGTGGGATTTGCCCATCATCATGATCACTGGAAAAGGCGACATGATCGACCGCATTGTTGGGCTGGAGCTCGGCGCTGACGACTACATAGCCAAACCCTTCCACCTGCGCGAAGTACTCGCTCGGGTTCGCTCGGTGCTGCGCAGAAGTGGTGCTCGAACCGCGCCAATCCCAGCAGAGCCGACAGCAGGGGCCGCCGAGACGATCCGCTTCGACGAGTTTGCACTCGATCTCAGCCGACGCGCGTTGCAGCGGAATGGCGAAGAGCTGCGCATCACCACGGGCGAATTCGATCTCTTAGTGCTTTTCGCCAAGAACCCGCATCGCGTCCTGAGCCGCGACCAAATCATGGACCTGTTGAAGGGCCACGACTGGTCACCGAACGACAGAAGCATCGACAACCAGATAGCGCGGCTCCGCAAGCTTATCGACAGCGACGGGGATCAACCGCGTCTGCTGAAAACAGTGCGTGGGGTCGGCTACACGTTCACTCCGCAGAGCCTCAGCAAGAGCAGCGTCACGGCCTGAGCGCCTCGGCGATTGCTTCGGCCAGTTCGGCTTGCCGATAAGGCTTACGAAGCACCTTGAGCTGTTGGTCCGATTGGGGCTGCTCGCGGGCAAGTTCCTCGGCAAATCCTGAGGTGAGCAGGATTCTCACCTCGGGGTAAAGCTCCCGAACCTGCGCGCTCAACTCGTATCCGGACATGCCGCCGGGCATGACAAGGTCGGTAAACAGCAAGTCGACCTTGGCGCCGCTCGCTAGCACCGCCAAGGCTTCGCTGGCTGAGCTGGCGGCAAGCACCTCATAGCCAAGCTGGGTCAACCGCGCGAGCGTGAGCTTGCGAACCCGGTCGTCGTCTTCGACCGCCAGCACAACCTGGCCGCTACCTTGGCGCGGCGCCTGGTCAGCTGTTGATGATGCGAGTTCGGCCGGTTCCAGATGCCGCGGCAAATAGATGCTGACAGTCGTGCCCCTGCCCGCCTCGCTATAGATGCTGCTGTGACCGCCCGACTGCTTGGCGAAGCCATAGATCATCGACAGGCCGAGCCCGGTACCGCGGCCCTGCGGTTTGGTGGTGAAAAATGGCTCGAACGCCCGGTCCCGGACTTCGGTGGGCATGCCCGTGCCGGTGTCGGAAACCGAGAGCCGCACATAGTCTCCTGGAGACAACCCTTCGAGATCGTCCACCTCGCGCGCCTCCACAGTGGTGTTGGAGGTTTCAATGATCAGGCGGCCACCATCGGGCATAGCGTCGCGTGCATTGACCGCAAGGTTGACGATGGCGCTTTCGACTTGGGAGGCGTCGACCCGTGTCGACCAGAGGTTGGGCGCCAGCGCATTGGAGAGATAAATAGTCGCCCCGAGGGTTCGATGCAGCATGTCGGTCAACCCCAACACGAAGCTGTTGAGGTTGACGACTTCCGGCTCCAGATGGGAGCGGCGAGCAAAAGCCAGCAATCGGCCCGTCAGCCGCGCGCCAAGATCAGCTGCCTCCAGAGCTTCGTTGGCAAGCTCCTGCTGCAGTGGTGTGGTGAGCTTGCCCTCCAGCATTTCCAAATTGCCGATGATGACGGTCAGCAGATTGTTGAAATCATGAGCGATGCCGCCGGTCAGCTGCCCCAGTGCCTCCATCTTCTGGGCCTGGCGCAAAGCCATTTCGGTAGCCTTGTGCGCTGACAGATCATGGATGATGCCGGTGAAATGGGTGCGCCCATCCATTTCGAACTCGCTCACCGCCAGATGCATCGGGAACAGCGAGCCGTCCCGGCGCCGACCCGTCACCTCGCGCCCGATGCCGATGATGCGTTTGCGACCGGTACTGCGGTAGTTGCGGATATAGTCGTCGTGTTCTGAAAGGTATGGCTCCGGCATAAGGAAGCGAACGTTTTGGCCGATGAACTCCTCCAGCTCATAGCCAAACAGGCGTGCCGCAGCAGGGTTGACGGTGGTGATGATTCCCGTCGCGTCGATGGTGATAATAGCGTCGACCGCCGATTCCAGCATTGCCTGCAGCTTGCGGGCTTGGCCCAACAAACTGGGGTCATGATCGATCGCGCTTGCCATGCACTTCCTCCAGAGTTCGCTCGCGGGAAGTCCTAGCGGGATGGCAGTTTCAGCACAAACGAAATGCCCGAGAGGCCAGAAGCGGGGCGGAATGCTTGATCCAGGTCAAACCTTTGAGTTGAACACTCCCAAAGATGGCCGCAAACCTTACCGGGTCGATCACACCGCCATAGGCGGCGCCAAGACCCAGAACAGCAGAATGACCAGGAGCGCGGCCACAATGGCGCCTGCACTTGGATAATACCTGTACCGACCGCCGCGGGTGTAGGGCCAGCGGTCTTGCGTATGGCCCCACGCTGGCCAAGCCACAATGGCTAAAATGATGAAGACCAGCAGCAACGCGAAAAGAAAGGCGCTCATCGTAGTCGCTCCGTGTGTGTTCCAAGGTGTGTCAGCCGGTCAGGAGACTGGTCACATGTGTTCTGTCCCAAAGTCCTTTTGCTCGTGCGCACCAGCCAGACGTTGACCGGCAAATCGCACGGTGATCGCCCCGGCGAGGCAGGTTATGAAAATAACGATGATGATGGCGTCCAGAAGCTCGTCACTGACAAGGCCTGCGTCGGAGGCCGTCGTCGTCACGGCGAGGGTAGCCGCTGCTTGCGGTATCGTCAGGCCGATCATGACAAAGCGCGCGAGGCGTCCATAGTCGAAGAGATGTCCAGCGATCCACGCCGCCATGGTCTTGCCTACAATAATGACCAGCAGGATTGATCCCGCCATCAACCACACGTTCATATCGGCGAAGACTTCGAGCCTGAGCCGCATGCCCGTCTCAATGAAAAAGAACGGGATGAACAGCATACGGCCGGCAAAGATGAGATGCTCGAAGAGTTCCTCGCGGCCTTTCAGCACCCGGTTGAGGCAGATGCCGGCGAGGAAAGCCCCCAGGATGTCCTCCGCTCCAACTTCTTCGGCGACTGTCGCGAGCAACACCAATATCCCAAGGACAAACAAGGCACTTTCTGCGCGCGTCGTGCCGAGGGTATCGAATACCCAGCGGGTCACGCGAGGAACGGCAAAAAGCGCAATGGCGGCGACGACTGTGAACATGATGATGGGCCATACCCAACCGAAGGCGCCACCGTCCGACCCAGAGACTTGCAGGACCACAATAAGGACGATCAGCGCTGCCGTGTCAGTCAGGAGCGTGCCCCCTACCGCCGCGACCATGGGACGCTCGTGGACCAGATCCATTCGCTCGATCATGGGATAGGCGATCAGCGTATGGGACGAGATCGCAGCCGCCAAAAGCGCTGCACCCGGCCAGTCGAACCCAAGAACCAGGCCAAGCCCGAAAGCGAGTGCGAAAGAGATCACCAGCGCCAGCCCGCCGAAAACTGCAGCCTCGCTCTTGTGGCGGCGAACCACGTCCAGATCGATCTCCAGACCCGCCAGGAACATGATGTAGAGAAGCCCCACAGAGCCGAGCAGTTCGACCGCCATGTCAGGCGCCAGAACATTAAGCGCGCCGGGCCCGATCAGCATGCCAATGAGCAAGAGACCGATCAAAGCCGGCACCGGCAGCTTTCGGAATGTGAGCTGTACCAGTAGCGCCGCCAGCACCAGCACGGTGAACTCCAGCACGGGCTCCTCTATGGGGAAACTCAGTTCCATCCGGATACCTGTAGCCGTTTCTTCGTCGCTTGGACGCGCTTCGATTTACTTCTCTGGGGCAATAGCATCACCTTCGGCGAACGAGTGAAGCTAACAACCGTTCCAGCAGCTTGCTTGGTTCGCAGGCGCCTGGTTTCGGCCGTCTAGGTGAGATCGGGTGATGGTTCATGGACTCCGCGCAATCGCTGGACGGATCGAGAGTGCCACGGTCATTTGAGTCACACCAACTATGTCCCCCCAAGTGCACAGTTATCGCGGTGCGCATCAGACCCCCGAAGGAACCAGCAGGGTGATCCAAGTTTGAGAGCAGCTCAGACAAGCCCCCAAAGTATCCATCACGCTGAATAGAATTTGGGATAACGTGGATCTTTATCACCTCCCAATCGGATCTCCTGCAGGGAGTACTCTGGCGCGGTACCGCCGGCGTTATCTGATGGTTCCGCGGTTCGACGACCTGTTGGCGGCCTGATCTCTCAAAAGGTAAAACCCCACCGGCGAAGAAACCGGTGGGGTAAGATAGACGAGCCAATCGTTGTAACAACCACTGCCTCATGCGCTAGGAGTCTGGAAATACGCAGGGAAGCTGTGCTACGTTCCGGTAGCCTCCGTCCATTCCATCTTCGTATTAATGGTCTCGAAGGTGGCTTTCAGGTTTCCACCGAGCACGCTTACCGCAGCGATGATACCAACGGAAATGAGGGCAGCGATAAGCCCGTATTCGATCGCGGTCGCGCCGCTTTCGTCGTCCTGGAATTTTTTCAGAAGTGCCTTCATTTTCGAGCCCTCAGTTGAACTGTGAAGGCAACCTAGCAAGCTCTCGTTTCAAAGCGGTTAATCGCCGAAGCGCAAATTTCGACGATCGAGGCATAGTTAACATGGAGTAACCAAGGCAAAGGAGGCCATCCTTGCGACGATCTTCGCAAAGACGTTTACCTGAAATGACTGTCTCTACAACCCGGCGCGTCGCCTCATGCCGCTAAAGTTCAGGCAGTCTCTAGATGAGCCTAAAACTGCATTCTCAGACTCAGAGCTATTATCCCGAGAGTTAGGCCAGTACGCGGCATGCATCAGAAACACAGTCACCGCACCTGTTTCGCGGGGACAATGTCCGCTGCGGCAACGATCCTTCTGGCGCGTTCGGCCCAGGTATAGTTCACCAGAAAATCTCGGTGGGCAGTTTCTCCAAGGCGCGTTCTCAAAGCGCTATCGTCGCACAGCGTTTTGATAGCCGCCGCCCATGCTGACGGATCGTTTGGTGGACAGAGGATAGCGTTTTCGCCGTCGCGCAGGACTTCGCGTAGGACAGCAAGGTCGGAGGCGATTATCGGTTTTCCTACCGCCATATACTCAAACATCTTGAGAGGGGAGGTCCATGATCCGATATCGAAACCCACTTTGCGGAACATGTTCTGACCGCTGGATACTGTCCAGATTTGCTCTTGGTTCGGCAACAAGACAACGTGTGATCTCGATATATGGGCCGCCGCCTGACTGTGGGGCTGATGGCCCAGGAACTCTATATTGGGAAACTCCGAGAGCGCCGCCTGCCAGCTTGCAATATCTTCTGGCCGGCCACCGACAATGGTGAAGTGCGCCCAGGGACACAAAGGCACAAGTTGGGCGATGAGCTCCATGCCCTTGCCCTTATATAAATGCCCCACATATCCGACTCGAAAGGGCCCCACATCGGGCGGCAGCGGCAAGGCGCCACGATCCGCGGGATCTGCTCCATCGGCAGCGACGAGGATGCGGCCTTCCAGCTCTGGGTAAAGCCTTAGAAACTCGTTCTTCAGAGCCTCTGTGATTACGATGAGCTTACGAAAGGTAGGCAAAACCAGCATGCGCCTGAAGAGGCGGTCGGCCAGGGATCCCGAGGCCAGAGGGTGATGCTGCTCCACCATCATCGGCACCCCCCAACGGGCGCTCAGATAGCCAGAGAGCAGATTTCGGGCAATCCCAAGGTCCGCGTCGCGAACAGCTGCCCGAGCCGCCAGAAGAGCATTGATGCGACGCGTTCCTGGAACGGGAAACATCGGCCGTCGCTGCAGCTTGAAATCTGGGGCGACGCCGGACGCCGCAAAAATTTCGGCGTCACCGACTGCTCTATCCTGCCAATGGGTATCTGCGTGCAGTGTAACCTCATGCCCCTCCCTGGCCAGGGCGGAACACATCTTCATGACGTGGACACTGTTGGCTGCAAGGGATGGGAGGTAGGACGCGGACAGGTAGGCGATACGCATTCTTTCATCCCTAGGTGCTGGTTTCATCTCGCTACCACGGTGCCGTTCGGATTCCCGTGACGCGACGGGCAAGGCGGTACAGGATTATGTTCTGGATGGCCATGGAAATTGCCGTAGCCGCAGCGGCCCCCATAGGTCCGAAGAGCGGAATGAGACCAAGATTGAGGGCGATATTGAACAACATCACGAAGAACAACACGCGCGATACGAGTTTCTCGTGGCCCGTCATGGAAAGGAAGAAGCTGACGGAGGCAAAAAAAGCATTCGCGAGCTGTCCGAGTCCAAGAATAAGGATGTAATTCTCGGCGCCGGCAAACTCGGATCCCATGATGGTGACCACGATCTGCCGTCCAAACAGAACGAACACGAGGTAGGTTAGCGCTGCCAGTGCGAATACCGCCATCGCATTCATTCTTGCGAGCTTCTGCAGTGCGGCAGTGTCAGCCTTTGCATGAAGGCGAGCGAAGTACGGCCCTACGACCCAAAAGGCAGCAACTTGCCCCAATTCGATCAATGCCGCTCCTTGGAGAGCCACGCGGTAGAGCCCGACTTCCGTCGGGGCAACCAGCAAACCGAGCATGAGAACATCCGTCTGCTTGATGATTTGGCCGATTGCTGCCACGAGGGCCATGGAGCGCGCGCTGGCGAGCCAGGCGCTTCGGTCGGCAACCCCGTTCAGTTCGCTCGAGTGCTTGCCGCTCGGCCAGGAGTTGCGCAGAAGTAGACTCAACAGCGCAAGAATAATCGCCGCCGAAACCAGATTGAGCGCAACCGCTTCGGCGCCCCGTAAATCGCGATCCAAAAGGAAATATGCGCCTACCAGCAGGCTCGTCATCAAGACAGGTCGAAGCAGACTTTCCGGATAGACGCTGGCTAGCACTTTGCGCAAGCCGCGCAGAGCGGCAGATCTGATGGCGGATAGCACTAGCACCGGCACTAAAACCAAGCCGAGAACGAGCGCAAGGTTTTGTCCTGTCGGAAGCTTGCCCCAGAAAACTGCAAGGGCGATGCCGCTCAACACGACGCCAATTGCAGAGAAAGCAAGCGCTACCTGATTGGACCACCGCCATATTTCCTGTATCGCCCGCCAGTTTCCCCGCTGCTCCTCCTTGGCAATTTCCCGGGTCAAGAAATTTGGCAGGCCGAACTGAGAGAAGATGGACAGCAGCGTTGCGACTGAAAGGGCAAAGGCATAGATGCCGAACTCTTCTGCCCCCAGCAAGCGGGCCAGGACCACGCCGACGACCAGGCTGAGGAGGATGCTTGCGCCTTTCAGACTAAACGCAAGCGCAGCGCTCGCGCGAATGGAGCCACTTGCGAGGGATCGAATTTTCCAAGGCTTCAACTAGCACACCCCTCTAGCACCACAAAGAGCAGTACGATAACCGCCATTCCGACCGATATCGTCTGCTGCTGCTTGGTCGAGGGGGTAGTTGCAGCGCCGGCGTTGACCAGGTGAGCCTTCGCCAGTAGAGCCCTCGGGAACTTGCTTTGCCAGGAGCACCGCAATCGGCAATCGTGACAGTCGGCCAACGCCGACTAGAGCCAAAGTCGTGACATTTGCCACTTCGGTTAAAATCGTCGACAGGCAGAGGCCGGTAGTCAGCGCGAGCCAAGCCAAGCCATTGGTGATATCTTGCAAGCACAAGGTTTCCGCTCAGTGATGCGCGGGAACATGTCCGGCACCGCCTGGCACGTCAACTACTGGAGAGGAACCTGTGCGGGCTAATCGCGCATTGGCTTATTAGCCGTGGCATTGAGGACCTTGAGTTCGGCGATCTCGGCATGAGCCGCAGCGACCTTTCCCCTGCGGTGTCGATGTGATCCGGAGTTGCTGCGGTCGGCGGGAATGACGCTTCCGCCGTGACAACCCCCAAAAGCGACTAAGTATTTATGTTTGCCGATCAGCCTGCCGCAGGTTTTTACGTAGCCGATGGCTGCCGGCGCACAAGCGCATTCGCCTCCGGTCCATTTCATCTACCGGAGGTAGGCTCAGATACGCTCGACTGTTGCCGATCCGTGGCCAGCACAAGGCCGCCTTCCCTGACGATTAGCGTCGAGCCACAAGCGGTCCCATCCCAATAGACGATCTTGATGGAGGTCCGCAGCAGAATGTGAGGAAATGGCGGAGAGGAAGGGATTCGAACCCTCGAGACAGTTGCCCATCTGCACCCTTAGCAGGGGTGTGCCTTCGACCACTCGGCCACCTCTCCGGCAAGGCCGTGGATAGCGGGAGGGGGGGCGCATGGCAAGTGGTTTTTAGGCGGGTGTGCTGATCGTGGTCGTAAGGCAGCAGGATGAAGAATGTGGAGGGGTAAATTCCTTTGTTCTGTCACGAAGAGACGGCTTAATCTCTTCGCGAAACGGGCGAATCGAGGAGTGGCGGCATGGGCTCTGCGTTCGGGGTGATTTTGGGGGGAGTGCTGGCGGTGCTCGGTTACGGCGCGGCATTGGCACAAGAAGCGATAGAGGGAACCTGGCGGACGCAATTGCAGTCGGAAATCACCATCGCGCCCTGCGCCGAAGGGTTCTGCGGCGCGCTCAGCAAGATTGTGGTGCCCAGCGAAGGGCTTTCGGCCGACGAGATTGCTGCAGCCGCGGCCATGCCGGTCGAGGCCTATACAGACCACCGCAACAAGGATGCAAACCTGCGCAGCCGGCCCATGCTGGGGTTGCAAATCCTGACGCTACGCCCCAGCACCAAGCCGGGTATTTATGATGGCGACATCTACAATCCCCAGGATGGGAATACCTATTCGGGCTATGTAGAGATGGTGACGATGGATCTTATGCGCCTCAATGGCTGCGTGCTCTACAACATCATTTGCCGCGGCGAGGATTGGGTCCGGGTGATCCCCGAACCCGAAGCGCTGCCTAGCGCTGGTTGAACAGGATTTTCTGAGCGTCCTTGTCTTGGCTGAGATCGCTCGAGGGCTGATCCTTGCCGATCTGGAGGCCTTTGACGACCGCAGGCCGCTGCCCCAGGCGCTCGATCCAAGCCTTCACATTGGGGAAGTCGTTGATGTCCTGCCCTTGGCGCTCCCACCCCTGGGCCCAGCCGATCGACATGATGTCGGCGATGGAATAATCACCGGCGATGTAGTCTTGGGCTTCGAGCTGCTTGTTGAGCACGCCATAGAGACGGTGGGTTTCGTCGACATAGCGCTTGATGGCGTAGGGGATCTTCTCGGGTGCATAGAGGGCGAAATGGTGGTTCTGGCCGAGCATGGGGCCGAAACCGCCGGCCTGCCAGAAGACCCATTCATCGACCCTGACCTGCTGGCGCGGATCGGCGGGGTAGAACTTGCCGAACTTGGTCGCCAGATATTTGAGGATGGCACCCGATTCGAAGATGGAGATGGGCGTGCCCCCGGGACCTTCCGGGTCGACAATGGCCGGAATTTTGTTGTTGGGGGAGATGGCTAGAAAGTCCGGCTTGAACTGGTCACCCTTGCCGATATCGATGCGATGGTAGGTCCACGGCACTTCTAGCTCCTCGAGCATGATGTGGACCTTCTGGCCATTGGGCGTGGGCAGCGAATAGGCGTCGATCGGCTTGGTCTGGGAGGTCATTGCCAGTTCCGTTTGGTTGCTGTTGCGGCTAGCCTATCGGCACTTGCCGATGAATGGCAAGGCGAGCAGATGTCCCGCCCTGCCCGCTTCAGGGTCGATTATTCTCGCGCAACGCGCATTTGTGGGCGCCCGTTGCCCAGCAAGGCCGGAGAGACGCCGTGAATATCGACGGTTGCGGTGACGCGCTGCCGGAAGGCCGAGAAGAGGTCAGAGGTGACGACGTCCACAGGCTCGTCGAAGAGTACAGTCACCTGGTAGTGGCGCATGTCGACCAGCAGTTGGACACCGAGCATGAGGCCACGGAAGTTCTGGCCGAGATAGGTGCCCCTAACCCGATGGCCGACCTGCAGGGGCGCGGCGACCCTGTCGGGCAGCATGGCGCGGGCGGTATTCCAGTCGCGGTAGCCGTGGGCTTGAGCAACCGCCTCAAGCGCAGCGCCCTGGGTGAGCGGTTCGCCCTGGCGGGCGCGTTCCTCTCGCAATGCCTTGGCTTCGGATTTGAGCGTTTGGGCGGAAATGGTGTCGAGCGAAAACGACATAACGTGGTCCTCATGTGCAAGAGGCGACTATTCGCATGGGGCTCGCGTTGCCATGGAGCGCCTCGCAGGGATGAACCAGATGTTCGGTCTCGTGCTCGGGGCTGGGCTTCACCATCGGACGTATCCGGCGAGCGGCAGGTGCCAGCAACCGGGAGGCGGTATGATCCTGCGAGGTGAAGTTGTCAATCGCAGATAAACGCCAGTGATGGCGGGCATCAGACAAAAATGTTGGGTAGGCCAGGCGAAGCGGACTAGGAGGTAGGGATCTTCTTCCAATTCGCCACAAGCCAAGTGACTCCACCGAGGCGCCATGCTCGAAACCCTCTTTCTCCTTGTTGCCGGCCTCCTGGGCGGCGCTGTTAACTCGCTTGCTGGGGGAGGATCGTTCATCGTCTTTCCCGCACTCCTGGCCGTTGGCGTACCACCGGTTATCGCAAACGCGTCCAACACCTATGCGGCCATGCCGGGTTATGTAAGTGGGACGGTTGGCTACTGGAGTGCGATGGCCAAGTACAAGGACCGGCTGGTGCTCTACACCATCATGTCCCTGGTGTTTGGTTACATCGGCGCCGAACTGCTGCTGGTGGTTTCGGACAAGGTCTTTTCGCTGGTCGTGCCCTGGCTGATGGCCTTTGCGGTGCTGCTCTTTATCTTCGGCAACCAGATCAACAGCTTGGTGGCATCTCGGGGTGGTAGCGGGCGTGGCATGAGGCTCGTCGGTTCCGCGCTGCTGCTGGTGTTCCTGGCGCTGGTTTGCGTCTATGGCGGCTTCTTCAATGCCGGCCTGGGCATCCTGCTGCTGGCGTTCCTGGCAACCGCGGGTATGAGCGACATTCACGCGATGAACGGGCTCAAGCTTTATATCTCGAGCATCGTGGCCCTCGTCGCAGTGGCTCGCTTTGCCTTTAACGGCTCGATCGACTGGTATCATGGCTCCATCGCCTTGGTGGGCGTGGTCGTGGGCGGGTATCTCGCAGCTCGGCTGGCTCACCTCATCCCGCGGCAGTGGATCCGGACGGGCGTCATCATCTACGGCGTAGTAATGACGGGCTACTTCTTCTGGGGCGCCTATCTGGCCTAATGGGCTTTCGTGATCCAGACGGCACTGTCATGGTAGGTGGTGCCGCCAAATGGGGGGGCCGGCGTGGCACTGGTGAGCGCGTTGATGCCCCACCCGCCACGATGCGACCTGTTCTTGTGAAGGCCCTCGGCAATCAGCACGCCGAGAGACATGCCGAGCCGCACGCGTGCGGTTAGAATAACGCTGCCGCGCCTATTGCCGACTTTGACCGCATCGCCCTCCGCGATGTCGAGGCGTAATGCGTCCTCGGGGTGGATGAAGACGGTTGGCACGCCCTCGCGCTTCTGGCTGCCGGGCGTCTCGTTAAACGACGAGTTGAGGAAGCCTCGAGCGGGGCTAGTGGCAAGCCGAAAGGGGTGCTCGTGATCTGTCTCTTCGGTGATGCCCCAGTGATCGGCAAACCGGGGCATATCTGCCGGGTCACAGACCCAGAGATAACCCTTTCTATCGGCAGTGCCCTGCCAGTTGGGGGCAAAGCGGAATTTGCCGTCTGGCCAGGCAAAGCCATCCGCGAAACGGGCCTGCGCGTCCGGACGCTCGCGATCGACGAAGCCGGTCTTTTCGACCTCTTCAAGCGCGGGGTAGTTGGAGCGCTGGAAAGTGTCGGCAACCACATCCCTGTCGTTGGTGCGGAAGACATCGTCGGTCAGACCAAGCCGGAGCGCCAGCGCGTTAATGACCTCGTGGTTGGAGCGGACGTCCCCGGGACGTTCGATCAGGGCGGGGCCGAAGAGCACGCGGGTGTGGCCGCCGCGGGTGTAATAATCGTTGTGTTCCAGGAACATAGTGGCAGGAAGGACAATGTCGGCGAGTTCGGCGGTCTCGGTCATGAACTGTTCATGAACAACCAGAAACAGGTCCTCGCGCGCCAAGCCGCGACGGGTGAGCTGCTGTTCGGGGGCGACAGAGGCCGGATTGGTGTTTTGGACGATCATGGCCATGACCGGTGCGCCACCTTTGAGGGCGGTGGCGTCGCCGGTAAGAATGAGACCGATCTCACTCATGTCGAGCCAGCGGGGGTCGCCCTTCTGGAGAAAACTGCCGGTGAGACGCGACTTGTCCAGCGACCAGGTGCCGGAATTGGAGTGGAAGGCTCCACCCCCGCGGTGTTGCCAGGCACCGGTCATGGCCGGAATGCAAAGCGCGGCATGCATGGCGGTGGCGCCGTTGCGCTGCCGGGTGAAACCGTAGCCCAACCGGAAATAGCTGCGCGGCGTCATGCCGACAAGACGGGCGAAAGCCTCGATCTGCTCGACTGAAAGGCCGGTGATCGGGGATGCCCATTCGGGCGTTCGGGCGGCAAGATGGGCTTCGAACTCGGGTCCGAAATCGGTGTAGCGCGCCATATAGGCTCGGTCGGCGAGCCCCTCGCGCAGCAGCACATGCATGACCGCCACGGCCAAGGCCCCATCGGTGCCGGGGCGGAGGATCAGGCCCATATCGGCCTGAGCCATTGTTGCGGTTTCATAGATGTCGATAACGACCACCTTGGCGCCCCGCTCCTTCCGGGCGCGCATAGCGTGGGTCATCACATTGACCTGGGTGTGGACCGCATTGGTGCCCCAGATGACGACGCAATCGCTTTCTGCCATCTGCTCGGGATTGACGCCGCCCAGCATGCCCGTCCCAGCAATATAGCCGGGCCAGGCGGTGCCAGTGCAGATAGTGTCGTATTGGCGCGAATAGCCCTTGGCGGCACGAAGGCGCTCAATGCCATCGCGCTGCACATGACCCATGGTGCCGGCGTAGAAATAGGGCCAGATCGCCTCGGGTCCATGTTCTGCCTCGATCTGGGTGAAACGGGTGGCGATCTCGTCGAGTGCATCCTCCCAGCCAATTTGCTGCCACTGCCCTGAGCCCTTGGGCCCGACGCGGCGCATCGGGTGCAGCAAGCGCTCGGGATGATGGATGCGCTCCGCGTAGCGGGCAACCTTCTCGCAGATGACGCCAGCCGTATAAGGATCGTCCTTGGCACCACGAACGCGCCCGATGGTGTGTGCATCGACGATCTCGACATCGAGCGCACAGGCCGACGGGCAATCATGCGGACAAACGGACCGTGCGGTGCGCAGAGCGAGAGGCTTGTTCATGACGCCGAAGCTACCTGAGGGGACATGACCCCTCAAATCCTTTGATGTGATGGGATCGATCGCGCCGGTGAATGGATGCCCTGGAGGACGTAACCCCACCTAACCTCCCCCTGGGGAGGGATTGGCTGCACTCGGCGTCGGTGGCTATAGGGTTGCGAACGCCTTGGTGGCGGTTTCAGAATTGCGGCGAGCGCGATTGGTGGCGTGGATCGCCAGTTGCGCAGCGCCGGAATGGAACTGCGAGAAAGTCACCGTTTCACTGTGCTGAGTGGTGACGCTGATGCCCCGCCAATTGGGCTGGACCGAGCGCACATCGGACCAGGCAATGCGGGTCTCACGGCCAAAGGCACTGCGATATTCAAGCAAGGTGTTGTTCCAGCGCACCTTGGTGAACAGGCCCCAAACGCCGATACCGAAGGCCCCTGCCCCAAGCGCAAGCGACGCGATGAAAGTGGCAACCAGCTGAGTAGTATCGACATGCCTAGTGCCGCCAATGACGATAACCGCCGACATGAGCACCACGGCCAGAGCAGCGGCGCCATAACAGGCGAAGTATTCGACCATGGACGGACGGAGCTCGGACCAGCCATCGGTGGAAACAGCCTCTTCTCCCTGCACCAGACGAAGCGCAAGAAAGGCCGCATAGCCAAAGGCGACCACGCCGGCGGCGCGGGAGAGCGGCAGATGTGCTGTGGCAGGCACGTATTTGAGGACGATAAGGGCGACGATTACGAAAAGTGGCACTGCCACTTCCTGCCAGCGCAAGGGCACGAGAGCTCTCCAAAATTACCAGAGCCGAGCGACGCAGTTCGGCGATGGGAAGAGAGTCTCGCAACACGCAGTGGGTGGCCACTAACAATCTTGCAAGCGTGCAAGTTTCTGCGGAACCCCGACTTTTTTACAACAGCAAGGAGTTCAAGCAGAGATTCAGCTAACGGGCAGACAGAATCTACAGAAGCACCCAAGCGCCTGAAGGATCAGGATATAACCTTGAGGCCGATGATGCCAGCGATGATCAAGCCCAAACAGGCAAGTCGCGCCACCGTAGCTGGATCGCCAAAGAGGTACATGCCCAAGATCGCTGTTCCAACGGTGCCAATACCTGTCCAGACGGCATAGCCGGTGCCGACCGGCAGCTCGCGCAGGGCGATGCCCAGCAGCACCACGCTGATGATCATTGCCCCCACGGTCAGCACGGTGGGAATTGGGCGAGTGAAGCCCTCCGTGTATTTGAGGCCTAGGGCCCAACCGGTCTCGAACAAGCCGGCAATGACGAGGTAAACCCATGCGATGAGAGAAGCCTCCAAAGGAGCTTGGCCGGGTCGTCCCGGAATGTAGGGGAGCACTGCGGGGTCGTCCCCGCAGTGCCACCGATATAGGGCAGCTGCGGCGCGAGAGAAAGATGCGGCGCAACTCTTCCTAGCGGGGAGTAGCCGGCGCTCCTACCGCAGCCGCAGCAGCCTCCTCCTCGGCGTCAAGCTCGACCTCCGGCTCCTTACGCAGGGTAGTGGCAAGTGGCAGCTCCTTAAGGAAGAAAAGCAGCAAGAAGGCGATCATCGATGCCCCGGCGGCCGTTAGGAACACAGGGTGGAGCGCCGCGGCAAAGCCTTCGAGCACCTGATGACGAACCGGCCCCGGCAAAGCGGCAATGGCTTGGGCGTTCATGGCGCCAGCGGAACTTGCAGGAACTAGCCCAGCCACTTGCCCGGCCAGACCGCTCGCAAAGATTGCGCCGAAGACCGACACGCCGATCGACCCGCCGATCTGCCGAAAGAGCGTGGTGCCGGCCGTGGCGACCCCCACCAGATTGCGGTCGACGGCGTTCTGGGTTGCGGTGACGCTGACGCTGTTGACCGGGCCGATGCCCATGCCCACCAGAAACATGAACAAGGAAACCTGCCAATCCGGCGTTTTCAGAGCCATGGTGCCGAGCAATGTGAGGCCGATGACCAGCAGCGCCGTGGATACAATGGGCAGAACTTTGTAATGTCCGGTGCGGCTCATGAGAAAACCCGAAAGGGTAGAGGCGCCGATCAGGCCCACCATCATCGGCAGAAGCTGCAGCGCGGAGTTGGTCGGCGAAACACCCTTGGCGATCTGCAGATGCATCGGCAGGAAGGTGATGGAGCCAAACATCGCCATGCCCACGAGGAAGCCCGCGATGTTGGTGATGACGAAAGTGTTGTTGCGGAACAGGCCGAGCGGCAACACGGGCTCGGCGGCGTGCAACTCCACCCAAGCGAAAACGGCAAGTCCGACCAATGCAGCCCCGATAAGACCTATGATCTGGGGCGACATCCAAGGGAAAGTGTTTCCGCCAAGGCTGGTGGCGAGCACGAAGGCCGAGAGAGCAGCCGTGAGCAAGGTGAAGCCGAGATAGTCTATCTGGTGGGCGACGCGATTGGGTTTTGGCTTAAGGGCAAAGGCGATTACAGCCAGCGCCAGGGCGCCGAGCGGCAAATTGATGATGAAGATCCACTGCCAGCTTAGATGCTCGACGATGACGCCGCCAAGGAGCGGCCCAACGACAGTCGACACGCCGAAGACGGCACCAAACACCCCCTGGATTTTGCCGCGTTGGCGCGGGGGAATGACGTCTGCCACCACCGTCATGGCCACCACCATGAGGCCCCCACCCCCGAGCCCCTGAACGGCGCGGGCAACGATGAGGAAGTTCATGGAATTGGCGAACGCCGAAAGACCCGCACCGGCGAGAAAGATGAGAATGGCCACCTGCAGCACAATCTTGCGGCCATAGAGATCGCCGAGCTTGCCATAGATGGGCGCGACGACGGTGGAGCTGAGAAGATAGGCAATGACCACCCAGGTCAGGTGTTCGAGGCCACCCAGTTCCGAGACGATCACTGGTAGGGCAGTCGATACGATGGTTTGGCCCAGGGAGGCCAGCAACAGCGTCACCGCCACGGCACCGATAATCAGCGGGATGGATTGTTCGTCCGGCGGCTGGGATGGCTTGATGGCGGACATGATGATTTCCTGGCTTGCAGTCGCCGGCCTTGGGGTGGCCTTGTGGAGTGATGTTTTGGCGGATATATGTGCCCCTAGCAAATACATGTCAACAGCATGCTTCTGCGCGGAACAGGGAACGAGGGGCTGTGATGAGTAAGGCCGGTGAGACTTTGCAGATGGATGCGATCCTGCGTGGAGCGGGCATTGCCAAAAGCACTGTGCAGGCGGTGATCAGCGTCGACGCCCTGCTGCAGAACTGGCGGCGGCGGGCCATGAAGCGCGAACTCGGCCACCGCGCGCTGCAGGACCTCGGCATCGCGCTTGAGCTACAGCAACTTGATGTGCTGACCGCAATTGGAGCGTCTGTAGATGAGTTCGGCGAACTGGCTAACGGTGAAACCACTGTCTCTTCGGTGGGTGAGCGGCTGGGGATCGATCCTTCCCGCGCCAGCCGTGTCGTTAGCGAAATGGTCGAGGCGGGGTATGCCAGGCGAGCTGTAAGCCAGGCCGATGCGCGTCGTACCGTTGTCGAGCTCACCGAGGCGGGAGGTGCGATAGTGGAAGCGGTGCGCGCCTACAAGTTCCTGATCATGGGAGACTTCCTCAGCAGCTGGACGACGGTGGAAGTCGCCCAGCTCGTGCCACTGCTCCGCAAGTTCGGCGCCTGGCCGGAGCACGCACAGACCGGTGTGGACAAATTTGGAGCAGAGATTGCCGCCCTTTCCGAGCAGGTGGCGGTAGCCGCCACCCGCGCAAAAGCAATCCAGGCCTAGACCTGAGGCTTGCGCTTGGGCTTGTGGTCCTTTTTGGCTGGCTTGGCCTTCTTCGGCCGGGGCTCGCCTTCGGCCGCCTTGCCGGCCCATTTCGGCTTACCCTTGTCCTTAGTCGTCGGCTTGGGGCCGCGCGGCTTGTCCGGGCGCGGCGCGCGGACTTCCTCTGCAGGCGGAGCCTCAAAGTCGTCGGCACCAAGCGCAGTCGAGCCGTAGCGCTGCTTTCGGTCGCTTCGTTCGGAGCGCGGCGCTGCGGGATCATAGCGGGCCGGCGGCCCCGGAGGGCGCTTGTTGGACGGGCGTGGTCCGGCCGCTCGGGGAGAGGTGGGGCGCTCGCCGGGGGCGTCGATGGCGAGGATCTGGACGCCACGCTCGCCCGAGCCGTTTTTCTCCACACTACGGGCGAAGCTGTCGGCCTTATCGGCAGCGACTTCGAAATGGCTTTCGGTGTCGAAGATGCGGATTGAGCCGATGGCAGTCTTGGTGACGTTGCCGGCCTTGCACAGCATGGGCAACACCCAACGCGGTTCCGCCTTGTGCTTGCGACCCACGGTGACCTTGAACCAAGTGCCGCCCTCGAAACGCTCGCGCGTGCGTGGGTCCTTGTCGCCGGGCTTGTCCGGCATGGCGTTCTCCGTAACGTCCTCGGGCGCCGGTCGGGAGGCCAATTGCTGGCGCAAATAGGCGGCGGCGATGGCTTCGGCGCTGTGACGAGCCAGCAATTGCGCGACGAACTCACTCTCATCTTCGGCCACCGGCCGGCTCAATGCTTCTGCCGTCAGGATGGATTCCCGATATTGAGCTTCGATCTGTGCGGCGCTGGGAGGCGCCATCATGCTGACGTCCAGCTTGGCGGTTTTCAGGATGCGCTGGGCCACGTTGCGCCGATGCATGGGGGCGATGATGACGCAGGTGCCCTTGCGCCCTGCCCGCCCCGTGCGGCCGGACCGGTGGAGCAGCGTATCGGCGTTGGTTGGAAGGTCGGCATGGATGACGAGGTCAAGATTGGGCAGATCGATGCCGCGGGCAGCTACGTCAGTGGCAACGCAGATTCGGGCGCGGCCATCGCGCATAGATTGCAGGGCGTTGGTGCGTTCGGACTGGGTGAGCTCGCCCGAAAGCGTCACGACGTCGAAGCCGCGATTGTGGAGGCGTGCTGAGAGATGTTTCACGCCCTCGCGGGTGGAGGCAAAAACAATGGTGTTGGCGCTGTCGAAGAACAGCAGCGTGTTAATGATGGCGTTCTCCCGCTCGGCGGCGGGGACCAGCATCAGCTTGTAGTCGATATCGGCATGCTGCTCTTCGCCCGAAGTGGCGCTGATGCGCAAAGCATCCCGCTGGAAGGTCTTGGCCAGTTGCGCGATTGGGCGCGGCACGGTGGCCGAAAACAGCAGCGTGCGCCGGTCTTCGGGCGCGGCGTCGAGGATGAACTCGAGGTCTTCGCGAAAGCCCAGATCGAGCATCTCGTCGGCCTCGTCGAGAACGACGGCGCGGAGTCCCGACATATCGAGGGCGCCACGGGTGATATGATCCCGCAGACGGCCGGGTGTGCCCACGATGATGTGGGCGCCGCGTTCCAGAGCCCGGCGCTCGGTGCGGGCATCCATGCCACCGACGGCCGACGCCGTACGGGCGCCGGCTTCGGCATAGAGCCAGTCAAGTTCGCGCTGCACCTGGAGGGCGAGTTCGCGCGTGGGGGCGATCACCAGGGCCAAAGGCGCACCGGCGGCGCCGAAGCTGTCGTCCTCACCGAGCAGGGTCGGCGCAATGGCCATGCCGAAGGCAACGGTTTTGCCCGAGCCGGTCTGCGCCGAAACGAGGAGATCGCGGCCGGCGGTCTCATCCTCGATAATGGCGGACTGAACGGGGGTGAGTGTTTCGTAGCCCTTGGCGGTAAGGGCACGGGCAAGCGGCGGAAGGATCGTTGCAGGCAGGGACATAGGTGACTTTCATGGGACGCCGGCCAAGCACTTGGCGTCATTTTCCCACAATGGCGGTCATGCCCTGCGGGGAGATTGGAAAAAGAAGGTCCCGCGGTGGCGGGGAGATGCCGTGGTATTGGCGGCACCGATAACACATAGAAGCGAAAAGGGCCGCCATGAAGGCGACCCTCGAAAAATGCGGCAGGCTCCGGGCCTAACGCTCGCTGAAAGGAATGCCGCCCTTGGCCTTGCTGTCCTTAGGCGACTCGACGATCTGCACCGTGACCTTTTCAGGATCGGTGCCGAAATTCTTCACCACCGCATCGGTGATGTCCTTCATAAGGCCCCGCTTCTGCTCGGCAGTGCGGCCCTCAACAGCGTAGACGTAGACCTCGGGCATTAGCCGACCAGTTCGTCGTCGTTGAAGAAGTACTTGATCTCTTCGGCAGCAGTCTCGGGGGCGTCCGAGCCGTGGACGGAGTTCTCGCCGACGGACAGTGCAAATTCCTTGCGGATGGTGCCTTCGGCAGCGTTGGCCGGATTGGTGGCGCCCATAATCTCGCGGTTCTTGAGGATGGCGCCCTCGCCTTCCAGCACCTGGACCACGACGGGCGAAGCGATCATCTGATCGACCAACTCACCGAAGAAGGGGCGGTCCTTGTGGACTGCGTAGAAGCCTTCGGCCTGCTCGCGGGTCATGTGGATCTTCTTGAGGGCGATCGGGCGCAGGCCGTTCTCTTCGAACTTGGCGATGATCTTGCCGATAAGGTTGCGGCGGACCGCATCGGGCTTGATGATGGAGAAGGTGCGTTCGATCGCCATGGCGGTCTGGTCCCTGCTTAAGCTGGTTGGAAGGTGGCGCGCTTGTAGCGGGAGACTGCGACGGAGACAAGACGGCGGCGCGCATGTTCAACCGCCGTCTCGCGCAATGGATCAGCCGTCGACTGCGGTGGTGCCCATGGCGATGATGCCGCCATCCGGCGCGAGCAACGTGACCTCCACGGCTTCCACCATGTCGTTTGCCTCGATGGTCTGGTTCACCTCGATCTGCACGATCTGCAAGGTGCACACTTCCGCCGTGTCGATGGTGGGGAAAGCAATGGCAAGCGTGCCGCTGTTCAAGTCGCCCCGTTGGGCGGGCCCTACCTCCTCGCAGGCGCTTCCCTCATATGAAAAAGAAATCTCCACCTGATTGGGCAGGGTGCGTTGGGCCTCAAGCCCAATAAGTTGACGAGGCTCCTGTGCGGCAAGATGGCTTGGTGCAAAGGCCAGCACGGCGGCAGCAGTAGCAAGCATGGTCTTGATCATGAGTGGACCCCTTCTATCTGATGGCTCGGAAACGCTGAGGGGCACACAAGGGATGCCTCGTTGTGCCAGAGATGGGAGGCATGCGCCACAGCGGTTGCCATAAGCATCGCTTAACTCTATCCAACGACCCCAAGATTTCCGCAGGATCGACACTACTCCGCACTCGTTGCTAGCGCGAGCCTGCCTTCAGTTTCGAAGATTGCCTCTGATATGCTGACCATTTCCAATCTCACCTATCGCATTCAAGGCCGCGAACTGTTCGAGGATGCTTCAGTGGTTCTGCCCACGGGATCCAAGACGGGCTTCGTCGGCAAGAACGGCACCGGCAAGACCACGCTGTTTCACCTGATCCAGGGACACATCGCAGCCGACACCGGCAACATCGATCTCGCCAAGAAGGCGCGGATCGGCGCAGTGGCGCAGGAAGCGCCGGCTGGCAATGAAAGCGTTCTCGACGTCGTACTCTCGGCCGATAAAGAGCGCACTGCCCTGATGGTCGAGGCCGAAACGGCGACCGACCCAGACCGGATCGGTGAGATCTACACTCGGCTGGCCGATATTGATGCTCACACGGCAGAGGCGCGCGCTTCGGCCATTCTCAAGGGTCTTGGTTTCGAGCAGGACCGGCAGAATGCCCCGACGCACGAGCTGTCGGGTGGCTGGCGCATGCGCGTGGCACTGGCGGGTGTGCTTTTCAGCCAACCGGACCTGCTGCTGCTGGACGAGCCGACCAACTATCTCGATCTTGAAGGCACGTTGTGGCTCGAGAAATATCTCGCGACCTACCCGTATACGGTTTTCATGATCAGCCACGATCGCGACCTCCTAAACAAATCGGTCAATTCGATCATCCATCTCGAGCATCGCAAGCTCACCTTCTACAAGGGCAATTACGACACGTTCGAAGAGACCCGTCGCATGCAGATGGAGCTCAACAATAAGTCGCGTGACAAGACGCTCGACCAGATCGCGCATCTGCAAAAGTTCGTTGACCGCTTCAAAGCCAAGGCGAGCAAGGCCAAGCAGGCGCAGGCGCGCGTCAAGATGATCGAAAAGCTCAAGCCTCCTGCTGCCATGTTCGACGAATATGCGGCGCCTTTCCGCTTTCAACAGCCCAAGACTGAGGCCCCTACCCCAATGATCACCCTGGATGGCGTGGCTGCGGGCTATGGTGACAAAACTATCCTGCGCAACATCACCATGCGGATCGACCCCGAGGACCGCATTGCCCTGATCGGTGTCAACGGCAATGGCAAGTCCACCTTCGCTAAGTTGTTGGCGGGCGACATCGAGGCCATGGGTGGCACGCTCAGGAAGGGCAAGAAGCTCGAAATCGCGCACTTCGCCCAGCACCAGATGGACAAGCTCAAGCCCGAGTGGACGCCGCTCGAGCACGTCATCGAGCTGATGCCGACAGACAATGAGGCCAAGCGCCGTTCGCGCCTGAACCAGATGGGGCTGACCACCAGCCGCATGGACACCAAGGCGAAGAACCTCTCAGGTGGAGAGCGGGCTCGGCTACTGATGGGCCTCATAACCTTCTCGGGCCCGGGCATGATGATCCTGGACGAGCCCACCAACCATCTCGACATCGACAGCCGCGATGCGTTGGTACATGCGCTCAACGATTACGAAGGCGCCGTGCTCATCATCAGCCACGATCGCCATCTGATCGAGGCTACCTGTGACACTCTGTGGATCGCCGAAGGTGGCACCATCCGCGAGCTGGACGAGGACCTCGACAGCTATCAGCGCTCCATCACCTCGGGCAAGGAGAGCCGGTCGGGCGGTGGCAGCAAGGCGGAACGGAAGCTCTCCAAGCAGGAAGCGGCTGCGCGCCGTGCCGAGCTTTCTCCGATCAAATCGTCCATTAAGGATGCTGAAACCAAGATCGCCCGTTTGAAGGTGGAAATCGGCAAAATCGAAGTCCAGCTGGCTGACCCCAAGGTCTACAACGGCGCTCCCGAGCGGGTTATTGCTCTGGGCAAGGACAAGGCGCGCTTCAGCGCGGACCTTGAGACCACCGAAGAGCAGTGGCTGGCGCTCAGCGCCGAGCTGGAGGAAGCCGAACGGGCATGAGCAAGCTCAGCGCCAAGGATGTCATCTTTACCCTTGGGATGCAGCGCCATCCCGAGGGCGGCTGGTATGCCCAGACCTTCGAAGATGATGCCAAGGCGGATGGGCGGGCGCATTCGACCGCTATATACTACTTGCTGGAAGCAGGGGACCGTTCGCACTGGCATCGGGTAGACGCGGTAGAGGTCTGGCACTTCTATGCTGGCGCACCACTGCGGTTGCTAATCTCCGATGGCGTGTCGGTGGACGAGCACATGTTGGGCAACAATCTTGAAAAGGGCCAGCGACCGCAGGTGGTGGTGCCACGGGACGCCTGGCAGGCGGCGGAGAGCACGGGTGCCTGGACATTGGTAGGCTGCACGGTGGCGCCGGGCTTCCGCTTTTCCGGGTTCGAGCTCGCCGACAAGGACTGGGCGCCAGGCCAAAAGTAACGACAAGCTTCGTTGACACTGGCTGCAAGCTTGCCTCTGGTTGGGAACGTCCAACTCCCGAGTGCCCGATGCGTCTAGCCCTGTCCCTGTTCTTCGCAGCAACCCTTGCAGTCTTCGGCTGCGGCGCCGTTGCGGCGCAGGATCAGCCTCCCAGCAAGGCAGAACAGGCTGATAGCCGGCGGTTTGCCGCCCACAACAGCCTCTTCGTACTTTATCATGAAGTGGCGCACCTGCTGTTCGATCAGCTCTCGGTGCCCGTCTTGGGGCGCGAAGAGGACGCGGCCGATAATATGGCCAGTTGGCTCCTCCTCAAGAAGCGCAGCAAAGAAGCCGACCAGGCACTCGCCGATGCCGCCCAGGGTTGGGTGCTGTCTGGAGTGGCGTATGACAGCGGTGGCATGGAATCTGACTTCTACGCTGCCCATAGCCTCGATAAGCAGCGCGCTTTCCAGATCGTCTGCTTGATGGTGGGGAGCGATCAGAAAGCCTTCCGGTCCATCGCCAATCAGTACCGCATCGATCGCGACCGGCAGGATAGCTGCCAAGTCGACTTCGACACTGTTGCGCGGAGCTTCGAGGCGGTGCTGGGTGGGGGCAAGTACAAGACGGATGGGACCAGCGTGACGGTTACCTACCACCCAGCCGAGGAAGACTTGCAGGCTGCAGCCGATGCATTCAGGTCCAGCGGCGTGTTCGATCAGGTCGCGCAGGAACTTCGCACCAAGTACAAGCTGCGCCGGCACGTGCGCTTTAATGCGCGAAGCTGCGGGGAGGCAAACGCCTATTACGACCCGGAGAGCCTGGAAGTGATCTTCTGCTACGAGTTGATGCAGGACTATATGGACCTCTACACCGGCGCGTTGGCCGAATCAGGGTCCGGCAAGACCAAGTGACGATGATCGTGCCTCGTCGTCAGCTAAAACCGACATAGCGCCCGGGCTTGTGGTTGAGCGCGATGATCATGTTGAGCACCAGCGCGCCGGCGATGGAGTAGATCACGCGGTCAAAGGGCAGGATGAAAAAGGCGAGGACGAGGATCACCGCGTCAACGCCAAGCTGAAAATAGCCAGCCCGGATGCCGAAATTTTCTTGTAGGAACAGCGCCAGAATATTGACGCCACCGACGCTGGCCTTGTGGCGAAACAGCGAGAGAATGCCCAAGCCCATGAGCCCGCCACCAATTAGGGCGGCAAAGAGCGGTTCGACCTGGCTGACATCGAGCCAAAGAGGGAATTGGCTGGTGAAGTAAGATACCAGACCGACGCAGACAAAGGTCTTGATGGCGAAGGGCCAGCCCATGCGCATCACAGCCAGCACGTAGAACGGCAGGTTGATCGCGAAGAAGAGCACGCCGAAGCTGATGCCGGTCATATATTGCAGGAGGAGTGCCAGACCGGCGGAACTGCCCGTGGTGAGGGTCACCTCCGAATAAAGCACCACGCCCAGGGAGACCAGAGTGGTCCCGATGAGCATGGCGAAGATGTCCTCATGCAGCTTGTGCTTGCTGGGGGTCGAAAGATCGGGAGTCATGCCTTTTTCACCCAGCGCCCATCGGGCTCCTGCTGCCAATAAGTAACGTTGTTGCCGTCGCGCAGGATTTTCCAGGCGGAACGGGCTTCAGCCACGGCATCGGGGTCGTGGCCTGAGAACATGAAGACGATCCGTTCATAGCCGTCGGCCGACTGTGGCACTGCCCGATCCACGTAAAAGCGGCAGACCGCGCCGTTGGGATTTTCGGCCCCGGTGGTGAGCAGAATCGGCTGATAGGCATCCACCGCATCCCCGGCCAAGCCGTGGGGCAGGAAACTGTCGTCCCGATACGTCCAGAGATGGGCGTCGAGCGCCTCGGCCTGTTCCGTTGAACCGACCTCGACAACAGCCCGCCAGCCGCGCTCGAGCGTCTTCTCCAGCAATTGCGGGAGGACGACCTCAAGCGGACGGGCTTCGAGATGGTAGAACAGAACGTCGGGCATGGGAGCGCTCGCTGGCTCGGATCAGCCTTCGTAGTGATCGCGCACGAGTCGGTCGAGGAGAGCCACTCCGAATCCCACACCCCAGGAGGTGTTGACCTCAGTGCTCGAACCGCCGAATGCCGTCCCGGCGATGTCTAGGTGTGCCCATGGCACGCCATTGACGAAGCGCTGCAGGAAGTGGGCTGCGGTGATGGAGCCTGCGCCGCGCCCGGTCGAGTTTTTGATGTCGGCGAACTTGGACTCGAGCAGTTTGTCATAGGCTGGCGCCAGCGGCATACGCCAGACCTTCTCGTTGGCCGCGATACCGGCCGCCAGAAGCTGGCTGGCCAAGTCATCATCGTTGGAGAAGAGCCCGGCATGTTCGTGGCCGAGGGCGACGATGATGGCGCCAGTTAAGGTCGCCAGGTTGATCATGAAACGCGGCTTGAAGCGGTCCTGCGTGTACCAGAGCGCGTCGGACAGCACTAGACGACCCTCAGCGTCGGTATTGATGACCTCGATCGTGGTGCCGCTCATGGCTTTGACAACATCGCCAGGGCGCACCGCCCTTCCCGAGGGCATGTTCTCGACCAGCCCGATCACGCCGACAGCATTGACCTTGGCCTTGCGGGTTGCCAGCGCGAGCATGAGGCCGGTCACGGCCGCGGCGCCGCCCATATCGCCCTTCATGTCTTCCATGGAGGCCGCTGGCTTGATCGAAATGCCGCCGGTATCGAAGACCACGCCCTTGCCGACGAACGCCAGTGGGGCAGCATTTGCCTTCCCGCCACGCCACTGCATGATGGCTAGCCGCGCCGGACGATCCGAGCCTTTGGCGACGCAGAGCAGCGAACCCATGCCGAGCGCTTCGAGCTGTTCGGGTTCGAGGATTTCCACCTCCACGCCACCCCGCGCGAGTTCGGCGGCGCGTTCGGCAAACTCGACTGGCCCCAGCACATTGGCAGGTTCGTTGACCAGATCGCGCGCAAGGAGAGTGCCATCGACAGTCGCGCCTCGGTCGGCAATGGCGCTCTGCGCCGCCTCGGGATCGGAGACGTGTAGGGTGATGGTCAGTTCGGCCGGCGCGTCGCTGTCCTTGGCGGACTTGTACTTGTCGAACTTGTAATGTCGGAGCCGGAGGCCTGCGGCGAGTTCGCCGACAGCCGCGGGGTTGGCGCCGGGCTCATCGATGACGACAGCAACAGAAGCGGCCTTGGTGGCAGCGATCTTAGCCATCAGGGAGCCGCCCCGGTCCGTCCAGGCGTTGAGCGGCGTCTCGCTAGCGGCTTTGCCGCTGCCAAGGACGAGGAGGCGTCCGCCGCCCTGGGGCAGCACATCAAGCATTTGCCCCTGCTTGCCCTTGAAGGCCCCGGCCCCACTTGCCGCCGCCCAGTCCAGACCCGTCGCAGACCAGTGCGCTGCGCCCGCGCCCTCGGGTGTATTGCCTTCGGCAGCATAGATAATGGTGAGGTCGGCAGTGACGTCAGCAAGCGCCGCCGTCTTGATCTGAAGGGTCTGGGACATGAAAGGCCTGAATTGGCGCCGAAGCGGCGAGAAGCAATGGTCCTCCTAGTGTGGGACTCTCTTGCGCCGCGTCAATCCCGCAACAGCGGGAGCAGCAAATCGGCTTTGGCAAGGCCCCGCGCTTGCCGACCGGCGCGAACTCCCCCATGGTCCCGTCGATCCTCGGTGAAAGGGAGCCGGCTGCGCCCCGTATGAAGCGGCTACCCAGCTATTTGTCACGCATCTTCCTAGTCGACGCCGTCATTCTGTTCGGCGTCGTCTGTTTTTTGTTGTGGCTCGTCAGTTGCCTGCGTTCGTTCGATGTCATCTCCGTCAAGGGTCAGGGAGTCTGGACGCTGGGTTACCAGGGCCTACTCAGCATGCCGCCACTGGCGATTTCGTTCTTCTATATCTGTATCGGTATTGGCCTCGTGCGCGCCCTACAGGCGCTCAAGGGCAATCAGGAACTCAACATCATCCATTCCAGCGGTGGACTACCGGGGCTGTGGCGGGCTGCCGGCGTGGTCACTACCGCCGGAGTGGTAGGCGTCTTGCTGCTCTCAAACTTCATCGAGCCCTATGCCAATCGGCGCGCGAGCATCCTGAGCGCCAGCGTAGCCGCCGATTTGGTGAGTTCTACCCTCAAGCCGCAGCGCTTCACGCAGGTGACGCCGGGCGTCGTGCTGCTGATCGGTGGGCGCTCGGGTAATGGCGAGATCCAAGAGTTCTTTGCCGATGACCGGCGCGATCCAGAGACCCGTCGCACCTACATCGCAGAAACTGCTCAGGTTTCCACAGATGGTGAGGAATATGTGGTCGAACTGCGCAACGGATCGCTGCAGAATCACGACGCGAGCGGCCGTTTCTCCGAGATCACATTCGAGAGCTACGACCTCAATGTGGAGCGCCTGTCGCAAGCCACTGGCGAGAGCAATCCGATCTGGGAGCAGGACAGCATCACCCTGGTTCGCATGGCCATGGCCACCGGCTGGACCTCGGACATCGTTCGGCGGCTGGCCGATCGGAACGCCGAAGGGCTGCGGGTGATCGGCATTTGCCTTTTGGTTCTCTCTATGAGCGCATTCCCAAGTGGCAGGCGCGCTAAGGTAGGCGTTCCGCTGGAAGCCTTTGTGCTCCTGATCGCTTTTGGAGAGCGTGGCATCAGCACCTACAGCCCTATGGGCAGCGCTACCGGAGCGTTAGCAATGATCGTGATCGGAACTGCCGTGCTGTTGTGGCGCGTACGACCGCGGCGCACCTGGCCGATGGTGACTGCATGAGTCGGATCGATTGGCTGGTTCTGAAGCGCCTCGGCAGCCGGATCGGCGTCACCGTCTTCATCTTCTATGGGCTGATCGCGCTGGTGGAATCGCTGGATGCGTGGCGGTTCAACTACGTAGCTGAGCAGAACGGCTTCCCTATGGCGCTGCTCATGCTGGCGATGGTTGCGGTCAAATGGACGATCAAGACGCTGCCGGTCACGGTGCTGATGGGAGCGATCATCGGGCTGATCGACCTCAAAGCACGGCACGAGATGACGGTGATAAAATCCAGCGGCATTTCGATCTGGCGCATCGTGCGGGCACCGACGATCGCCTTGCTGCTAATTACGTTTTTCGTCGTGCTCACCGCCGAGACGGTGAGTACGATGATCAATCGCGACCTCTACCCCACACCGCCTGGACCGACGACACAAACCCCTGCCGGCGAAATCTGGCTGGAGCAGCGCAGTGGGGACATGCGCTACGTGCTGATGGCGACCGGGATGGAGCCTGGTGGCAGCGAATTGCACAATGTCACTGCTTTCATGTTGAACGGCGCTGACCAAGAGCGCATCGAGGCACCACAAGCTCGGCTCGAGAATGGTGAGTGGGTGTTCCCCACGGCAGTGGCGCGGAAGCCGGAGAGTGGCGCCATGCCGCTGACGGACTACCGATTGCCGACCAGTTCAACACCGGCCGAGATTAGCCTAAAACTCTCCTCGACCGAGGACATGACCGTCTTTGAACTGGCCGAACTGTTGCGCCGGGGCGTGGCCGATAGTGCCATTCAAAGCGCCGCAACCATGCGCCTGATCAAGCTGATGGCGCTGCCGTTGGTGCTGACCGGCTCGCTTTACATTGCCTTTGCGTTTACCGCGGGTTATCGAAGATCCTCTAATTTTGGTCCAGCGGTCCTCTATGGGATCGTGCTTGGGTTTGTTGTATTCGTGATTACCGAGATGGCCGACCGCGCGGGGTCGACTGGCGTTCTCGACCCGACGTTTGCGGCGGCCGGACCGGCACTAGTGGCGATCGTCATCGGCGTGACGGTGCTGCTGTACAAGGAAGACGGGCGCGCGTGAGGACCTGCCACTGGAGCGAGAGGATGAAGCAGTCGCTCCGGCGCGCCGTAGGCGGTGCCGCGCTGACGCTTGCCCTCTCCTTGGGGGCCATGGGTCAAGGCATCCTGCCCGCAGACCTCTTTTCGGCACCCATCGATCCGGCGGCGCCCACCTCTGTCGAAGCTAACGCTCTAACATTTGAGGCAGACACCAACACCATTCTCGCCAGCGGGGATGTTGTGCTCGGCCAAGGCGGTTACGTGGTTACGGGCGAGAACCTCGTCTACAACCGCGCCACTGGAGAGGTTCGGTTTACCGGCGCCGTTGTCATCCGGGACCCATCAGGCAACATTGCCGAGACCAATGACCTGACCCTGAGGGGGCCCATGCGGCAGGCTTTCCTCGATTCCCTCACACTGACCACCTATGACGGCGCCCGCGTTACCGCGGACAGCACCGAGTATGATGCGGCGCTCCAAACCATTCTGAACAACACCACTTATGCGCCATGCGGGGAATGCATCGACGCGCAAGGGCGGCGGATCGGCTGGTCGATGCACGCGACCAGGGTGACCTACAATCAGGAAGATGGTTCGGTTTATCTCGAGCAACCGAGCCTTGCCATTCTGGGAATCCCGATCGCCTGGGTGCCATTCCTGTGGTTGCCCGACACGAGCGACACGGCGCTCGCCAATGTCCGGATGCCCAGTGTCGACAGCAGCGACAAGACCGGGTTCAAGGTCGAGGTACCGATCACAGCTTATTCCAGCCGCTGGACCGACATCTACCTGACGCCGACACTGTTGACCCGCCAAGGCTTCCTCTTGGGTGCCGAGTGGGTGCAGCGCTTCGACCGCGGTTCGTTCCAGATCAAGGCGTCCGGCCTCTACCAGCGCGACCGTTCCGCCTTCGCAGGTACCGTTGGTGATCTGGACTGGCGCGGCGCCATCCAAACTACTGGGGCGTTTGTGCCAGCATCCAACTGGACTGCCGGTTGGAGCTATACTGCGTTTACAGACGCGGCGTATCTCGAGGATTACCGGCTGGCGGTCGGAGAAGCGACGGTCAACCAGGTGTTCACGACCTATTTGCGGGGCAACACCTATTTCGACGCCCGGCTGCAGCAGTTCAATAAACTCGGCAACGTGACGCAGGAGACGCAGGGACAGCAAGCCCAGGCACTACCGCGCGTGCAGTTCGATCATATCGAGCAACTGCCGCCGGGCTATGGGCGCGTCGAGATCAGCGGGCGGTTGCTGGGCGTGCGTCGGGAATTTGACGCGACCACTACAGTGAACGGTGTTCCCTATACCTTCGGCTATGCCGGCAACAAGCAGCACGCCAGCTTCGAAGCGGGCTGGACGACACAGTGGATCGGCGCCGGCGGCTTCGTGGCGACGCCTTATGTGGGGGGGCGTGCTGATATCGCCTACTACGACGGCGGCAGTAGCCTAGCTTCGGCCCCAGACGCCTCGGCGTTGTGGAATGCAACTCCAATCGCTGCCATGGATGTGCGTTACCCGCTTGTGGCAAGTGACGGACAGACAGTGCACCTGGTGGAGCCCATTGCTCAACTGGTGTACCGCGGCTCGGACACGAGCTTGGTGGGCATTACCAATGAAGATTCTCATGGCGTGGTGCTGGACGACACCAATCTCTTCAGCTTCAACCGGTTCTCCGGCGGCGACCGCCAGGAGACAGGTCTACGGGCGAATGTCGGCGGGCGCTATCAGGCGAGCTTCGCCGATGGGGGCTATGTCGAACTGGTTGGCGGCCAATCTTTCCATCTAGCCGGACCTAATGCTTTTGCCCAAAACGATCCAGCGCAGCTGGGCGTCGGCTCTGGTCTTGAGGCGACTGCATCCTATGCGGTGCTGGGCGCCTATGGCGCGCTTTCGCAAGGCGTCAGGTTTGGCGGCAAGGTCCTGATCGACAGCAATGACCCGCGTGTGGCGAGGGCGAGCCTCGGGGCCAGCTATACCGGCGAGTGGTTTGGTGCGGGACTGGACTATCTCTATATCGATGCCAATCCGGACGCCGGCGTGCTCGAGGCGCAGCATGAGATCGGATCGAACCTTTCGATCCCTGTGACCGAGTACTGGACCGCGAGAGGCGAGGTATACTGGGACCTGGCGGCGCAAAACTGGCTTCAGGTGGGCGGCGGACTGACCTATGATGACGGTTACCTGTTGATGGGAGCCAATGCCCTGCGCACCGGCCCCACTCACAGCTCCCCAAATGATACGCGCGTCACCGCGTCATTCTTCATCAAGGCTCCAGCCGGCTTGAATGTGGGCTATACTGGTGGGGTGCCGGTGCCGGCCTTCTAGGCCTCACATCGGATTTTGGCCGCATTCATCCGGCAATTGACAGCGCGACAGCCCCGCCGCATGAAAGCGGGCATGATCTTTCCTGAAGTGGACGAGAAAACGATGGCGAAGTGGACCTGGGGGCGCATAGTTGGCGCCGCGATCGCCGGTGTGATGCTGACAGTTGCCGCGGCTTTGCCGGCGGCGGCGCAGAATGTGCGGGTGACCGTTGACGGCACGCCGATCACCGACATGCAAGTTTCTCAGCGTGTGCGGTTGTTCGCACTCGAGGGCAACAAGACCGGCACCCAGGGCGCTACCGACCAGCTGATCACCGAAGCCATCCAGATGGCAGAAGCCAAGCGGCTGGGTATCACGGTTTCCAATGCTCAGGTCGACGATGCCCTCCAGCAGGTCGCTCGCAATATCGGCATGGGCCAGGATCGCTTGGTGCAGATGCTGCAAGAAGGCGGCGTGAACATCGACAGCCTACGCGATCGTCTGCGTGCTGCGGTCGCTTGGAACGCTGTCACAGAAGCGGCAATCATGCCGCAGGTGCAGATCTCGGATTTCGAACTGGACCAGCAGGCCGCTACGCGCGTGCAGGACTACCAGAACTTCGACTACATCCTCAAAGAAGTCATCTTCGTTGGCGCCGGCTCGAGCAATCGGTCAGGCCAGGCAAACCAGTACCGTGCCAGCTTCACCGGCTGCGACGCAGCCGTCCCGCTGTCACTGAGCTACACCGACGCTGCAGTCGTCGATATCGGCCGCCGTCACGCTACCCAGATGCCCGAAGCTCTGGCGAAGGAACTGGCCGGTCTCAATGTGGGCGGAATTACCAAGCCCCGAGTGGTGGAAAGCGGCGTGTCGATGCTCGCCGTGTGCGAGAAGACGCAGGCGGAAGACCTAACCTTCATCAAGGGCGACCTGCGCGCCGAAGCCGGTAATGATGCCCTGGCGGAACAGCAAGCCAAGTACTTGGCCGACCTGCGCGAACGCGCCAAGATCATCTACAACTAAGTTCGCCGAGCCCGCCAATGGCGGGCTCCTGCACCTTCGGTGGGGGCCGGAATGCACAAGCCGCTGGCAATCAGCATGGGCGAGCCGGCTGGCATTGGTCCCGATATCCTGCTCAGCCTCTATGCACGGCGGCATGAGCTTAATCTGCCGCCCTTCATCGTCTATGGCCATCTGGACTTCCTGCGCGCGCGCGCCACTCGGCTAGGCCTAAAGATCGGGGCCGAGGCGGCGCAGCCGGCGGAGGCAGAAGCACTTTTTAAGCGGGCACTGCCGGTCTATCCCATCGAAGGCTCGGTGCCGGATCAGCCGGGTCTAGCAAGCGAGGGGGCAGGCGACGTCGTTATCAAGTCGATCGCTGCCGCGGTGCAGGCGACCTTAGCTGGCGCGTGTCGGGGGCTTGTGACCGCTCCTATTCACAAAGCGGTGCTCTATCACGCGGGGTTCAATCATCCCGGACATACTGAATATCTGGCAGAGCTTTGCACCCGCGACGGCAAAACCCCGTTGCCTGTGATGATGCTGGCCCATGGCGGACTGCGAGCTGTGCCCGTCACCATTCATGTCCCGCTCCACGACGTGCCTGGGCTTCTCTCCCGGGAACTCATCGCCGAGACTATCCGGGTCGTCCACCACGACCTCGTCCAGCACTTCCGGATTAGTGCCCCTCAAATTGCCGTCGCCGGGCTCAACCCTCACGCTGGGGAAGCTGGAACGATCGGGCGGGAAGAGTTGGAAATCATTCAGCCAGCGGTCGCGGACGTGCAGGCGGAAGGTATCGCCGCCGAAGGTCCCCTGCCCGCAGACACGCTGTTCTATCCCACGCATTGGGCGCGCTACGACGCAGTCATCGCCATGTATCACGACCAAGCGTTAATCCCGATCAAGACGATAGCCTTCGAAGAAGCCGTCAATCTGACGCTGGGACTGCCCATCGTTCGGACCTCACCCGACCACGGGACCGCCTTCAACCTGGCAGGAACCGGGCGCGCCTCGCCCAAGAGCTTCCTTTCCGCCATTGAAATGGCCGATGCCATGACGCGTGCCGCATGAGCCAAATCGACGACCTGCCACCCCTGCGTGAGGTGATTGCCGAGCACGGCCTAAGGGCAAAAAAAGAGCTCGGGCAGAACTTCCTGCTCGACCTCAATCTGACCGCCCGTATCGCCCGGGTGGGTGGGTCGCTAGAGGGAGTGCGGGTCATCGAAGTTGGCCCGGGCCCAGGTGGGCTCACGCGGGCCTTGCTGGCCGAGGGCGCAAAGGAAGTGATCGCCATCGAGCGGGATGCGCGTGCGCTACCGGCATTGGCGCAGATCTCTGAAGCCTATCCAGGGCGGCTGACCGTGATCAGCGGGGATGCCATGGAGGTCGACTATGGCCTTCTCGCGGAGGGCCCCACCCGGATCATCGCCAACTTGCCTTACAATATCGCGACGCCCCTGCTCACCGGGTGGTTGACGCGCGACCCCTGGCCCAGCTTCTTCGAGAGCCTGACGCTGATGTTCCAGCGCGAGGTGGCTGAACGCATATGCGCGGCGCCGGGCGACGATGCCTATGGACGGCTAGGGGTTCTGGCCGGTTGGCGCACCAATGCCCGGATCGCCTTTAATGTCGGACGGCAGGCATTCGTGCCGCCACCAAATGTAACCTCGGCTGTGGTGCATCTGGTGCCCAAAGCTATTAGCGACGACGTGCGGGTCAAGGATCTCGAACATGTCACGCGAGCCGCGTTCGGGCAGCGGCGCAAGATGGTGCGACAAAGCCTCAAATCCACCGGTGTTCCGGTCGAGGCTCTTCTAGCCGTGGCAAACTTAAAAGGCGACGAGCGCGCCGAGGAGTTGCCCGTCGAGGCCTTCCTGGCCATGGCGCGCGCCCTGCCCCAACTCCGCTAGACACCCGCTAGAGGCGCGGCCGGTTTATCGGGAACTTGTAGCGGCGGCAGCAAGATCAACCGCAGGGCCACCAGCAATGCAAGTACTACGGCGCCACCGCTGACCAGCATCACGCCGGCCCAGCCCCACGCGACCCAGGCATAGCCGCCCAGGGTGCCCAGCACCGACGAGCCGAGATAATAGGCAAAGAGATAAATGGCGGAGGCTTGCGCCCGCCCAACAACGGCGCGGCGGGCCACCCAGGCACTGGCGACGCCATGGGCGGCAAAATAGCCGATGGTGGCGATGGCTAGCCCCGCGATGATGATCGGTGTCGACGGCACAATCGTGAGGAAGACACCCGATGCCATAACCAGCACTAGGACCCAGAACACTCTGCGGCGACCCAAGCGCTGCGCCAGCCCACCGGCCCAGGCAGAACTGAGGCTGCCCAGCAGATAGACAATGAAAATCGCCGAGATGGCGGAGTGACTGAGCGCGAAGGGCGGCAGTGCCAGTCGGAACCCCGCATAGTTGTAGAGCGTGACGAAACTGCCCATGAGCAGAAATGCCGAGGCGAAGAGCCACGGCAAGCCCGGGTCTTCGAACTGCAGTTTGATCAGCCCGGCAAGCTCGCGACCACTGATCCGACGACGGGAAGAGTTGTAAGGGGTGGGGAGCAGGAGGACCACCAGCAGGGCCGCGCAGGCAATGCTCACACCCAAAACCAGCAGCGCCGGCCGCCAACCGATCCAGTCGGCGAGCACGCCCGATAGGAGGCGCCCGGCCATCCCACCGAAGGCAGTGCCACCGATATAGAGCCCCATAGAGGAGCCGAGCGCCTCCGGGTCCATTTCTTCCGCCAGGTACACCATGGCAACGGCCGGCAAGCCTGAGAGGCTCACGCCCATCAGGGTGCGAACAAGAAGGAGAGACGGCCAATCGGGGCAGAATGGTAGTGCGAGCCCAAAAATGGCCGTGACGACAATAGCGCCGACCATAAGGGTCTTGCGGCCAATTCGGTCGGAGATCCAGCTTGCGAGGAGCAACGCCACAGCCAATGTGCCGGTGGTCACTGAAAGAGCCAGCGAGCTGGTGCCGGCATCGAGACCAAACTCTTCCGCAAAAATCGGTAGCAGGGGCTGCACGGAATAAAGTGAAGCAAAAACAGCGAAGGCCGAGAGAAAGAAGGCCGCGTTCGCTCGACGGAACGCTGGAGTGCCGCGCCTGATGACCGTCGGCGGAAGCGGGCTTTGGCTCACGATGCGATATCTGCCCGCACTTGTTCAGCTTCTGTCAGAGTGAATCGATTTGGCTCTGCAAGTCTTTAACGAAGCTCTCCAAATTCATCTGCCGCTCACGCTTGAGGCGAGCCGAAACGAGGATGGACCGAATGCGCTGCGTCGAGCTCTCGAGGTCCTCATTGACGATGACGTAGTCGTATTCGCCGTAGTGCTCCATTTCGAGCCGCGCGTTTTTCAATCGTTTCTCGATGGTGCCGACGCTGTCTTGTGCACGGCGCTCCAGGCGCGCCCGCAACTCCTTGATGGTCGGGGGTAGAATGAACACCGTCACCATGTCGGATCGGCTATTGCGATAGAGCTGCAGCGTGCCCTGGTAGTCTATGTCGAAGAGAATATCGTTGCCGGCCGCCAGCAGTTCTTCCACCTGTGCACGAGGCGTGCCGTAGAAATTGCCATGCACCTCAGCGGATTCCAGCAGCTCGCCGTCGGCCTGCATACGCTTGAAGGTCGCCACATCAATGAAGTGGTAGTGCTTGCCATCCACCTCATCGGTGCGGCGCGCGCGCGTTGTCACGGAAACCGAGAGCCGAATGTTCGGGTCTGCACCGAATAGAGCTCGCGAGATCGAGGACTTACCGGCACCCGAAGGGGACGCGATCACCAGCATCACGCCGCGGCGCTGAAACTCCATTCCGGCTGTCCTTTAGGAATGTAAACTGCTGGCTTGTTGATCCATCAAAGCGCCTGGGTCAAGCTGGCGCAGATGCGGTCCACTGCATTCTTGCTACCCTTATTGAGCGGGGGCCACAGGCTCCACCTCTCCAGGGTCATCTTCCTGCGACAGCTGACGAGCAGCCTCTGCTTCCTCTGCACGCGCTGCGGCTTCCGCTTCGATCTCACGGTAGCGCGCGACGTTCTGCTGATGCTCGGCATAGGTCTCGGCGAAGACGTGGCCCTCACTGGGCGTAGCACCTTTAGCGACAAAGTAGAGATAGTCGTGCTCGTCGGGGCTAGCGACAGCACGGAGCGAGTCAATACCGGGATTGGCGATAGGTGTCGGCGGGAGGCCGTCGATCTGGTAGGTATTGTACGGGGTCATCGCATCGATTTCAGAGCGCCTCAGCCCGCGATCAAGCGTCTGCTGACCCATGGTGATGCCATAAATAATGGTGGGATCGGACTGCAGGCGCATACCTTCGCGCAGCCGGTTCACAAAGACAGCTGCCACCTGCGGGCGTTCACTGCCCAACCCCGTCTCGCGTTCGACGATGGAGGCAAGCGTGAGCATTTCTTCCGGGCTCCCGAGCGGCAGGTCCGGCTGGCGTGAGTCCCAGACCTCCGCCAAAGTAGTTGTCATCGCGGCCTGCATGGAATCGAGCACAGATTGCCTTGTGTCTCCCGGCGTGTAGTCATAACTGCCGGGCAGGATCGAGCCTTCGGCCGGCATGACTGTGATCTCACCAGTCAAGTCTGTATTATCGTTTATACGCTGCACTACCTGCCAGGCGGTCCAACCCTCGGGGATCGTCACGGCATAGCGGATCGGATTGCCTTCTGTCAGTTCGCGCAGGATGTCGGCCATGCTGGCGCCAGCGGGGATGCGGAACTCTCCCGCCTTGATGTTGGTGTTGTCCTCCAACCGTTGCGCCAACTGACGGAAGATGAAGGCATTGGTGATGATTCCCTGCTCCTCCAGCCGTTGGGAAGCACTGGTAAGGGTATTCCCCGCCTCCACTCGGAAGGTGGTTTCTTCGATGAGGGGACCGTCCCCATAGTATTGTGAAGCTGTGTAAAACAGGATGCCGCCGACGACGACCAGCCCGATGACCAGGAGCGTAAGAGCGCCGTTGACTACATCAACGAAGCCGTTGCTGGAGCGGCGGCGCTGGCGGCGTCCCTTACGTTCGATCATCTGATGTCGTCACCCTCTCAGCATCTGGCCGAATCCCGCCCGGCTTCTGTCATTGCACTGGTGCCAAACTGTGGCGGAGCGGCGGCAATTTGGCACGACCATCCACAATGACAAGGGGCACAGAGCGCGATGGCGCTCTGTGCCCCTGGAGTAATCGTGGATAACCTAGCTGACCTTGCGCATCACCAGCGTTGCGTTGGTCCCACCAAAGCCAAAGCTATTGGAGAGCGCCACGTTGATCTCTTTCTTGAACGCCTCTTTCGGCACAAGATTGATGGGCGTTTCAACCGACGGGTTGTCGAGATTAAGGGTCGGCGGAGCGATGTTGTCGCGCATCGCCAAGAGGCAGAAGATCGCTTCCACCGAACCGGCGGCACCCAGGAGGTGCCCGATGGCCGACTTGGTCGAACTCATGACTGCTTTTTCGGCGGCAGCGCCCAGAACGCGGGTCACGGCGCCCAGTTCGATCTCGTCGCCCAGAGGGGTCGAAGTGCCGTGCGCATTGATGTAGTCGACTTCGCCAGCGGAGATGCCAGCTCGCTTGATTGCGGCCGACATGGCGCGATAGCCACCATCGCCATCCGGCGCCGGAGCGGTAATGTGATAGGCATCGCCGGATAGGCCATAGCCGATCACTTCACCGTAGATCTTGGCCCCACGGGCCTTGGCGCGTTCATAGTCCTCAAGGACAACTATACCGGCTCCCTCGCCCATGACGAAACCATCGCGATCCTTGTCGTAGGGGCGGGAAGCAGCTTCCGGGTTGTCGTTGAAGCCGGTGGAGAGTGCCCGGGCCGCAGCAAAACCGGCCAGTGAAAGGCGGTTCACGCAGCTCTCGGCGCCGCCAGCGACCATGACGTCGGCGTCACCCAAGGCAATAAGGCGGGCTGCATCACCAATGGCGTGCGCGCCGGTCGAGCAGGCTGTCACCACTGAGTGGTTAGGGCCTTTAAGACCGAAGCGAATGGAAACATGGCCCGAGGCGAGATTGATCAGGCGCCCCGGAATAAAGAATGGGCTGATCCGGCGTGGACCTTTTTCGTGCAGCGTTACAGAGGCATCATAGATGCCGCCGATGCCACCAATGCCCGAGCCGATCAGAACGCCGGTGCGCTCCTGCTCTTCCTGGGTCTTAGGGACAACGCCGGCATCTTCAATCGCCTGCTGAGAGGCGGCCATCGCATAAACGATGAAATCGTCGACCTTGCGTTGTTCCTTGGCCTCCATCCACTCATCTGGATTGTACTTGCCGTCGGCGTAATCGCCGAGCGGCAAGCGATGAGCAATTTGGCAGGCGATATCATCGACCTGGAAATCGTCGATCCGTTTGGCGCCACTCTTTCCGGCGAGGATATTCGCCCAAGTGGCTTCAACTCCGCAGCCGAGGGGCGTTACGAGGCCCATCCCGGTGACGACAACGCGGCGTAGTTCCATGTCGATACCTATCCGACCAGCTTAGCTGGTGGCTTTGGTGAGGAAGGCGACAGCGTCGCCGAAAGTCTGGATCGACTCGGCAGCGTCGTCCGGGATTTCCACGGAAAACTCTTCCTCGAAGGCCATCACCAGCTCGACCTGGTCGAGCGAGTCGGCGCCCAGATCGTCGATAAAGCTGGCCTTTTCGGTGACCTTCTCGGCATCCACATTGAGGTGTTCCACAACGATCTTGCGGACCCGATCAGCGACATCGCTCATATTTGACTTCCCTTTTCGAAATCGACGTTTGTTGGCTTCTTATTGGCGCGACGCCAATTCTTCAAGCACCGTGTTGGCTGGCAAGACCGGAAATGTAGGCGCCTCCAAAGGCGCCAGCAAGGCGGCTCGTCCATGCAGCAGCAGCGGCGAGTATCGCACTAGAAACGGCTCTGCCAGAAGCCAGTTCCTTGGTTTTCAACGGCTTTGCACGTGCAAAACCGCCGAAATCAGATCATAGCCATGCCGCCATTGACGTTTAGAGTGTGGCCAGTGACATAACCAGCAGCATCACTGGCGAGGAAAACCGCACAGGCGGCAACTTCTTGGGCGGTTCCAAGGCGAGCAGCCGGAATTGTCGACAAGATCGAGTCGCGCTGTTTGTCGTTCAGCTCTTCGGTCATTGCCGACGCGATAAAACCTGGCGCTATCGAGTTCACGGTGATGTTGCGCGAGGCGACTTCATGGGCTAGCGCCTTGTTCATTCCGATCAGGCCAGCCTTGGACGCGGCATAGTTGCCCTGCCCGGGATTCCCCATCACTCCGACTACCGACGAGATCCCGATGATGCGGCCAAAGCGCTGCTTCATCATGCCGCGCAAGACGGCCCGGTTGAGGTGAAAGGCGGCAGTAAGATTGACGGCCAAGACCTCGTCCCACTCTTCATCCTTCATGCGCATGAAGATGTTGTCGCGGGTCATGCCGGCATTGTTGACGAGAATGTCGAGGCCACCCAGCGCCGCTTCGGCGGCGGGAACGAGTTTATCGACCTCATCAAGCTTGGAAAGATTGCAGGGCAGAATTGGGCTGTCCTTGCCGATCTCCTTAGCCGTATCTTCCAGCGCGCCGACGCGCGTACCGCTGAGAGCTACGGTTGCCCCTGCCGCTGCCAAGGCCTTGGCGATCTCCCGGCCGATACCGCCGCTGGCGCCCGTGACCAGTGCGCGCTTGCCAGACAAATCAAACATTTAGTCCTCCTCCGCGGAGATATAGAGTCACAGCCTTGAGTGGCCGATGCAAGGTCTTAAGACAGAACCTGAGCGACGAATGCGTCGATGTCGGCTGGTGTGCCGATAGCTATAGCCGACACATCGGGATTGATGCGCTTCGCCAGCCCGGTCAACACCTTGCCAGTGCCGAGTTCTACCAGATTGGTGACACCACCCTCTTTGGTGAGCCAGGTAACGCTCTCGGTCCAGCGCACTACCCCAGTTACCTGCTCAACCAGGCGCTGCCGAATCTCTGCGGGTTCGCTAATGGGTGTCGCAAGGACGTTGGAGACCACCGGCACGACCGGCGCATGCATCTCGACCTCAGCCAATGCGGCTGCCATGGATTCGGCAGCAGGCTGCATCAAGGAGCAGTGAAAAGGGGCGCTCACGGGAAGCAGGAGCGCCCGCTTAGCGCCCTTGCCCTTGGCCAGTTCCACAGCGCGCTCCACTGCGGCGGTCGCGCCAGAAACAACTATTTGGCCGGGCGCATTGTCATTGGCGACTTCACAGACCTCGCCCTGCCCTGCCTCGGCGGCAACTTCCCGAGCGGTGGCGAGATCGAGGCCCAGAAGCGCAGCCATAGCGCCGTGACCGACCGGAACGGCTTTCTGCATAGCCTGGCCGCGCGTCTTCAAAAGCCTAGCGGCATCGATCAGCGAGAACGTTCCGGCGGCACAAAGAGCAGAATACTCGCCGAGCGAGTGACCAGCCACGTAGGCCGCGTGCTCGGCCAGCCGGACGCCCCGCGTCTCCAGCACCCGCGCTAACGCCACACTGACAGCCATCAGGGCCGGCTGGGCATTTTCGGTGAGGCGCAGGTTATCTTCAGGACCCTCAAACATGACTGTCGAGAGCTTCTGCCCCAACGCTTCATCCACTTCTGCAAAGACGGCGCGTGCTTCGGGGTAGGTTTCAGCCAGTTCCTTACCCATGCCAACAGCCTGACTGCCCTGGCCGGGGAAGGTGAAAGCAAAGCTGGTCATGAAGCTTCCTCTTGAAAGTGTTTGTTGTGCGCCGCACAGGGTCGTTCTGTTCACGGGCGTTTGACGGGAACGTGTGGCGGAGTCAAGGCGAAGCCCGGCTTCCCGGCAGTTTTGCCTTGCTTCGGTGCACCCCTTCGCATATAGCCGCGCCAGCAATTCGTTTGGCCGGGGGCTGAACGGAGGGTTTGCCATTTCGGTGAATAGGCTTTGTGCCGGCCTCCCGTGTTCCCGCTCTTTAGAAGACTGCTTTGACGCCTTTCCGGCTTCAAGGAGGCTCCGCGCCAGGGAATTGCTGAGTGTTAAACCTCTAGGAAGGCGCATCAATGGCCCTTTACGAACATATTTTCCTGGCGCGCCAGGACGTTTCCCAGCAGCAGGTCGAAGAGCTTTCCGCTCAGCTGACCGAAGTGCTCGGCCAGGGTGGCGGCAAGGTCACCAAGAACGAATATTGGGGGCTCAAGGGCCTCTCCTACCGCATCCGCAAGAACCGCAAGGCGCACTACACGCTGATGAACATCGAAGCTCCGGCTGCAGCCGTCGCCGAGATGGAGCGTCAGATGCGCATCAATGAAGACATTCTGCGCTTCATGACCGTGCGCGTCGATGAGCTTGAAGAAGGCCCGTCTGCGATGATGCAGAAGCGCGATCGCGACGACCGCGATGGCCGTGGTGGCGACCGCGGCGGCTTCGGCGGCGAACGCCGTCCGCGCCGGTTCTAATTAGAAGGACAGAAAAGCTATGGCTATTAAAGACCTTACCACCGCCCAGGCCCGCCGTCCGTTCCAGCGCCGCCGCAAGACCTGCCCGTTCTCGGGCGAAGGCGCGCCAAAGATCGACTACAAGGACGTGCGCCTGCTCTCGCGTTACGTTTCGGAGCGCGGCAAGATCGTGCCGAGCCGCATCACTGCTGTTTCGGCTAAGAAGCAACGCGAGCTGGCTCGCGCCATCAAGCGTGCCCGTTTCATCGGCATCATGCCCTACGCCGTTCAGTAATCTGAACGCATTCTGAACGACAATAACGAGCGCTGGGGTCGCGGAATGGTTCGCGACTCCTAACCGTCCACTTCGGGCGGGACAGCACAAGGAATATCCCCATGAAAGTCATTCTGCTCGAGCGCGTTGGCCGTACCGGCGCCATCGGCGACGAAGTCGTCGTCAAGGACGGTTTCGCCCGCAACTTCCTCCTGCCCCAGGGCAAGGCACTGCGCGCGACCGAAGCCAACCGCGCCAAGTTCGCCTCCGAACGCGCCAACATCGAACAGCGCAACGAAGAGCGTCGCCGCTCGGCTACCGGCATTGCCGAAGGTCTCAACGGCAAGGCGATCACCCTGATCCGCCAGGCCGCTGAAACCGGCCAGCTCTATGGTTCGGTTGCTGCCCGCGATATCGTCGAGGCGCTGGCCTCCGATGGTTACACCGTGCAGCGCAGCCAGGTGGACCTGACCGACCCGATCAAGTCGGTGGGCCTACACACCGTGGCGCTCAACCTGCACCCGGAAGTCGCCGTCTCGATCACTGTCAACGTGGCCCGCTCGGATGACGAAGCCGTGCGCCAGGCCGCAGGTGAAGACGTCACCATCACCCAGTTCGAAGTCGATGAGGACAGCGACTTCGCAGCTGGCCAGGCTGACGCTGCCAGCGACGACCGCTTCGACGACGCAGTCTAAGCGACAGCGCCTGATCAAAGCCGAAGGCCGGGCCTCAGCTCCCGGCCTTTTTGTTTGTCTACGACTCGGCTATGTTCACGACCTGTTCACAGCAAGACCGGGGTGCTATATTCCCCGTTGTCCACAGAGTTCACAGGGACGGAGACGCCCCGTTAACCCATGCTCCCATAGTCCGAGACTCTTGCCCGCACCGCGTGGTTAAGAAAGGTTAACAACACTCCCGAGGCATCATGGCAGAGATCGCGCGGCTTCATCCGGCCGAAGAAAAGTCATTCCGTCTGGCCCCGCACAATGTGGAGGCCGAGCAGGCTCTGCTGGGCGCCATTCTGATCAACAATGACGCCTTCTACCGCGTTTCGGACTTTCTGGAGCCCGTTCACTTCTACGAGCCGATCCACCGCGATATCTACGAGGTGGCTGGCAAGATCATACGCGCCGGCAAGTCGGCCGATCCAACAACGATCAAGACCCATCTGCCAGAACAATTGCTGCCCGAAGTCACCATGGCGCAGTATCTGGCGCGCCTCGCGGCCGAAGCCACCACCGTGCTCAATGCGGCCGACTACGGGCAGTCGATCTATGACCTCGCGATTCGTCGCAACCTGATCCTGGTCGGCGAGGAGATGGTGTCGGTGGCCTATGAGTCGGATGTCGACATGACGCCCGACAAGCAGATCGAGAAGGTGGAGGGCGAACTCTTCGCCCTGGCTGAGAAGGGCCGCTATGACGGCGGGTTTCAGAATTTCGGCAGCGCCTTATCGGCCTCCATCCAGATGGCCGGCGAAGCCTATCAGCGTGATGGTGGCCTGTCAGGCATTGCCACGCTGCTCGATGACCTTGACCGCCAAATGGGCGGGTTGCAGCGTTCGGACTTGATCGTTTTGGCCGGACGTCCGGCCATGGGCAAAACGTCGCTCGTGACCAACATCGCCTTCAATGTCGCGAAATCCTGGAAGGGGGAGGTCACGCCGGATGGGCACGTAAAGACCACCAATGGCGGCATTGTCGGCTTCTTCAGCCTCGAAATGAGCTCGGAGCAGCTGGCTACGCGTATTCTGGCCGAGCAGGCCGAGATTTCGTCTTCCGACATCCGCCGCGGCCGCATCCATGACAGCCAGTTTTCCAAGCTGGTCGACGTCTCGAACATGATGAGCAAGCTGCCGCTCTATATCGACGACACCGGTGGCATCAGCGTGGCGCAACTGGCGGCGCGGGCCCGGCGGCTGAAGCGGCAGAAGGGTCTCGATTTCCTGATCGTGGACTATCTGCAACTGCTGTCTGGTTCTAGCAAGGCCTCGAGCCAGAACCGCGTGCAGGAGCTGACCGAGATCACGACGACCCTCAAGGCGCTCGCCAAGGAACTCGAAGTGCCGATCATTGCCTTATCCCAGCTCTCCCGTCAGGTGGAAGCGCGTGACGACAAGCATCCGCAGCTAGCGGATTTGCGCGAATCGGGTTCTATCGAGCAGGACGCCGACGTGGTGCTGTTTGTTTATCGCGAGGAATACTACCTCAAGAACAAGGAGCCCAAGGAAGGCACTCCGGAACACATGGCCTGGCAGGCAGAGATGGAAAAGGTGTACGGCAAGGCCGAAGTCATCATCGCCAAGCAGCGTCACGGTCCCACCGGCACCGTACAGCTGAGCTTTGAGGCCCAGTTCACCCGTTTCGGCAACCTGGCGCGGGCGGACTACCTGCCCGAACGCATGGAATAGGCATGGCGCTGCAATCGGGGCTTGGGGGCCAACTGAGTATCGACCTGGGGGCTCTGGCCCGCAATTGGCGCGCACTCGACAAGGTGAGTGCCGGAGCGCTGACGGCTGCGGTGGTAAAGGCCGATGCCTATGGCACCGGCATCACCATGGCGGCCAAGGCACTCTTCGCTGCTGGAGCCAGGTTCTTCTTTGTGGCCACGCCCGACGAGGGGCTTGCGGTGCGCGCCGCCGTGCCGGAGGCGCATATCTTTGTGCTCGACGGGCTCTATCCCGGCGCTGCCAATCTCTATGTGCGGCAGAACCTCATGCCAGTGATTTCTTCCATGGCGATGCTGGAGGAGTGGCTAGCCAAGTGCCTGGAGCGCAACGAGGCCTATCCGAGCGCCTTTCATTTCGACACCGGCATGAACCGGCTCGGCTTCCGGCTCAATGAAGCTTCTGCCGTGCGGCAGCGCATCGAGGCTCTGGGATATGCCCCGCAAATGGTGATGAGCCATCTCGCCTGCGCCGATATGCCTAACCACGAAAAGAACCGGACGCAGCTGGCGCTTTTCGGTTCGGTGATGACGCAGTTCCCCGGCGTCCCGGCTTCACTGGCCAATTCGGCTGGGTTGATGACGGGCCGCGACTACCACTTCCAGATGGTGCGTCCCGGGATTGCGCTCTATGGCGGCCGTGCCGTCACGGGCCGCAAGAACCCCATGGCGCCTGTCGTGACGCTGCATGTGCCGATCCTGCAGGTCAAGGAAGCCCGTACCGGCGAGACGGTGGGCTATGGCGCCGGCTATTCGCTGTCGCGCGACAGCCGCCTCGCCATTATCGGCCATGGCTATGCCGACGGCTTCTTCCGTTCGCTCTCGGCAAGCAATGCGCGCCCCGGGGGCAAGGTGGCGATCCGCGGCGTGGTCTGCCCCGTGATTGGCCGCGTCTCGATGGACCTGACAATCGTCGATATCACCGAACTTGGGTCTGATCTGCCGACGCCCGGAGAGGGCGCCGAAGTGTTGGGCAACCTCGTCTCCGCCGATGACCAGGCAGATGCGGCAGGCACAATCGGCTACGAGATTTTGACCGCGCTCAAAGGCCGCTACAACCGCAACTATGTGGGCGACGGCCACCTGCCACCCGACTGAAGTTCTCTTTTTGTTCTTGCGCAGTGCGCTAGCGGACGGTAACTACCGTTCCTGTACTCAACCATGGGGGCACTGTGAGCGAGGCGCTGTCCACCTTTATCGTGCTGTTGCGCGCCATCGGACCGGTCACCCATCGGATCATGTCCATGAACCAGTGGCGCGATGCGGTTGAGGCGGCAGGCTATGGACGGGTGGAGACCTATGTGGCGACCGGCAACATGCTGATGGAGGGTGCGGGAACGCCGGCTGGCGTCACGCGGCAGATGAACAAGATCCTGCGCGAACTTGGCCTTGGCTCCAACACCATTGCCGTCGTGCGGCGGCCGGGACAGATGCGCAAGCTCCTGCTTGCCAATCCATTTCCCGAGGCAGCGGCAGAGCGGCCAGGCAATGTAGGCGTCTATTTCTTCGCTGAAAAGCCTGAGCTTGGCTGGCTGGCTGACTACCAGGGCCCGGAGCGGCTGCACGTCGAGGGGGAGCACCTGATCGTGGATTTCCCCTTGGGTATCTCAAAGAGCCCACGTCTTATAGGGATGATTGAGAAAAGATCTGGCACGGCAACGGCCCGCAATTGGAATACGCTGCGCGCACTTGTTGAGCGTGCCGCAGCCCGCAATGGGAAAGAGCACTGATTGGCAAAGTCCCGCACCAGTTTTGTTTGCCAGGCCTGCGGCGCGGTCACCTCACGCTGGCAGGGTCGCTGCGATGCCTGTGGCGAGTGGAACACCATTGTCGAAGAGGTGGCCGATTCGGGCGTGGGTGCCGGTCCAAAGGCTGCCAAGGCGGGCGGCAGGCCAGCCAATCTCGTCCCCCTTTCAGGTGAAACCGAAAGTGCTGCACGGGTTGTTACCGGCATCACCGAACTTGACCGGGTGACTGGCGGCGGGTTTGTGATGGGATCGGCGCTCCTGGTGGGGGGCGATCCGGGTATCGGCAAATCGACGCTGCTGTTGCAATCGGCCGCAGCGCTAGCCAACCAGGGTAAGCGTGTCGTCTACGTTTCGGGCGAGGAAGCGGTGGCGCAGGTGCGCCTGCGGGCCCAAAGGCTAGGGCTGGGCGAAGCCAGCGTGCTGCTCGCGGCCGAAACCAATGTGGAGATCATCCTCGCCACACTGGAGAACGGGCCGGCGCCCGATCTTGTCATCATCGATTCCATCCAGACGCTGTGGACCGATCGCGTCGATAGTGCACCCGGTACGGTCACGCAGGTGCGCACTTCGGCACAGGCGCTGACGCGCTTCGCCAAAAAAAGCGGCGCGGCCGTGGTGCTGGTGGGGCATGTTACCAAGGACGGCCAGATCGCCGGCCCTCGGGTGGTCGAGCACATGGTGGACGCGGTGCTCTATTTCGAGGGCGACACCAGCCATACCTTCCGCATCCTGCGCGGGGTGAAGAATCGCTATGGGGCGACCGACGAAATCGGCGTCTTCGCGATGACGGAACTGGGGCTGGAGCAAGTGGCAAACCCCTCGGCCCTGTTCCTGGACCAGCGCGACGAAGGCGCCGCCGGGTCAGCTGTTTTCGCCGGGATGGAGGGCACGCGGCCAATCCTGATCGAAATCCAGGCGCTGGTGGCCCCCTCCCCGCTGGGTACACCCCGCCGAGCGGTGGTGGGCTGGGACTCGTCGCGTCTTTCCATGGTGCTGGCGGTGCTCGAGACCCGCTGCGGTGTTCGGATTGGGGCCAACGACATTTACCTCAATGTGGCGGGTGGGCTTAAAATCAACGAGCCGGCTGCGGACCTCGCCGTGGCGGCGGCGCTGATCTCCTCACTCACCAATGCACCCCTCCCCTCCGACAGCGTCTATTTCGGCGAGATTTCGCTGGCGGGTGGTGTTCGTCCGGTCGTGCATGGATCATTGCGGCTGCGGGAGGCGCAAAAACTCGGGTTCAAGTCCGTTTCCACCGGCAGGCTGAGCAATGCGGATCGGGCCAGCGGCCTGGACGTTTCGGAGTTCACGGCCCTAGCCGATCTGGTCGGCCGCATTGCAGCGACGGGCACACCGCGGCAGCGGCAAGACGACGAAGGCTGGTAGTCGCCAAGCTCAGGAAGTTAACGTTTCTGGGCACATCGGCCTGCAAGCCTTGGCATTGTGCCGCAAAGCCGGTAAACGAGCCCAGACGGCCGGGGCGACTTTTTGGAGCGTAGCGAGTAAATATGCTGACAGCGTTCGACGTTGGTGTTGGTGTGCTGGTGCTGATTTCAGCGATCCTGGCCACCGCCCGAGGCCTCACACGCGAGGTGTTGTCACTGGCCACTTGGGCCGGTTCGGCGGCAATCGCCATCTATATGTGGCAGTACCATCCCGAGATCGCGCGAGGCTATATTGACGAGCCAATCGTGGCCGATATCGCAACGGTGGTGGTGACCTTCATCGTTGCGCTGATCGTCCTCCATCTCCTCACCATGCGTATTGCCGATTTCGTCGTGGACAGCCGCATCGGCCCGATCGACCGGACGCTCGGCTTTGTGTTCGGAGTGCTGCGCGGCATCCTTATAGCCATCGTCATCACCATTTTCGGCACTTGGTTGCTGGGCAGCAATCTGCCCCCGTGGGCCGCCCAGTCGCAATCGCTGCCGCATTTGCAGAGCATGGGCAGCACGCTGATTTCCATGCTCCCAGAGGGCCTCGAGGAGCAGGTCACCGAGATACTGCGCGGCGGCACCGGACTGACGGACGAAGAACCACCGGCGGTTCAGGAAGTGCCTGTCGCACCTGCAACAGAACCGACTGTGACCCCGCCGGCGCCGATTTGATCACCTTGTGGTGAGCACGCTGCGCTCGCCACAACCCTGACCGCCTTTCAGGACAGTGGTTTCGCGCAGCGAATTGGGCTAAAGGCGGGACCATCAACCTCAGTCTTGGCCGTACCGCCCGCGAGGCGGCCAGCGCGCTGCTTGCAGCATTGGCATGGAGAGCCCGGTGACTCACCCGAGCGACGATTTCAATCTTGATGACGACACCCTGCATGAAGAGTGCGGGGTGTTTGGCATTTTGGGCCACCCCGACGCCGGGGCACTGACGGCCTTGGGGCTGCATGCGCTGCAGCATCGCGGGCAGGAAGCGGCCGGCATTGTCAGCTTCGATGGCCGGCAGTTCCACTCGGAGCGCCAACTGGGCCTCGTGGGAGACCACTTCACCGATCCCGCCACACTCAAGCGCATCCCGGGCAACATGGCGATGGGCCATGTGCGCTATTCCACCACCGGCGAAACGATCCTGCGCAATGTGCAGCCGCTGTTTGCCGAATTGGAAGTGGGCGGCATTGCGATTGCCCACAATGGCAATTTGACCAACGGGCTTACGCTGCGGCGCCGGCTGATCGCCCAAGGGGCCATATGCCAGTCGACATCGGACACCGAGGTCATCCTCCATCTGATCGCCCGATCGCAGCGCACCTCGTCCTCTGACCGTTTCGTCGATGCGATCGGCGCGGTGGAGGGTGCCTATGCAATGGTCGCCATGACGCGCACCAAGCTGATCGGCGCGCGCGACCCCAATGGCATTCGGCCGCTGGTGTTGGGCGATCTCGATGGCAAGCCGATCTTTGCCTCCGAAACCTGCGCGCTTGACATTATAGGCGCCAAATTCGTGCGGGACGTCGAGAACGGCGAAGTGGTGGTCTGCGAGATACAGCCGGACGGGTCGGTCAGCATCGAATCGCTCAAGCCGTTTCCGCCGCGTCGGGAACGGGTCTGCTTGTTCGAGTATGTCTATTTCGCACGGCCCGACTCGGTTGTTGCCGGGCGCAGCGTCTATTCGGCTCGCAAGCGCATGGGCCTCAACCTCGCCAAGGAAGCGCCGGTGGAGGCCGATGTGGTAGTGCCGGTGCCCGATGGGGGAACGCCAGCCGCGATCGGCTACGCGCAGCAGAGCGGCATTCCGTTCGAGCTGGGCATCATCCGCAACCACTATGTGGGCCGCACATTCATCGAGCCGACGCAGTCCATCCGGGCGTTTGGCGTTAAGCTCAAGCACTCGGCCAACCGGGCGGAAATCGCCGGCAAGCGGGTGGTGCTGATTGATGATTCCATCGTGCGAGGCACCACATCGGTCAAGATCGTGCAGATGATGCGCGAAGCCGGCGCGACGGAAGTGCATATCCGCGTTGCCAGCCCGATGATCTATCACTCGGACTACTACGGCATCGATACGCCCGACCCCGAGAAGCTGCTGGCCAACCAGCATGACGATCTGGAATCGATGTGCAAGTTCATCGGTGCGGACTCGCTGGCGTTCCTGTCCATTGACGGGCTCTACCAGGCCGTTGGCGGCGAGAAGCGCAATGCGCAGGCGCCCCAATTCACCGACCATTATTTTACCGGAGACTACCCCACGCAGTTGACCGATTTGAACGGGCGCGCCAAGAACGAGCCCAAACAAATCTCACTGCTGAAAGAGGCCGGTTAATGGCTGTACAACAAGACCTTGCCGGCAAGGTCATCCTCATCACCGGCGCCTCGCGCGGCATTGGTTATGCTGCAGGGGTAGAGGCGGCGCGTCGTGGGGCACATGTGGTAGCGGTCGCCCGCACTGTTGGCGGGCTTGAGGAACTCGATGACGAGATCCAGGAGATGGGCTCAAGCGCTACGCTAGTGCCGCTCGACCTGCGTGACGGCGAAGCCATCGACAGGCTCGGTGCTGCCATCTTCGAGCGCTGGGGACATCTGGATGGGGTGATCGGCAATGCCGGCCAGCTCGGCGTGCTTAGCCCCTGGGCGCATATCAAGCCGGAAGACTTCGAGAAGGTGATGACTGTCAATGTCACCGCCAACTACCGATTGATCCGCTCTGTCGACCTGTTGCTTCGACAGGCACCCGATGGACGCGCCGTCTTTGTTTCCTCGGGTGCAGCGCGCTCGGCTCGGCCGTTTTGGGGCCTCTATGCCGCCAGCAAGGCGGCGCTGGACGCCATGGTCAAATCCTATGCCGGCGAGATCGAGAACACCAGGGTGAGGGCCAACTCATTCAATCCCGGGCCAGTGCGGACCGCGATGCGGGCTAAAGCGATGCCGGGTGAGAACCCCGAGACGCTGCCCACTCCCGCCGAAATCGCACCCAAGCTCGTTGACCTGGTGAGCCCTGGGCTCACCCAAAACGGGCAACTGTTCAGCATTCAAAGTGGCGAGTTCTCGCCACTCTAACTGTCGCTATTGGAGATCTGTTCTCCCCTCCTGGCGAAGGGAGAAAAAGCTAGGATATCACTAAGTGACGTCCGGCGCGATCCGGCTCATCAACACCTTATCGATGCGGCGGCCATCGAGATCCATGATCTCAAACTTCCAGCCATTATGCTCAAACGTCTCGGCGACGGCCGGGATGTGGTTGAGGATAGATAGGATGTAGCCCGCGACCGTCTCGAACTTGGGATCCTTGGGGAGCGCAACTTTTAGCTTGTCGCTGAATTCGTCCACCGGCATCCACCCAGCGACGAGCCAGGAGCCATCTTCCCGGCGGACAAGAGCGGGATCATCACCTGTTTCTTCCTGGAACACGCCGGTGATGACCTCAAGAATATCAGCCGACGTCACGATCCCTTCGAAATGCCCGTATTCGTCGACGACCAGCGCCATATGCACGGTCGAGTTGCGGATCGCCTTGACGACATCCAGGGCATCGGCGTGGTCCATAACCACCGGTACGGGCTGGACGAACTTGCGTAGCTCGAGCGGCTGACCATTGGCGAAAACGCCGATGATGTCCTTGATCGCAACCACGCCTGTTATCGAATCCGGCCCACCGTCCTGCACCAGCAGGCGCGAACGATGCGTGTTCAATATCGTTTTGCGAATTTCGTCACTGTCATCAGCGAGATCAATCAGGTCCACCTCGAGACGCGGCGTCATGAGGCCACGTGCGGAGCGGTCGGCCAAGCGCATCACGCCCGAGATCATCGAATGCTCGTCGGTTTCGATAACGCCCGCCGTCGTCGCCTCGGCGATCAGGGTCCTTACCTCTTCTTCGGTGACCTTCTCCTCGGCGTCTCCGCCCTGCCCCAGCAGCGTGAGAACAGCTTTGCCGGAGATGTCGAGCAGCCACACCAAAGGCGAGCCGATCTTGGCCAGCACCTTCATGGCGGGCGCCACGCGGGCAGCCACGCCTTCAGCATCACGCAACGCGACCTGCTTGGGCACGAGTTCGCCCAGGATCAAAGACCCATAAGTGATGAGCACCACCACAATACCTACGCCAAGCACATCAGCGAGGTTATCGGCCATGCCCATAGACTCAAGCCAGTCGGTCAGGCGCAGGCCCAGAGTGGCACCCGAGAAGGCGCCCGAAAGAATGCCGACCAGGGTGATACCGATCTGCACGGAAGACAAGAACTTGCCGGGGTCCTCGGCGAGCTCGATTGCCGTGGCGGCGCCTTTATTGCCGTTGTCGGCCATGCCGCGGAGGCGGGCCGGACGAGCGGACACAACGGCCAGTTCGGACATAGCCAAAGCACCGTTCACGATAATAAGAACGATGACGATCAGAATTTCTAAAAACAAGGTGGTTTCGTTGGATGCGGCCCCGCACTCAGCATCGGGTCGCTTCAGCGCTTACAATATAGAGACATGGCCATACGTTTCGCCATGGGGGTGCGAGAAAATACCTCCGCGCTGTACCTAGCCGATGCGTCGCTTCTCTTTGTCATCATAGGGATTCTTGCTACCCCCACGGACCCAAAGGCGGATGGGCGTACCCTTGATGTCGAAAGCCTCGCGCAGACCATTAACGAGATAACGCTGATACGCCATCGGCAGCGCCTCGGGGCGAGAGGCAAAGAGGATAAAGCTTGGCGGCCGGGTCTTAGCTTGGGTCATATAGCGTAGCTTGAGGCGGCGACCCGACACGGCTGGAGGCGGGTGGCTATCGACCATGCCCGAAAGCCAGCGGTTAAGGCGAGCTGTCGAGACGTGGCTGTTCCAAGACCGCTCGATGGTGAAGATCGCGTCCATCAGCTTGTCGATGTTGCGCCCGGTCAGCCCAGAAAGGGTCACCAGCGGCACGCCCCGCAATTGCGGCAAGAGGCGCTCGCAAGCCTCGCGCAAGTCCGAGAGCGCCGCATTCTTGTCCTCGATGAGGTCCCACTTGTTGAGGGCGATGACCATTGCCCGACCTTCACGTTCAACGAGATCGGCGAGCGCGAGATCCTGCTTCTCAAAGGGGATCGTCGCGTCGAGCATGAGCACGACGACTTCGGCGTACTGAATGGAGCGCAGGCTGTCGCCAACTGCCAGCTTCTCCAATTTCTCGGTGACGCGGGAACGGCGACGAATGCCGGCCGTGTCAACCAGATTGATAGTGCGACCCTCCCACTCCCAGGGAACGAGGATGGAGTCTCGCGTGATGCCAGCTTCCGGGCCGACCAGCACGCGATCCTCGCCGACCATGCGGTTGATGAGGGTAGACTTGCCGGCATTGGGGCGACCGACAATAGCGACGTTGAGGTAGCGCTTGGGATTCCATCGCAGGGTTGCCTCTTCGCCCTCGCCTTCCAGCATGTCGGCAGTGATGTCGACATCCACCTCGGGCATGGCATCGAGATCGCTCTGCTCACTCTCCTCCTGCTCGGCGTGCGCGAGGGCGACGCGGTCGATGGCCGTCGACACGATCGAGTACAGTTCTGAGAGGCCAAGGCCATGCTCGGCCGAGAGCGGTATCGGCTCTCCGAAACCGAGCTTGAATGCTTCGACGAGCCCAGCTTCGGCGGCGCTACTTTCGGCCTTGTTGCCTACGAGGTGAACTTCCTTGCCGGCCTTGCGCAACACTTGAGCGAAGCGCTGGTCGAGTGGCACCACGCCGGCGCGAGCATCGATCATGAAAAGAATGACGTCGGCTTCATTGATGGCCAGCTCGGTTTGCTGGCGCATGCGATCTTCAAGGCTGCCGTCCTTGACGTCCTCGTAGCCCGCCGTGTCGAGCACCCGGAAGGTGAGGTCCGCGATGCGCCCTTCGGCCTCGCGCCTATCGCGGGTAACCCCCGGCGTATCGTCGACAAGCGCGATCTTGCGCCCGACCAGCCGGTTGAAGAGGGTCGACTTGCCGACATTGGGGCGACCGACAATCGCAACTGTAACTGTCATGTCTTTTGTCCGATCGGCAGGAGCAGGCAGACGCTATTGCGCCGGGGCTGTCTCGGGGGTGGCAACGGGTACCAGAGGCCCAGTATCGGACTGGGCTTCGACTGGCGGCGTAACGCTCTCGGCCGCCACGGGTTCGGCGGCAATCTCTGCGGCGGGCTCTGCCTCTACCACAGTTTCTTCCGTCAGGCCGCTAGTCTCAGCCACCGCCTCCGGCTCCACGGCGCCTTCGGCGAGAAGTTGTGCCATGTAGTAGCCCATGCGGTTGCGCTGGCTGCTTTGGCTCAGCGGGTCGTTGAGCACGGCGTCGAACTGCGCCTGCGCAGCTGCATAGTCGCCGGCTTGGTAGTAGGCCAAGCCCAGGGCTTCGCGGGCGGCGTTGCGCAGCGGGTTGCCTTCGGCAGCTACCGTTGCAAGGCGCGCCTCGACGTCGGCAACACTACCGGCATCGACCAGGAGCATACCCGCTTGTACCAGTGCGAGCTCACGCAAATAAGGATTGGACAGGCTATTGGCGAGCCCGTCATATGCAGCCACTGCTTCGGCGGTGTTGCCCTGCCGGGTCAGGAGCCCGGCTTGCGCGAATTGCGCCAAAGTGGGGTAGCGGCCAGAGCCGTCGGCCATCAGCGCTTCAAGTTGCGCCTGGGCGGCGGCAAGATCACCACCATCGGCCAGTTCCAGCGCTGCATAGAGCTCATCGGAGGACTGGGCGGCGTTGTTGTTGTGGTACCAAGTCCAGCCCTCGTTGACGGCAACGACAGCTACCACGGCAATTGCAGCGCTAATCACGAAGGGGGCGAAACGCCGCCACAGGGCGCGCATACGGTCGCTGCGCAGCTCCTCGTCGACTTCGCGAAAGATATTGTCCTGAGCCATGGCCTGCCTGAGGTCGGATGCTAGTTTTGCGGCACCCTTAGCATGGTGCCCGGTGAATGCAAATGCGCGGAGGGCCCGGCCCTCCAGCGCTCCGTCATTCCCACTCGATGGTGCCGGGCGGCTTGCTGGTCACGTCGTAGACGACCCGGTTGATACCACGCACTTCGTTGATGATGCGGGTAGCGGTGCGGCCCAGGAAGTTCATGTCAAACTGGTAGAAGTCGGCGGTCATGCCATCTACCGAGGTGACAGCCCGAAGCGCGCAGACGAACTCATAGGTACGGCCATCACCCATGACGCCTACGGTCTGCACCGGCAGGAGCACGGCGAATGCCTGCCAGATCTTGTCGTACTGACCAGACTTGCGGATTTCATCGAGGTAAATGGCGTCGGCCTGGCGCAGAATGTCGAGTTTTTCCGGCGTGATGCCGCCGGGGCAGCGGATCGCAAGGCCTGGCCCTGGGAAGGGGTGACGACCGATGAAGCTATCGGGCAGGCCGAGCTCGCGACCGAGGGCGCGGACTTCGTCCTTGAAGAGCTCACGCAGCGGCTCGACCAGTTGCATGTTCATGCGTTCGGGCAAGCCACCGACGTTGTGGTGGGACTTGATGGTGACTGACGGACCACCAGAGAAAGAGACGGACTCAATCACATCGGGATAGAGCGTGCCCTGCGCGAGGAATTCGGCGCCGCCGAGTTTTTTGGCTTCGGCCTCGAAAGTCTCGATGAACAGCCGGCCGATGATCTTGCGCTTGGTCTCGGGGTCGGACTGCCCCTCCAGCTCGCTGAGGAAGAGCCGCGAGGCGTCCACATGCACCAGCGGAATGTTGTACTGATCGCGGAACATGGAAACGACCTGCTCGCTCTCATTGAGCCGCATCAAGCCATGGTCGACATAAATGCAGGTGAGCTGGTCGCCGATGGCCTCGTGGATGAGGACGGCCGCAACCGAAGAATCGACCCCGCCGGAGAGGCCGCAGATGACCTTGCCCGAACCGACCTGGGCCCGGATCTTCTCGACCATCATCTGGCGATAGGCGGCCATGGTCCAGGTCGCTTCGATGCCGCAGATCTTGTGGACGAAATTGGCGTAGAGCTTGGCGCCATCGGGGGTGTGGACCACCTCGGGGTGGAACTGTACCGCCCAGATGCGCCGCTCCTCATCGGCGATCATGGCGAAGGGCGCGCCGGCCGACGTGCCGACAACCTCAAAGCCGTCGGGAATGGAGACGACGCGGTCGCCATGGCTCATCCAGACCTGGTGCTCGGTGCCGAGCTCCCACACGCCTTCGAAAAGCGCGGAAGCTTTTTGCACCTTGAGATCGGACCGGCCGAACTCACGGTGATGGCCTGCTTCCACTTTGCCCCCCAGCGCCATGCAAAGCGCCTGCTGGCCATAACAAATGCCCAGGATCGGTACCCCGGCTTCAAGGATCACCGGATCGATGCTGGGTGCATTCTCGTCCAGGGTGGAAGCCGGGCTTCCAGAGAGAACTACACCCTTCGGCTGCAGCGCTGTGAAGGCTTCACCGGCATGCTGGAAGGGGTGGATCTCGCAATAGACGCCTGTCTCGCGAATGCGGCGCGCGATCAACTGGGTGACCTGCGAACCGAAATCGACGATGAGGATCGAATGCGGGTGATCGGCGATGTCTGGGCTTTGCATGGCGAGGCCTTATCGCCATGGCGCAAATTGCGCAAGCCGTCCCAATGCAAGCCTCAGTTGAGAATGGCGAGGGAGGCGTTAAGCAGGGTCGCAAAGCCCACCCACGCAGCATAGGGCACGAAGAGCCAGGCGGCGAGCTTGTCGAGCTTCCCAGCACTGACAATGAAGCCGATGATGAGCGCAATCATGATGAGAATGACCGCCAAGGCGAGCCAAAGCATTTCGCCGATGAAGAACACCGGAGACCAGGTCCAGTTCACCACCATCTGCGCAAACCAGAGCTTCATAGCGGTGGAACTCGCGTCGATCATGAAGATGCGCCAGCCGGCCACGGCGATCATCGCGTAGAGCGTGAACCAGACCGGCCCAAACACCCAATTCGGTGGATTAAAGGGGGGCTTTTCTAGATTCTGATACCAGGTACCGGGGGAAGTCTGGGTGCCGATCAGCGCGCCGACGCCGATCACCACCACGAGGAAGGCGGAGAGGACAAGCCAAGAACGGGGCGTCTTGTAGTCGACGGCGGAGGCAGCAGCCATGGCAAACAACCGGGGATTGATGGACACCCGGCTTGAACGCGCGGCTAGCGCCGGCGGTTCACCTGATCAGCCGGTGCGACGTAGCGCGTGAAAGTAAAAGCCGTCCGTAGCTGTCCGGTGCGGCGTCAGCGTCAGCCCGCCGCCCGTGGAGACAAGCCCTTCTGGGAGCAGGGTGCCAAATGCGGCGTCCCACAGTTGGGCTGCCGGGACGTCCTCAAACGCTGGATAGGCGGACTTGAAGGCAGCGATCTGGTCATCATTCTCCTCGGGGAGGATGGAGCAGGTGATGTAGATAAGCGTGCCGCCGAGCTTCACATAGGTTTGCCCTTCTGCCAGCACCGCGGCTTGATCTGCAACGCGCTGCGCCAGCAAATCCGACGTTAGCTTCCACTTGGTATCGGGCCGACGACGCCAAGTGCCGGTGCCGCTGCATGGCGCATCGATAACGACGCGATCCATCTTACCGCGAAGATCGTCTAGCGCGCCGGCTTCGGGGGCACGGACCTGAACGTTACGCGCGCCATTGCGCTTAAGGCGCTCGTAAATGGGCGCAAGGCGGCTGCGGTCGCTGTCATAGGCGAATATCTGACCGCGATTATCCATGGCAGCGGCAAGCGCCAGCGTCTTGCCACCCGCGCCGGCGCAAAGGTCCAGCGCCTGTTCACCGGGACGGGCATTTGCCAGCGCGGCCACAATCTGGCTGCCCTGGTCCTGCACCTCGAACCAGCCCTTCTGATAGCCTTCGTCGGTCGTCACATTGGGGGTGCGCGCATCGCGCGGGCCTGCAGGCATGGTGAGGCCGTTGGGTGAGATGGAGGCCTCCGCCGGATCAAAGCGCGCCAGCGACTTCACGACCCGCTCGCGCGTGGATTTCAGCGTGTTTACGCGGAGGTCCAGGGAGGGCCTGCCGGACATGCCCTGCCCTTCTGCAACCCAATTTTCGCCCAGGCCACGGGCGAGAGATGGTGCGAGCCATTCGGGAACATCGGCCCGGACGTAGTCGGGCGCGGTCGCGGGATCAGATGACAGGCGCTCGACTTCTTCGTCGCTCAGGGGAGCCGGAGCGTGGTCATCCTCCTTAAAGGTTTCGTTCAGAGAAGCAGGGTCTTCCTTCCAATCGCGAACCGCGACGGCGAGTACCAGAGCGCGCGGGCTATCATCGCCCATCGCAAAGGCATGGGAGGCGCGTCGGCGGAGGGCATCATAGACCAAATTGCCGATAGCTGCGCGATCGCCCGCGCCGGCGAAACGGTTGTTGAGCCCCCAGGCCTTGAGGGCTTCAGAAACCGGGCGCTTGCGCGATTCCACATCCGCAAGGACTGCAATGGCGGCGGCCAGACGACCGGGGAGACGCATCACTGTTTTCCTGGAAAATGGCAGACATTGATGCGGTTGCCGCTGAAGTCGGTGAAGTCAAACCAGCGCATGGCTCCGTTGGTGTTGATCGGTGTTACCTCCGATCCTGCCGCAACAAGGCTCTCGCGGAGCGCCTCGGGATCGGGAGCGTAGAAGTTGAACGCCACGTGGGTGTTTGGGTCGATTCGCTCCACCGGGATCAAGGTCAGGGCAGTGCTCGTTGACGGAGCGCCCGCGAACCGAAGGCCGATGTGCTGAGCCGAGCGAAATATCTCCACCATGTCAAAGAGCCGGCGATACCACTCGGCAGCAGCGCTGGTGTCGATAGCAGGCACGAAGATGGTGTCGATGCGCAGGACGGGTGGCATTTGGACTTCACCGGCTCAAACAAAAAGGACGCGTCCAACGAGCCATAGCCAGAGCAGGGTCAATACCGCAAGGCCGGCGACATAGGCGCTGAAGCGGCGGAAGACCCGATTGCTGGTCACGTGAATGGCGGCATGGACATAGCGGAGGGCGACGAAGAGCCAGGCGAGAACGACTTCAACCCAGCCCATCGCGCCGGCCCAGAGCGTCACCAGAACGGCAACATAGAACAGCACAGGCAGCTGGAACTGGTTGTCGAAACTGTTCGACAGGAGGCGCGCGCGGAGTGGGTAGGCGGAGCGATCCACCGCGATATCCTTGACGTCGACCTCTCCGGACATCACGCGGGGCACGCGTTCCCGCCCCATCATGGCGAGGATTGCGATCGTCAGCAGAACTTGGGCGGCGATTGCAAGCACGAGGAGCTTGGCAGTAAGGGGCATGTTCAAGCTCTGCTGCAGATTCGGGGCGCGGGACTAAGTGCTTGTACCCTAATCAGTTCCCGCTTGCACACACCCCTTGCTGCTCAAGCCCGCTCTGCCACCTCTTCCAGCTGGTCGAGAAACCCCTTCCAACCGGCATGTGCGCCGCCATAGGCCTGCTTCTGGTCTGGGCGGAAGCCCGATTGCTCCATCCGCAGATGCGTCCCGGTGGCGGTCGGCGTTAAGGTCAGGGTAACGACACTCTCGAGCGCATAGGCGGGATCATCGCTGGCAAAGTTCCAGCTATAGGAGAGCACCCGGTTGGGCTCGATGGCGAGCACCTCACAGTCGAGCGTGCCACCCCACTCGCCGCGCAACTGGAACTTGTGACCGAGCTCCAGCGCAAAGTTATTCTTCATCAGCCACTCCTCGATCAGGTGCGGCTGGGTCAGGGCGCGCCAGAGCTTCTCGGGGGGATAGGCGAATTCCCGTTCGACAATCGCCGTACGAAGTTCGGTCATCGAACCTCTCCCTTGGTGTGGGTCTTGGCTGGTCGAGAAAGATTGAGCGTAATCGCTGCGCGGATCAGTTCCTTGAACGCCTCTTGGTTTATCTCCGCACCTTCCGGGAAATCGATAGCGCGTCGCGTATTGCCTTCCAGGCTGGAGTTGAAGAGGTGTGCCGGATCCGCCACGGCGGCACCCTTTGCGAAGGTGGTTTTTACGACCTTCTTATAAACTTCGCCGGTGCAGATAATGCCGCTGCGGGACCACACGGGCTTGTCCCATTTCCACTCTTCCTCCACGGCAGGATCGGCCTCAAGGATCAGTCGGCGGATCTGCGCGAGGACCTCCCCGCGCCAGTCGGTTAGAGCAGCAATCCTGGCGTCGATCAGTTCGGATGGACCCGCTGTCATTCTCTGCTCACATCTTCTCGCCTGGCAGGCGGCTGGCCTGAACGACCCAATCGGTAAACTGGGCCTCGTCGAGTTCGTCGTTCTCAAAGATATCGAGGTAACGAACCGCCTTCTGCTTGGAGGGCCCGGGCGGCTGCGGACTTAGAGAGGCCCCTTGCATGAAGGTGACCTTGAGGTATTTGTCGAAGCAGTGGTAGCCGAGGAAATAATGATCCTGCTCTACCCCGTAGAGCGGCGAGTTCCACTTCACCGCTTTGCGGACCCCAGGAACGGTGCAAGTGACGAGCTGGTCGATGCGGCGAACCAGGGGGCTTTTCCAACCCGGCGCAGCGGCGATGTAGGCGTCGATCGGCGCCTGTCCATAGCCTTTAGGAATCTGCGGGTTGCCGCCTGAGAGCAGCACCACCCGGGCGGGCGCTTTCCACTCGTTCTCAGCCATTTTCGCCACCTAACTGCCGACGCGTCGGGCGGTGCGCCACCGGGCGAGATAAGGCAGCACGAACAGGTAGAGCCCGCTGAACAATAGCAGGAATAGCGGCACCAAGGTCAGAGCACCAATCCAGAGTGCTACGTCTCCGCGTCCCATGACGGCAAAGTTGGCAAGAACCATCAGCGTGAAGCTGATCGACAGCCACCGATGCGACTGGCGTATCCACTTGTTGGCATTCATTGATCCATCCTCTTGAGCAGGTCTTCCAAACTGTCGAAGCGGTTCTCCCAGAAGCCAGCCATTTCGCGCGTCCAGTCGAGTAGCGGGGAGAGGCCCCTGGCATCGGCCGTGTAGTGCGTTTGGCGGCCCTCATGACGATCCCGAACCAGCCCCGCTTGTTTGAGGACGGCAAGGTGCTTGGAAACGGTGGGCTGGGCGACGCCGGCGAAGGTGGTGAGAGCACCCACCGTCTGCTCCCCCTCGCGACAGAGTCGCTCGAACAGTGATCGACGCGTGGGGTCCGCAAGGGATCGAAAAAGCAGATCCTGGTGTTCTTGCATCAATCCATTCACCATTGACTATGAATTAACGTATAGCCGGCGAGCTATGGAAAATCAATAGCACCGTCCGCCCTCCCCTATTCCAGGGGAAGGACGAGTTCAGGGTCTCAGAGATTAGCGGGCGCTTCGGTAGTTTGGCGCTTCCCGGGTGATGGTCACGTCGTGGACGTGGCTCTCGTTGAGCGCAGCGCCGGAAATCTTCACGAAGGTGGCGTTCTCGCGGAAGTCTTTGAGGGTATGGGCTCCGGTATAGCCCATGGAGGCACGCAAGCCTCCAGCAAGCTGGTGCAGCACTGCCCCAACCGCGCCTTTATAGGGCACCTGGCCTTCGATGCCTTCTGGTACGAGCTTCATCTGATCGCGTACGTCCTGCTGGAAGTAGCGGTCGGCCGAGCCGGACCCCATGGCACCCACGGAGCCCATGCCTCGGTACGATTTGTAGGAGCGACCCTGATACAGGTAGACCTCGCCAGGAGCTTCATCGGTGCCGGCCAAAAGCGAGCCGACCATCACACAGGAGGCGCCGCCGGCGAGGGCTTTGGCCATGTCGCCCGAAAACTTGATGCCGCCATCGGCAATCACCGGAACGCCCTGCTTGGCGCCCTCCTCGGCACAGGACATCACTGCTGCCAGTTGCGGCACACCGACGCCGGCCACCACGCGTGTGGTGCAAATCGAGCCTGGGCCGATCCCGACCTTGATGGAATCCGCGCCGGCGTCAATCAGCGCCTTGGTAGCTTCAGCTGTCGCGACATTGCCGGCGACGATACGGGTGGAATTGCTCTCGCGCTTGACGCGCTCCACCGCCTCGGCAACCCGTACGGAGTGACCGTGCGCGGTGTCGATCACGAGGAGGTCGACACCGGCCTCGATCAACTGCATGGAGCGCTCAAAGCCCTGATCACCCACGGTAGACGCAGCGGCAACGCGCAGCCGCCCCTGCTCGTCCTTGACGGCATGCGGATTGAGCTGCGCCTTCTCGATATCCTTGACGGTGATGAGACCGATACAGCGGTAGTCCTCGTCCACGACCAGGAGCTTCTCGATGCGGTGGCGGTGCAGCAGCACCTTGGCTTCATCCTTGGAGACGCCCTCGCGTACGGTGACGAGCTTCTCGAACGTCATCAGTTCGCGGATGGGCTGGGCTGGATGCGAGGCGAAGCGCACGTCCCGGTTGGTGAGAATACCCACGAGCTTGCCAGTGGCGCGCCCGCCAGTGCCGCCGTTTTCGACCACGGGAATGCCGGAAATGCGATGGTTCTGCATCAGCGCCAAGGCATCGGCAAGCGTCGCGTCGGGTCCGATGGTGATGGGATTCACCACCATGCCCGACTCGAAGCTTTTGACCTGGCGCACCTCTTCGGCCTGTTCGGCAGCGGTGAGGTTCTTGTGAATGACGCCCAAGCCGCCGGCCTGGGCCATGGCAATGGCCATTGCGCTCTCGGTGACCGTGTCCATAGCCGACGAAAGGATGGGAAGATTGAGCGCTATGTCCTTGGTGACATAGGTTGAAATGTCGGTGTCGGTCGGCAGGATATCGGAGCGTGCTGGCTGCAAGAGCACGTCGTCGAAGGTGAGTGCCGCATCGCCGGTGATGGTGGTAATAATCTTCGCCAAGGCCAGACCCTTCCTGCCTTCTGAACATGTCAGAGATGAATGGATTGGAGCTCAGACAGCTATTCTGCCGGAGCTCAGGTTGGCGAGGGTCAATAGCACCGCGAAGGGGACTTGCATAGGCTTTGTAGCGGAGCAGAATGGCGTTAGGCGGAGAGCTGAAATGCGAGTTGGAACAGTAGTGGCGGGGCTGTTGATCGCGACACCGTTGTACGCGGGGGAACTCGGCGCTTGGCTACCGGCAGGGCAGGGGTCGGTCGCATGCTGGTCGCGCGAGTATGACGCGGCACATCTGGCTAGCCATCCTGAGCAGAAGGTCAGCCAGGTGGCGCTGGGTCTCACCTTCTCGGCAGCCGATGCGGACAACCGCGACCGGCAACAGTTTGCCCTTTCGGCCAGCCTGCGGGATGGCAGCCACGGGACGGCGGTCGGTGAATGCAGGGCCGGCGATGGCGCGATGATCTGCGGGTTGGAATGCGACGGTGGCGGCATTGTCGTAACCTCGCGCGGCGAGAGTGTCCTGGTAGATTTGGAGCAGAGCGGATTTATCCGCCTCGCCAGCGAGTGCGGCGCAGACGAAGGCTTTGTTCTGGAAGCAGGAGCCGATGACCGGCAGTTCCTGCTGCACCAACTTCCCGCCGACCAGTGCACTGGAAGTCTCGGAGAATTGGCTAAGCTTCAGTAACGTCACGACTTGGCAGCGGAACCGAGCCTAGCTCATAGTACTTGTGGGCTCACCTCCCTCGGTCGACGATTCCCCGGTTTCATGCCACCAATCCGCCTCACCCCGCTGATCCTGGCGGTCGCCCTCTTCATGGAACAGATGGACTCGACTGTCATCGCCACTTCGCTGCCGGCAATTGCGGCCGATATCGGCACCGATCCGATCGCGCTCAAGCTGGCGCTGACCGCCTACTTCGTGGCGCTGGCCATCTTCATTCCCATCAGCGGATGGATGGCGGACCGGTTCGGCGCCAAGAACATCTTTCGCATCGCCATCTTCGTATTCATGCTGGGCTCGCTGGCCTGCTCCTTCGCCTCCTCGCTGGAGAGCTTCGTGCTGTCCCGGTTCTTCCAAGGCATCGGTTCATCGATGATGACGCCCGTCGGGCGTCTCTTGCTAGTCCGGGCGACACCGCGCAACGAGCTTGTTGCAGCGCTTGCGTGGCTGACAGTGCCGGCGCTGCTGGGGCCGCTCTCGGGGCCGCTGATCGGCGGTTTTCTTACTACTTACCTCAGCTGGCACTGGATCTTTTGGATCAACATACCCATCGGCATTGCAGGGATCATTCTGTCGAGCATCTATCTCAAGGTGCCCGAAATACGCAGCCCGCGGCCTATTGATCTCCCCGGTTTCTTTTTGGCCGGAGTGGCGTTTGCCGGCTGCGTCTTCGGCCTCTCGGTCGTGAGCCTTCCCGCGCTGCCGCTCGCCTATGGCTACATGACATTGGGCACCGGCGTCCTCTCGGGCATTCTCTACCTGCTGCACGCCCGACGCACTGCGTTTCCGCTGCTCGACCCAGCGCTGCTGCGGCACCGCCTGTTCCGCAGTGCCATCACCGGCGGCTCCATATTCCGCATCGGCGTGGGGGCGATGCCCTTCCTCCTGCCCTTGATGTTGCAGCTCGGCTTTGGGCTGAACCCCTTTCAGTCTGGCGCCATCACCTTTGTGGCCGCTATCGGTGCGATCATGAGCAAGTTCATGGCCGAGCGCATCTATGCCCGCTTCGGCTTTCCGCGTGTGCTGGGCACTGCTGCTGTTGTGGGCGGCCTCTTGATCGGAGCGCAAGGGCTGTTCACCGCCACGACTCCGGTGCCGATCATGATGGCTGTGCTGCTGGTCGGCGGGGTCCTGCGGTCCGTATTCTTCACCGGTTCCAACGCTATAGCCTATGCCGATGTGGACGACGAAGAGGCCGCTCAGGGCACGGCAATCGTTGCCGTGGCGCAGCAGCTCTCCATCGCCTTTGGGGTCGCCGTCGCGGGCGCCATTCTCGAGATCAGCACGCATACCCATGGCGGTGGCCTGACGCTGTGGGACTTCCGCATCGCCTTTTTCACCGTCGGCGGGCTCAGCGCGCTGGCGGGCCTCGTTTATTTCGCGCTGCCGGCAAATGCCGGCAGCAATGTCTCGGGTCATCGTGCCATCGAGCATCAGGAGGAGCGAGCATGAGCACGGCTGCGGCGACAGCTGCGCGCACCACGCCCCTGATCCTCGCTACCGCGCTTTTCATGGAAAACATGGACTCCACGGTGATCGCGACCTCCCTGGCCGCCATCGCCACCGATATCGGCACCGAACCCATTGCGCTGAAGCTAGCACTCACCTCCTATCTTGTGGCGCTTGCGATCTTCATCCCCATTTCGAGTTGGATGGCGGATCGCTTCGGCGCCCGGCGCGTGTTCCGGACCGCCATGCTGGTATTCATGGTGGGCTCGATTGCCTGTGCTTTCTCGAACTCGCTGACGGCATTCGTCATCGCCCGCTTCGTGCAGGGCATGGGCGGGGCCATGATGGGCCCAGTGGCGCGGCTGGTGCTGGTGCGCCAGACGCCGCGACATCAACTGGTCGACGCCATGGCCTGGCTGACAATACCGGCACTGATCGGCCCTATTGTTGGACCGCCCTTCGGTGGCTTTCTCACAACTTATTTTTCCTGGCACTGGATCTTCATCATCAATGTGCCGATCGGGATTGCCGGTATCATGCTAGTCGGTCTGGTCCTGCCCAACGAGAAGCGCAACGCGCCCCGCAAGATCGACATGAAGGGCTTTGTTCTCGCCGGCTCGGCCTTCGCGCTCTTTGCCTTCGGCTGCTCGGTGGTGAGCCTTCCAGCGCTGCCGCCGATCTATGGCGCCGTTGCCGCAGCGCTCGGTATTGGGCTGGGCGCCGCCTACACATGGCATGCGCTCGACACCGAGCAACCGCTACTGGACCTGCGCCTCCTGCGGTTTCCGGCGTTCCGCACCGCCGTCGTGGCGGGGACCTTCTTCCGTCTGGGCCAGGGCGCGACGCCCTTTCTTTTCCCGCTGATGCTGCAGCTTAACTTCGGGATGACGCCTTTCCAGTCCGGCATGGTGACGTTCTCGGCGGCTGTGGGCGCACTGGCTGCCAAGTTCGTCGCCAATCGCATCTTTGCCCACTGGGGGTTCAAATATCCGCTGGTGGCCTCCACTGCCATTTCGGCGCTGGGCGTGTTCGCCATGGGGCTTTATACGCCCGCCACCCCGATCCCGCTGATCCTTGGGGTGCTGGTGTTCGTGGGGTTCTGGAACTCCACCTTCTGGACGGGATCGAATGCCTTCGTCTTCGCCGACATTTCCGACAAGGACGCCGGCCAGGCCAACGTAATCAGCCAGGTGTGGGGCCAGTTGATGTTCGCCATGGGCGTAGCACTGGGTGGCGGCACCCTGGAACTCGCGCATCGGGTACGCGGCGGCGACGACCTTGCACTCAGCGACTTCCACATCGCCTTCTATGTGGTGGCGGCTGTCTGCGCGATCTCGACGGTGATGTTCATCCGCATTCCCCGCAATGCCGGCTACGAATTGCTCCGCGGCCCGCATCTTCACTGACAGGGGTCAATCCTCTATCTCTTCCGCTGGTTCGTCAGTCCGTCCCTTGAAGCCCTTGGCGATCAAGTAGGCCTCGGCAGAATCGCTGCGGCTGGAGGGTGGCTTGGCGTGGAAAGTGCTCTTGAAGTGACGCTTGAGCATGTGGAGCAGTTCATGTTCGGTGCCGCCCTGGAACACCTTTGCAACGAAGATCCCGCCGGGCGCCAGCACGTCGAGCGCGAAGTCGGCAGCAATCTCGATCAGTTGCACGATGCGGATGTGATCGGTGGCGCGGTGGCCAGTGGTTGGCCAGGCCATGTCGGACATAACGAGATCGGCCTTCTTGCCGCCCATAGCTTCGATCAGCATGGCGGGCGCATCGTTCTCGGTGAAATCCTTCTGGAGCAGGATGACGCCGGGGATCGGATCCATCTCGAGATAATCGATGCCCACGATCAGAGGATTGGCCACGGTCGAGCCGGTCGCCTTGGCGGCAACTTGCGACCAGCCCCCCGGCGCGGCGCCCAAATCGACAACCCGCATGCCCTTGCGAAAGAGCTTATGCTTGTCGTCCATCTCCTTGATCTTGAAGGCAGCCCGCGAGCGGTAGCCCTCCGCCCGAGCACGGGCGACATAGGGATCATTGAGTTGCCGCTCGAGCCATTTGGTCGAGGAGACCTTGCGGCCCTTGGCAGATTTGACGCGGATCTTGAGGTCCTTGTCGGACTTACGCCCGCCGGTGCCGAGAGCCTTATCCACCATTGCTGTTCCTCCGCGGGTAGCGTGAGGGTCGACGCCCCCGATCGGCATCAATCAGCGAGATCAGGATGCCCTCGCGCAAGCCCCGGTCGGCCACCCGCACCCGCTCGGTCGGCCATTCGCGACGGATCGCCTCGAAGATGGCGCAACCGGGCAGCACCAGATCGGCGCGGTCCTTGCCGATGCAGGGATGGGCGACGCGCCGCTCGAACGGCATGCCAAGCAGCACCCGCATGGTCTCATCGACCTCGATGCGCTTCATCCAGAGCCCGTCGACCTTTTGCCGTTCGTACCGCTCGAGACCGAGATGCAGCCCCGCCAATGTCGTCACCGTACCCGAGGTCCCGATCAGGTGCACCGGATGGGTGCCGATCATCTGGCGCAGCTTTTCGCGCCCACGGAACTGCTTGAGGTGCTCGGCAACGTGCGCCACCATAGCCTCGAACACTTCGGGCGTGACATTGATCCCGCCGAACTTTTCAGCGATCGAGACCACCCCCACCGGCAGCGATTGCCAGGAGCGGATGGACGCTGACATGCGGCCCTGCGATTTGGGCCGACCGCCCCTGAAATCGAGCCAAGCCAGTTCCGACGACCCACCGCCAATATCGAACATCAGCGCGCCCTGCGCCGCGCCCTCGATAAGGTCAGCACAGCCGGTCACGGCCAGTTCCGCCTCGGTACGGCGGTCGACGATTTCGAGCTCGATCCCCAGCTCTTCGTTCACCCGCTCCAGAAACGCCGGACCGTTCTCGGCAGCCCGACAGGCCTCGGTCGCGATCAGGCGCATGCGCGCAGGTTGATGCTCGCGCAGCTTGTTGCGACACTGGCGCAGCGCCTCCATGGTGCGGTCCATCGCGGCGTCCGACAATCTGCCGGTAACCGATACGCCTTCACCCAGCCGGACGATGCGTGTGAAGCCATCCAGCACACGGAAGCCATGGTCATGCGGCCGGGCGATGAGGAGACGGCAATTGTTGGTGCCGAGATCGAGCGCGGCATAAAGCGGGCCGCGATGCTTGCGAGGGGGAGTGGTGGCGGCGGGGGTCCGCTTTTCCGCTGTGACCTGGGGCCGTGAGCCCCCTGCCCCTCCCGGCCGGCCGGAGCCTGCAGGGATACGGATCGCCGGCTCGTCTGGCGACGAAAGCACGGCGGCGGACCGATCAGAATCGGTCACTTTGATCTCCTGTCGTACGCGGTCGCAGGAGACGGCTGGGCCGCTCGCGCCCGAACGCACTGTTTTTGCGTGTCACCGAAGACCCTAGAGCAAGGGGACTGGGAGCGCAATGCAAAGCAGGATGAAGAAAGGTCGGCGGGAGGCGCTTGCAATCTCATGCGGCTTTGTCTATGCAATGCCCGCGCCGGACAGATGGCTTGCCTCACCCGCGCCGCCACCCAAGCTCCATGGTGGCACCCCTGCTGGGGAATAGTTCAATGGTAGAACAGCGGACTCTGACTCCGTCGATCTTGGTTCGAATCCAGGTTCCCCAGCCAATCCTCCTTAAGTCGTTGATTTCATTGTAAGTCGCTGCTTTTGCAGTGCTTTCTTGCGGTCAACTGATCCACTTTGGTGATCCACTTTCAGGCACAATCGCCTGCATCTCGGCACCAGATGGCTATAACTTTGGGGAAGGAGAAATGCATGACGTCCGGCTCCAATCTCAAGACTCGTGGCCCTGTCTATTACGCTAGGCTCAAGGTGCCTGTTGAACTTCAGCAGCTCATGGGCACCGCTGAGCTAGTTCGTTCGCTCCGAACTAAAGACCGGCGCACCGCCAACGTGCGAAAGCTCTCTGTGCTATCGGAATGGCACCAAAAGTTTGATGAACTCCGCCGCCGCCGCGATATGACTGAGGCGGACTTTGCCAACGCCACATGGGAGCAATACACCACCGAGCTTCAGCACGACGACTTGGCGCGCGCCCTCCCCGGCACCGACAAGGAAACTCCTAAGGACATTCGCCAGTATCATTTGAAAGCCTTGCGCGACCATCTGGGCCGGGGCGAAACGGTTCTGGTGCATTGGGCTGCGGACAGCTTTATCGACCGTCGGCAGCTCCTCCTTGAAAAAGGCAGCGCTCAATATCGGGAACTTTGCTTCCGTCTGATGCGCGCCCAGATCGAAGCCTTGCAGCGCGCCAGTGAGCGCGATCTTGGCAATTATGCCGGAATGCCATCCGATCCCATTGTTACCCGCCCAACGGCAACGGCAGAAGTCGCTAAGCCAGGAGAACGGCTGATGGACCTGTTCGAGCGTTATGCAAAGGAAAATCCAAAGCGCGTCAAGGAAGCTGCTCTCATGCAGGCACGGCGCGATATTGGCACGTTCATTGAACTTGTCGGCAGCGACTTTCCCGTAACCAGCCTAGACAAGAAGGCAGCGCGTGAATGGAAGGCGCTGCTTATGGAATACCCGGTGAAGGCAGCAGAGATTGGCATCTTTCGAGGCATGGGGATCAAGGAGATTGTCGAGGCAAACCGCCTATCAAAGACCCCCAGGCCGGTTATTACCGCTAAGACGGTCAACCGCTACATCGCTGCCTTCAGCGCCTTCTGCAATTGGCTAGTAGCGCACGACTACCTCTCGGCTAACCCATTCCCCGAAATGTATCTATCGGTGGACAAGACAAAGACGAACGCCCGCCCCTTCACTGACGAAGAGCGCAAGGTGTTGTTTGCCTCTCCATTCTTCACCGGCTGCAAGGACGATTCTAAATGGCATGTGCCGGGAGACCATCTGATCCGCGACGATCATCGCTATTGGCTCCCTTTCGTGATGATGTATTCAGGCGCACGACCCGGTGAAATTGCCCAGCTCCTAGTGGATGATGTTCGGCAGATGCACGGCGTTTGGGTGCTGCACCTTACCGATGAAGGTGACGACGAAAAGAGCCTGAAGACAAAGGGATCGTTCCGCGTGGTTCCCGTCCACTCCAAGCTGGTGGAGATGGGCTTTATCGATCATGTAAATCGCCAGCGGGAAGCTGGTGAGCGGCGCGTCTTCCCCGAAGCTGAACGCAATGCGCGAGGTCATATCGCATCAGCGTTCGAGAAGAAGTTCGGCACCTATCTCATCAAGCTCGGCCTGAAGCAGGGGCGCGGGATCTCGCTCTACAGCTTCCGTCACGGCTTCTCCGACGCGATGCGGGAGGCCGGCTTCATGGATGATGAGTTTGGCTTCCTTATGGGACACAGCAAGTTCAGCATGACTGCGCGCTATGGCCAGCTTCCGCAGGGCACCTTGCAGAAGCGTGTGCAGTTGATTGAATCAGCAACGTATAGATGATTGGCTTCAGCCGACGGCAAGCGCACGAATGCTAACTCCGATGAATATCGGCATGCTTACAGCGAAAAACGAGCATGTAAACCAAGCAACTACCCACACCGAACCGCGCAGCCACCGGTTGCGTGGAGCGATATTATGCGCCCAAACTGTTGGTAGGAGCGAAGTCAGGATCATCCACCTAACTGTAACTACAACTGAGAAGAGCAACGCGAGAGCCATGGCTGTGCCGGACATTGCCGTATACCAACCTGGCCCGTCCGAGCGAAGGACTGCGAATATTCCTGCCCAAGTAGCAGCCCAGATGGTTGGGACAGTAAGGGTATACCTGGCGTAGTCAAACCATGGTTTTTCCTTGTCGATGGCTTCCCGCGCAGTATCGGGAATAACGGGTCGCGGGATAGCGATCTTCATTTGTGGCTCTCCAGCACGAGCTTCAGTATTTGATATCGCAAATTTGCTCGCTGTTGGGAGGGGTTGTGGTCAGGGAAAAGCAACACATCAAGATTGACGAGCTATCCAGAACAATGGTCCTTCTATTGGTCTAAGCAGTGACCTTGAAAGGCAATAACCGTGGAGTATGGCGCTCCTGAACCGGCGATCACTCGCCTGCATAGAGCATGGGGGTAAGGCTTGGGTAAAGCGGAGTTATTGTTCGCGGTTTTCCTTCTATTCACTACTTTAACCGCTTTGGCCGTAGGTCCGACAATTGGCGGCGAACCGGACACTTGGCTCTACCATTATCAGACGCTATTCGCCGGGCTCCTTGCGCTAGTCAGCGCAATCGGAGCAGCTGTCCTATTGTATCAACAAACGCGTCAAACGGCGGCAATCGAGTGGGAGCGAAAGCAAGGACAAAGAGAGGCAGCCCGCAGTTGGCTATCACTCCATCTCTCGGCCATTGTCGGCTACGCTAAAGGGACAGGTCAGGGCATTTGGTATCTGATGGGTCAGTGCCACAACGGCATATTGCCGGGAGGCGCGCAAATGCCGGACCTGCCTCCCCTTCCGATGGAAGCGGCGCTGGCGGTGAAGGAATTTGCAGAGTTCGCGACCAGGGAAGAGGCGCAGTATCTCGCGCTTATGTTCGCCACCATGCAGGTGCTGGAGAGCCGCGTCAGCTCAGTGGCTACTTCACGCGGAATGCACTACGCAAACTTAGAGGACTACCTTGAAGATGCGGCGGAGCTTTATGCGCGCGCCGAAGTTCTACTCCACTATGCGCGGCACACAACTCAGACGTTCCCTCCCGGCGTGACATGGGACAGATATTGCGCGGCCCTGTTGTTCATCACAGACTACAATGGCGCAACAGAGCGCATCGCCCGGCACATTGACGAAGGCGCTCAGGGGAACATGCAGTCGCTTTTGCCAAACAGATTCCAGCGTGAATGAGCGCCCCATAGGTCTGGGGCGCTCGTTGGTTGCACCAGTGCTAGGTGGCGGTCAACGCGTTAGAAATCGCGAGAACGTTCGAGTTGAACCGCTGCCGGTCTGCCGGATGTTTCTCGGTGAAAGCCGCCAAGTATTCCAACAACGTCACCAATGAAGCGGGATCAGAAGCCAGAATGAGGCTCACAAGCTCTGCCGCTGCGGCAACATCAGCATCCGCAAACTCTTCATTGCCGCGCTTTTCCATGTAATCTGCCCTGGCCGACCGATCGCGCTCGCGCCGTTCCGCCATTGCGCGGTTCACCTCCTCAGCACTTCCATGCTTAGACTGCGCCTGCTTGATGATGCCGGAGATTGCTGAGCTCAGGCCAGGAGTGTTTCCGTCCTCCAGGAAATTCGCCGGAGTGCGACCATGCAACTCCAGCAGCCGCGCAAGTTCCCGAAGATGCTGCGCGCTGAGGCTGCCATCTTCGACCTCCCTCAACAGCTCTTCAGAATCTCTCACCACAAGTTCGAGGTGCCCTTCCTCTGCAAGACCCGTGATGACATGATCGAGCTCATCAAGCACCGCACGTTCAATTGCAGTCGCGTTGTTCGACATGGTATTGTCTCCATAGTGACGGCAGGTGGAAGCGCCTGCCACGCTGCGCCGCCGGGGTGGGTGACGATTGCAACCCGATGCCCACCCGGCGGGATTTCCTACTTTTCCTTGACGCTCCATTCCGGCAGCGGCCAGCGGACTTGCCGCTCCAGGCGGGAGAGCAAACTGTTCAGCCGCACTACATCTGCGAGCGCCTGCTTTTTTCGTTGTGGGTCAGAGAGGTCCGCTGCCTGTAGTTCAGCGATGCGCTGGGCAATCTCCAGTCGCTTGTAGCGATTGATGATGCCTGCCAGTTCTGTGGCGGCATCGAGCAGTTGCCCCACCATGATTTCGGCCCGGCCAATTGATCCCGCGTGGCCCTCGTAAGTGGTTTCTTCGATTTCGCCAGTGGTGGATTTCGGCCCGCTGTCATCTTCGAACGACGGAGCTTCTAGACCCATGATGTCGAAGTTCATTTCGACATTCATCCAATTCCCATCTTGGCTGAGATACTCAAAGAAGGGAGTGCGCAAGAAGTCGGCAGTGCTATCCCCCGCCGTAAGTCGCTCTGTCTTCTTGGCTTGCGCCTGCCGTTCGCGGTAGCGCCGCTGCTTCTCTGCTGGTGAAAGTGCCATGCCTAAGCTTCCTCACTTGGTAACGGTCTTTTAGTTACCGTTACGTTGGAAGTCAAGCCGCTTCTGTCAGGGCTCGCGCTCGATGATCGCGCGCGCCCACTCCGGCCAAATGTTCAGGTCGCCACCTAGCCGGTCCATGATCATGTATTCCTCCACCCTGCCGGTCACCGGACAAGGCCTGAAGCCCATGCGAGCACATAGCTCCGCGTCGTGTTGCGCTTGATTTGTAAGGTTCGCCCAAGTCAGGCTGGAGAGGTAGGTTGGCGCGTCGTCGGTCATTTGTGCCCCAGGTGCTTTGATGATGCTTTGCTGGCACGGCAAGAATCTGACTGTCAAACGAATTTATGCAGTCTGTTCAGAGACTTAAGGCGCTAATTCGCTAAATAGCGAAAGAGCTAAAGCCCGCATCGCAGGGGAAACGATGCGGGCTTTATGTCTTCGCCGGTGACGGACCAAGGAACCGGCAGGATCATTATAGCGCTAGGCTTCTGAGATGCAGACGATTGTCAGTTTTTCTTCGCGGCGCGCGCGTCACGCTTCCGCTTGGCTTCCTTCGCCTTGAAGGCCACTAGCTCTTCCGGGGTCATGTCTTGCAGCTTCGCCTGCTTAAAGGCTGATTGTTGCTTTCTACGGCGCTCCTGCTTCTCAGGGCCGTCTGGCACCCGATACGCTCGAACTGTTCGGCGCTCGGTTTCCATGATGTGCCCGGCATACTCTCCACGACGCTGCGCATTGTATTCATCGCGCCCTTCTCCCTTGCGCTTCGCATCAACGGCTTCCCAATCCCGCTTGTTTTGGTTGTAGCGAGTGTCATGCTCTTTGATGTGTTCGGAGGCATCGCGCGCGCGGCGCAGCAGTTCATCTTGCCGTGGCAACTTTGAGCCTTCTGACGGCTGCTCACCGGATGATGCATCGCCAATATCAGGGGAAATGCTGTCAAGATCGGCAAGAAAACTGATCACCGCACCGGAGTGACTGTTCAATTTTGATTGACTATCATCATCTATTGGCATACAAATAGGCCTAATGAAGTGGCATTCATTCAAGCCCTTAGCGTCTCGCGCTAGGGGCTTTTCTTTATGAGGCCTGCCGAACGAGCTTGGCGAAGTCTTCCGCTACGTCGCGGGAAAACGCGCGAGCTTCGCCTTCAAACGGCACCGAAACCTTCACACCGTTCCCGCGCCGCTCCACGACAAAGTTGCTGTCCAGGTCCATCAAATTGATGGGCTGACCCGTGGCGGCACGCTCAATGGCGGCGGCAAGATCAGCCGCAGATGCTTTGGTGAAAGTAGTCGGGGTATTCTGACCCAAGGTGATACGAACGCCATCAGCAAGGCGCTCAACCTTGATACCGGGCAGATCAGCCGGAATGGTGCCACTTTCGATCTCTCTGCGGACAAAGCGAGCGATAGTTTCAGCCATGGAAAGCTTGAGGGTCTCACCAATGGCAACCAATTGTTGGTGCCGCTCGGTAGGGATAGTGACGGTGGTAATGTTGCGCATGAGCCCTTCTCGTTAATGCAATTTCGTTATAGAACGCAATTGCATTAGTGTCAAATGGAGGTATGCGAGCGTCCGGCGACAAATTTCGGGGAACGCGTCCGGCGACAAATTTCGCTCGTATAGACCCTATATAGATAGAGATAGTTATAAGCAGATAATCTATCCGATGCGAAAATTGTCGCGGACGCGCTTTAGCGGCCTAACTCGCCGCCTGCGGCGGCTCGCGCCCTCCGGGCAGGCGCGCGCTTCGCGCGCGGCGAGTAGATGACTTCCTGGCCGGAAGAGGGTTTGTTCCTCCGGCTTGAAACTTTGCTCCAGCCTCGACTTCAACAAACCTGTTTAGAGACTCACCGGCTGGGGCAAGCCCTGCGGCTGGGCATGCACTCCACCGCACACCCTTTCACCCGCCCAGAGTCACCGCTGCGCGCCTGAGGCACTACTTGCGCATCACCCCGCCCGGTCGCATGGCCTGCCTCAGCTCCTGTTGCACCACAAGGCGCATGCTATTTTCAACTTGCTTAGCCATCCGGCGCGACAGGTCTGCGTTCTGCTCTGGCGTTCCAGCGCTTCCCTCCACCTTGATATTGTTGGTGACGCTCATGCTCACGCCATTGTCGTTGGCACCACGGAGGTTGTCATTCGCAGCGCGAACGGCGGGACCATCCCCGACAAGCCCACCCGACGAAAAGGCGGCAATACTGCCATCATTGATGGCGCGCAGCAGGTCTAGATGCTTCGCCGTCTGGGAAGCCCTTACTACGAACTCACCATCGCTCAGCCGGGCCGGGATGCTGTCACTTGTTGCGGTGCCAGGCCCACGAATAAGCCCACCGGTCGCAGCCTCGACAACACCACCGTCACTGAAGCCAAAAAGGCCGCCAAGCAGCCCGCCGCCACCAGCGCCGCCCATGAGGTTCGAGAAGAGGCTGTTGATGACGCTATCTAGGGCCATATCAAGCAACCGGTCGGCAAGGCGGCTGAAGGCGTTTGTTAGTGCAGTGGCCGCATCGGTGCCGTTCATGAGGTCACTGAAGAGCCCGCCCAGGAAGTCTTTCGCCAAACCCTTCGCACCTTCCATGGCGCTCTGCATCTGATCCATGGCAGCGTTCTGCCGTTCGATCTCAGTCACCAACTCACGGATAGACTGCTTCTGCGCATCTGTGGCGCTGGACCCAGCACGGCGAATCTCGGCATCGATGCGCTTCGCGACGTCACCCGTGCCGATCAAGCGCAGTTCGCTCTCCAGCTCGGCAATAAGCTCTTTCGCGGCATCACGCTCTGCCCTCATAGCCGAAGCACGACCACCACCGCCACCGCCACTACCATTGCTGGCAGGCGTGATCGGATAGTCTGCCAACGTCACCGGCTTCACCGGCGTTGGTGCCTTGAAGGTGGAAGAGAACTCCTGCCAAGTCGGTGCCGAACCGACGGCATCGGTCTGCCCAGCGGCGGCATGAGCAGCAACAGCGGCATCGCGCAGCGCAATGAAGTTGCCGATGACTTCAGCAATCTTTGCCTGAAGGTTGGCGAAGTCGGGGTTGGCTTCCCCCAGCGCAGTGATGGCCTCCCCTGCCATGTCGGCAGTGCCCTTCCCCTCAAGAAGCTGCTGCACTAGGTCCTGAAAGGCTGCGCCCACTTCACCGAACTGGCCTTTGGTGTTCTGAGCCAAATTGACCACCGCCTGCTCTGCCTGCGCAAGCTCCAGCTCAGCATCGGTCACGGAAGTGCCCAAGCGGTCGAACTTAGCCGCTAAGCCATCCACCATTTCGATGACACGCTGAATGTCCTTCACGTCATTGGCAAAGGTCTGGCTTATCGCATCGCCAAGATCATTAAGCGCGCTGTCAAAGGCGGGCGAGTTGACCAGATTGGTGATGCTGGTGCCCAGGGTATCAAGGAAGCTGGCGAAGCGCTGCCCAGCCTGTGACGTTTCATTGAACCGACCAGCGGCATCGATTAGGACATTCTGAAGGCGCACAAACGAAGCTGAGACGGTCATCTCCGCACCAGCGACCTTGTCCTGCAACACCGCCGAACCGGCTTGAAAGGCGTCAAAGAACGCCTGCGACGAAACCTTGCCGTCGACAACCAGCGCCCGGAGCTTGGCAACCGATCCACCGGCTTCATCCAGACCGGCAGCAGCGGCCTGCGCAATCGGCAGTGCGCCCTCAAGGATGCTGTTGAACTCTTCAGCCCGAATGACGCCTGAGCCCATTGCTTGCGATAGCTGGAGCAACGCACCGCTTGCGGACTGCGCATCGGTGCCTGCTACGCGCAGCGCCAAGGCTACGTTGTCGGTAAAGCTCAGCATGTCTTCCGTTGAAGCGCCAAGTTCGCCCTGCACCAGCGACACGCGAGAATAGAGCTGGGCAAGTGCCTCCAGCGGCGCGGCGTTACGTTGCGCAGATGCGAAGAGGCTCTGATAAACCTTGTCCAAGTCTTTTCCCGCCAAGCCCGCCACCTTCAGCGAGTTGGTGACGCGGGTGCTGGCGTCGATGAGCTGCTGAGCGGCGCGTGCAGAGAATGCACCGGCGAACCCAGCAAGCAGGCCAGTGCCGATGCCGGAGAAGTGGCGTTCAATGGTGGATGCCGCGCGCTTCGCCCGCTTCTCCATCCCGTCGAAGTTGCGGCCCACGATGCCGCTAGCCTTGCGCATCTCGCGCTCGAGCTTGTTGATGCGCGCCTCGATAGAGACGGCAAGGATCTGATCGTTACTCATCCATAGACCTTTTTCATGAATTCTGGGTCGTCCCAGGCGGACGGTGAATTGTCGTTTGCAGCCGCGCGCGATACGGCCATCCAGGCGGCAACAGCGCCATCGATGCGCCCGGTGCTCTTGCCCTTGTGCATCGTGCGATTGCCTGCGCTGTCGGTGTAGATGGCGACATTGGAGAAGCACCAGCGAAGCACTGGATGCCCACCATGCCGGAAGGTGCCACCAACAATGTTGCGCTCCAGCTCGTTCAGCGCGGGCGATTGCGTCACCCATCCCTGCCGCATGGTGAGCACCGGCAGGCCATCTTCAAGCAGCGGAGCCATCACCGGCTGTGCATAGGCCGGGTCAAAGTTCAGCTCCCGCACGTCATAGCGGGCGCACAGCTCGCGTAGGTGCTCCGTCACGGCGCTATAGTCGATGACGTTGCCGGGCGTGGCGGTGAGAAACCCCTGCTCTGCCCACTCCGGATAAGGCACACCGTCCCGATCGGCACGGTCGCGCAATAGGTCGCCCGGGAGAAAAAAGTGCGGCTGCACGCTGATGGTGCCGTCTTCATCGCGGAACGCCGCGACAACGGCGGTGAGGTCGGTCGTGGTGCTCATGTCCACACCGATCCAACATGGCTCATTGTCCATCGGCTCGACCTCACCGGCGCATCGGTCATAAACGTCCATGTCAATGAAGGGATCGGTGCTCTGGTCTAGCCAGATGTTGAGCTTGAGCTGTCGGAAGCTCTGCCGCTCCCGCATGCTGCGCTCTGCCTTGGCGGCTGCGCGGCGGAAGCCTTCAAGGCTGGGATAGCCATGCCTCAGGCCCGGATTGGTCGCATACCAAACGGCTTCATCACGCCAGTCAGCATCGCGCTCGGCTTCGAACAGGATCGGGAGAACTGAAGGATCAACTACGTCACCGCGCGCCACCTTCCGCGCGTCTTCGATCTGCTCCCAGGCGACGTTCTCCTGCCCACGTCCGGCAGTCGTCGCCACTACCATCAGGGTGTTGTCCGACTTATCCAAGCCGGATTGCAGCGCTTCCCAAAGGTAGAAGTTCGGCCAGACGTGCAGCTCATCGGCCAGCACAAAGTTTGGTGTCCGGCCATGCTGCGTGCCAGCATCGCCGGAGATGACTTCTAACGTCACCCGTTCCTTGCCGTAGATGATCTTTTTTGCGCTGTTATGTGCATCATAGACCTTCACCGCGTCGGTGATCTGCTTGCGGGCATGCACGATGCCCAATGCTTCCTTGAAAGCGATGCTGGCTTGCTTCCGGTCGGCAGCGGCGAAGATGGCCTCACCATGCGGCACCCGCTCCGGCCCAATGGTGTGCAAGAGAGCAAGGGCCGCGGCAGTGCTGGTCTTCCGGTTGCCGCGGGGAAGCAAAAGCACCACCGTCTTCACGATACGCGTGCCGTCGGGATGGCGCGGGCCATAGATGCGCCGCACCACCCGCTCCAGCCAAGGGTCTAGTTGAAAGCCCCTGCCCGGCAGCTTGCTCTTGGGATGCTTAAGCCAGCGCAGGAAATCGACGGCACGTTCCCCATCGCCGAAGGTGTCTTCGATGGGGGAGCCGTCATAAATCCAAGCCGGATAGGTGCTAGATGGCGAAGGGGTTATCGTCATCGTTCTCTTCGCTGCGCACGGCAGGCCGTGACCGGCTCACCGGCGTCAGGCCAAGCTCAGCAGCGCAAAGCCGCTGCGTCGTCTGGGCAGCATTCATGATGCCAAAGGCAGGGTGCCGCTTGCCCGCTGGGGTGACTAGGCCTTCCGCATTGAGCACGCGCCGGGCTTCCCGCATGGTTGCCACCGCAAGGCAATAGTTCTCCAGCGTTGCAAGATCGGCTTCGGTGAGGGTCTTGCGCTCCAGCACCAGAATAGGTGCGATCTTGCGCCATTCTGCCTTACCGTCTTTCGGCAGATAGGTCGGTGCATGGGGCACAACCGTAACAGGGCTGCTACCGCTCACGATGCTTGCTGGCTTCCGGCCTCTCATGTCGAAGCCTCACATCGAAGTTCAAGCGCGCGGTTCCGGCCTAGCTCGACGATGCCGGTGAGGTCATAAGGATTGCCGCGATAGATCAGCCGGTCCTTGGTCGTTAGGCCATGATAGTAGCGAATACGAAACACCAGCGCGGCAGTGTCAGCTTCCCCGTAGGGCTGCCCGCCTTCCGTGATGCCGTTGCTCACCAGCTCAGCGCGAAGCACTGCGAAGTCAGTCCAAGTGCTGGTCACGGTGCCAGCCGGGCTGATGTGCTCGGTGCGCCGTTGCAGGATAATCGTGCGATCTAACTTCCCGGCGCGCATCAGAGGAACTTCCCCATCTGCGCGCGGAGGCTGATCACGCCATGAGCCCAACCGGATGGGTCGCGCATATAGATGCTGCGCTCCACGCGGATGCCGTCGTGAAGGTCAAAGCCCGGCACCGAAAGCTCACGGCCAATGGCATTCCATACGGCACCGCCGATGGTCTTTGCGCCTTCGAGCCCTTCCCCTTCTGCCCAAATGTGCAGGTCCAGATAGCAGGTCACGTTCCGATAGTTGCGGTAGTGACCGGCCACCTCGACCTGCCCAGCTCCCAGGATAATGCTGGGAAAGGCTTCGGGCCGGGTGTTGCCGTCGCGGATTTCGTGCGGGTCCACCAACTCCATCACGTGCGGTGAAGCGATAAGGCGGTTACGGATTGCAGTCTGTAGGGCAAGGCTTGGTTCGGTCACTGTTTACTCCACCATTCGCGCACGGCCTTTCCGGCAGTGCGGTTGAGACGATTGTTGATGCGCTTCTGAAGGGTTCGGACGGCAGGCCAGAAGAATGGCTGGGCCGGTGCATGGGCGGTGCCGTATTCCACCAGATGCGGATAGCGAACTTCCGAATTGCCAACCGTCACCACGGCCTCAAGCTCATGGGCGGTGCGGGAGCCGCCCGGTTGGGAGTAAGGGGGAGTGGTGCCGCCGGGTGGCGTCACTTCGATGCTTTCAATGAGTGCGCCCGTGTCACGCGACGGCTCAGCGAGATGCTTCATCACGCCTGCCAGCTCTTCACCTGATTTGACGATGGCGGGCTGCATGTCGCGCCGGACAGCATCGGGAATGCCTTCGATCCGGGCCAAAACCCGCTTTAGCTGCGGTGAATAGCCCATCAAAACACCCACTTCCGGTGCGGTGCGATTAGATCGGCATAGCCAAGGGGAAGCTCCTGAGCGCCAACACCGACAAGCACGGCTTCCCGGTTTTCAAACAGGTGCGCGGCCTTCATGAGAATGGCTTCCTGAAGGTCGGCAGGCGCATCGCCATAGATGACCGGTGTTTCAGCGCCAATGTCCGCAGCAACGGACGCTTCGGCAGCGGCGATCTTGCGGGTCAGCAACTCATCGTCGGCATTGTCATCGATGATGTTGAGCTGGGCTCTAAGGTCGGTAAGTGCGGTCACTGTAAAAACTCTATTTCGGTGAAATCTTGCGCGACGGGCCCCCCGCCGGTCCCCTCAAGGGCTGGCAAGTTCTCGACCACCCCCGGTGAGCAGCCTTGGGGCTTTGCTCGGCCAGGAGGCTGGTAACGAAGATTTAACAAATGTGATTTGAGCCATGCGCTAGGCGGGATACAGTGTTGCATCTGACGCATGGAGGTGTGCTGATGAACGTGCAGTGGAGCATTCTGACTTTGAGCCAGCAACAAGCCCTTCGTTCCATTCTCGCGGGGAGCCAAACTCAAGTTCACCGCGAAACGGAAGAGCAACTCCGAAACCTTGGGCTTGCTGAACGAGAAGGCAGTCATGCCCGGATAAGCCAGATCGGCTTGCAGCTTCTCTCTGGCCATTAACGGCTTGTTCAAGGCTAGGCGCCGCCTCATGGCTGCACCGGCCTGCGCTCTTCACGCTGCTTGTGCTTGGAGTGGCAGGAGGTGCACAGCGCCTGCCAATTGGTGCGGTCCCAGAACAGCCGGTCATCGCCCTTGTGCGGAGTGACGTGATCCACCACAGCAGCGGGATTGCCGCACCGGACGCAATGGGGATGGGCTAGCAGGTAGGCAGCCCGCGCCTTCCGCCATTTATGGTTGTAGCCACGCTCGCGCGCTGAAGGGCGGCGGCGATCATGGCGGGCTTTGCGGGCGCGATCCGAAGCGATCTGACAAGCGCAGCGCTCACGGGACGGCACGATGCTTCCGCAACTGCAAAGGCGTGGGGGTGCGACGGGCATGCTACTGCCTCGACTTGAGCGAGTGCAGTGCCTCGCGATTGAATGCGGGGTCAAATCCCTGCTCTTCAATCTGCTTGAGGCGCTCGGTGGTATAGACTTCTGGTGCGTGGCCGGTCTTTTCGGTCGTGCCAAACACGGCTTTCAGAATGTCCGTAATGAGGTCGGTGCGTCCGCTCTTGGCGGCGATGATTTCGGCGGGAGTTGCGTTCCATGCTTCCTCAGGTGCCCAGCCCAGCCAGCCGGTGGCGATGCCGAAGAGCTGCGCAAAGACTTGCTCAGGATCGGCAGGCTTACCGGATGCTGGCTTAGACGGCGTGGGTTCGTCAGGATCGATACCCGCGATAGCCAGGGCGAATTGTGCAAGCGGTCCGGTGAGCCTGCTCCGGACGTTGCCAAGGCCAGAAGCCGCGATTTCAGCCAGCAACAAGCCGGGCGTGATAGCCGCTTCCCTCAGCATGTCCGTGATGACGATGGTGTTGAAGTCCTGCACGGCGGCAAGCAGGCCGGATAGCCCATGCCGCCGGACAAGGCGCATGCTGGCGCGGAGGGACGGGCGAAGCTCATGAGCCTCGCCTGCCAACTCGACAAAGATGCCGTCCGCTCCAAACTTCATCGCTTAGGCGGCGATCTTCAGCTTGGTCAGGGCTTCGCCCATCACCACGCGGCCACCAACACGGCGGCGGGCATGGAGCTTGACGATGCCATTGCCAGCGCCGGTGAGATCGTCGCGGATGATTTCGAAACCGGTCCGGTCTGCGATGGCATAACCGGTTGCGAAATCACCAAAGACGATAGGCGTGGTGCCTGCGGCGGCGTTTGGCATGTCCACTGCCTCATAGACCGGACGGCCAAGCAGAAGCGGCGGCTGACCGGCAGCGATGCCACGTTCCCAAAGGTAGGAGCCGTCAGTGTCCTTCAGCTTGCGGACGGTCGCCATGGTCTGGCGGTTCATCAGCCAAGCGCCGTTGGCGGAATAGGCAGTCTTGACCGAGTAGAAGAGGTCAATGAGGTCATCGCCGGTGATGCCAGCAACTTCGAAGTCCGCAACGTCAGCAGAAGTGAGCACGCCTTCAGCCTGAGTGGTGCCGTTGCCGGTCACAAACCAAGAGGCTTCCTTCTGACCAAAGCGGCGGGCGACGTGGTTGCCCAGGTAGCTGGTGAGGTCGATCTGAGCATCTTCGAGCAGGATGCGCGTGACCGGCACAATGACCGCCATCTCGAAGGGCTTGAGGTCGATCTGATCAAAGGTCGGCTCATCTTCAGTGCGGGCAGCGGTTTCGGTGACAGAGACCGGCTCGACTTCATCAACGAGGCGCGGGAGCTGAAGCAGCGGACCGGACATGCTGATGGTCTGAGCAAGGCCACGGACTGGAGAGAACTCAGCAACCTTCTCCAGAATGGAGGTGGCAACCTGCTCAGGTGCCAGAATGCCGCCGCTCGACGGTGCGGCATAGCCAAGGGACTTCACTTCGGTGCTGTCACCGGAGCGCACGAAATCGGCAAATGCCTTTCGCTCGTTATCGTTGGCAGCAGCCGGGCTGTTGTCGTTGGCAGCGGTTGGGCGGTTTGCCTTCGCTTCCATCTTGTCCAGGCGCGCCGTGAGCTTGGTGATGTTGTCGTTTGCCGCCTTCAGTTCGAGGGCGACTTCTTCGGTAGTCTCGTTTTCCATATGGGTGTGTTCCTGTTCCATGGATTTGACAGAGGTAATCCGCGCGCCGGGGTGCACCGGGCGGCGACAAAGAGAGATTTCCGTGACAGTGACGGCGGAGAACTTGCGACCGCCGGTCGGCAATGGGTCAAAGGCATCTGCCTTGAAGCCGATGCTGAGGCCATTGATGCGGCGCGCCTTCATCAGTGCATGCGCGTCGCGGGAAGGCTTCACGCCTTCAATGAAGAGACGGCCTTTGACCTCAAGCCCGGCGTCGGTCTGCTCAGCAGTTTCCCAGACGCCAACAACCTTGTTCTGGTCGTGCTCTAGGATGATCGGCAGCGCATCGGGAAAGCTGAAGGCTCCCTTTTCGATCACGTCACCAACGCTATCCGGTAAGCCGAACGGCCATGCGATGCCGGAGAGAGTGCCAGCGTCATCGATGCTAACCTCGGCTTTGACTTCTAGCTTCTCCATCAGGCAGCAACCTCATCGCTGGGCTGCGCTGCCGGGCCGGTCCAAAGGTCGGTGAGAATGTCCAGCGCGAGCAAGTGAAGCTCACCAAGCGGGTGCGCTTTCACGTATGCCTGCACTAGGGCCTGAGCCTCTTCCGGATGAGTGCCACCGCCGATGAGGCCAAGCCGGACGGTGTTGACGATCTCGCCAAAGCCCATGCGGCGGGTGTTCTCGATAATGGCACCGATGCCCTTGCCGGTGAGGCGTTCAAGTTCTGGAATCAGGTGCGGCGTGAGCGAGAAGTCCCGCTCACGGTCGCCAAAGAATGCTTTATGCATCAGGCGGCGTCTTTCTCGGTCTCAGGTGGATTGTCGTTGTTCGCCTGCGCCGGTGCAGCGCTGGTCGTGTAAGGGTTTTGCAGCACGTCACCGCCGGGCAGCGGCGGCAAGTTCCGAGCCGCTCGCACTTCATTGGCGGTCATCACGCCCATGCTGCGGTATTGTGCAAACGAGCGCGCCTGAGCCTCATGGCTCACGGTGAGCAAGTCATCAGTTACGAATTCAAAGAAGCGCTTGGTGCGCTCTTCTGAGGTCAGCAGCACGCGGGCATAAGCCCATTCCCAAGCCTCCAGCCAAGGGCGGAGCGTGTAGGTAAGAAACTGGTGCCCCATCTCTTCGGTGTTTGACCAAGTGCCGCGCGTGAGATCGAAAAGCATGGTCGGTGGCACGCGGAAGGCGCGGGCAATCTCTTCGGTCTGAAACCGGCGCATCTGCTCAAATTGAGCGTCAGTGCTGGAAAGGCCAGTCTGCTGATAGGTGGTGCCTTCCGGCAGAATGGCGGGCTTGCCGCTGTTGCTCGGATTGCCGAAGGTGGCATTCCACATATCCGCAATGTTCTTGAGCGCTGCCGGGCTCTTGGCGTCAGTGCTCAAGATGCCGGACGGTCGTGCGCCATTGCTGAAGAGCTTGGCTGCATGGCGCTCTAGATCGATGGCAAGAGCAATGGCGTTGCGGGCCCGGTGAATAGGTGCGGAGCCGCCGAAGGCCTGAACATGAAGCACGTCCCGATAGTCATACCGGACCGCTTTGCGGGCGTTGCCGTGCCGGACCAGGTAGAACGGCTCGGCAGTTGCGGCATCGGTCTTCACCTCGACGCTGCCGGGCTCCAGACGAATAAACTCTACAACGCGACCATCAACACGGTTCGCCAGGGCAAAACCGCCTTGATCGTGCAAGAGCGCATCTTGGGTGAGCTGAGTGCGCAGCTCGGCAGCGCTAGTCCAATCGTTGGCCTCATCGTGCGCAAGGCGAAAGGCAGGGTGAGCCGGGTCGGCTTCCTTGCCCTTGGCATTACGCACGAAGAGTTTGGCCGGGAGGGTGCCAACCGCTTCAGCGATCAGCTCCACTGCCGAAGAGACAGCAGGCACCTGCATTGCCGTTGCTGGCGTGACAGAGATGTTGGAGTGCGTTGGCGCGGCACCAAACAGGCAAGCAGCAAGCGGATCGGTGAGCGTTACCGGCTCAGAAGTGGCTTCTTCAGCCTTTGTTTCGGTGCGCTCAAAGAGGGCGCGGAAAGCATCGAAGAGGGACAAGGGATCGCTCAAGTTGTTTACTTGAGGAATATTGTCTCACAAACGTCATAAAAAGCAAAGAAGAAAGGACTATATTCCTTCTTCCGAGCTTTGTGGCTCAACCAAACTGAGGAGCTTCTGACAGGCCACCCGCCCTTCGCGAACCCCCATTTGCCTCACTTCAGCTTGCACCGGCATAGAGGCCTTCCTTGAAGCCTCGTGCAAATCCTTCAAATCTATGGAGAGCTGCTTGAGCAATTCGATCCCCCTGATCTCTATGGCTTCATTCTCTCCAGCTAAATTCGCTGCCTTTTTAGAGCCAGCGTAAAGGAGCTCAATCCGAGCTGCCAATCGCGGGTTTGAAGAGGGAGACCAATCCTTCTCAAGAGAGATAATTACCTGCCCACCGTAAAGAACCATGAACCGGCTGCTCATCCTATCGAGAGTGCCGTTTGCTATCTCAAGCAATCTGTCGATTTGCTCATCAACGCGCCGTTCCTCATCAACCTGCCGCTGCCGCTTAAGTAACTCAGTTTGCTCTGCTATGAAGGCTACGTTCTTACGAGCTTCAGTAACCTGTTCAGTCGCGACAGCACGCGCTTCAATCAGCTCTTGCCTCTGAGCGGCCAATTCACGGCGCTGCAACAGGACCGCTGCGACCAGCCACAAAAAGGCCAGTGGGGCAAACGCGCCAGCGAAGAAGTCTCCCATCGCGTTCGGCTCAAGGCAAGTGAGGCGCTCGTGAAGCCACCAGCCTTCGCAATGTGAAGTTTGGCTCAGAAACCAGAGGCAAATAGCCGCCCAAACAACTGAGATGGCGAGTGCTATCCAGAGCTCAAGGCTTCTCTCATCTTCTTTCTTTTTAGCCAAAACGAACGATCTCCACCAGCTCAGCTCGCCGCCTTAAGGTTCCGTCCTGCTCTACATCATACCACTTGCCTGGCAACTTTAGCACAGACCACCAAACCACCCGCATGAACTCGGCGCGCGAGACGTGGTCGGCCTAGAAGGATTGAACTCAGTCCCGCGTGATCGACTAACATCGATTGCGGTGAACGAGATCACCCGATCAGTTCGATACCGGATTGCTGAGAGTCCATTACCGCATGATATGCTTCTCGCAACTGCGACTTTGATGCTATCTGACGTGTCTCAAAGCATTGATCCCACTCAGCGATCCACTTGAAATCAGGTGACTCCCGGCGGTTGCCGTCGCCGCCCTGAATTGCAGTCTTCAATCGGGCGTCCTCTCCTGCACCGTTGTAAGTTGAGAAGATCATCTCCATGAAACTTTGATATTTATCGTAGAAATCTTTGGGAAGAAGATAACGATATATATGTATTTGCCGGTCAAGCGTGCGTTTTTTCGAAATTATGTCAATGGGCCTACTCTTCTTCCACTCACCGACCCACATAAAATAGCAGTAAATGTCGTTTAGAGCAGGGGATATTTGATCGTATAGCTCGATTCTCTTCTCAATTAATTTCCGGCTTCGCCACTGCTTCTGTTCCAGGTCTTTTAATCTTTGATTTAGCTTTACACCGAGCACTACTACAGCAATCGGGGTGAGAGCTGAGACGACTAGCTTCAGCACTTCCAGCCACACCATCAGTCCCTCCGAATCCGTGCACTTACCTGCATCTTGCACTGTCCCACACAGGTGATCCACTTTGGTCCATCTTTTTGGCTGATGATCTTGCTAACCTGTTGAAAACTATATACTACGTTCGATAAAGGTAGGGTCCAGGTTCCCCAGCCAGCCTCTTTCGCGCGTTATTATCGAGGGTTTAAAGATTAACCGGAACAGGCGATCGGAACACCCTTTCGTAACAAGCTAACTCGGCGTTGTCGTCCTGAACTGGGTGTGGCCACGCGACCACATGAATCGCCTGATGACCCTCACGGCTATAGCCGCTCGGCGGAGCCTGGCGCTCTCTAAGTCTATCTCGGTATGGATCGCGTCGAAGATCGTTGCCGATTTCGGCCCGCCCTTTGGCGCAGTCGGGGACTACTCCAACACCATCGATAGTGTGGCTGGACGCGTCGTTGCGACAGATGCGGACGGCACACGGATGGTGGCTCTCCCCATTTGCCAGCTTCGGCCGCGTGGACGGCGCCACCGCGGCGCAGGAAGCTGATGTGGGCAATGCCGGCGTCACTGGCGGCGTAGAGTTTGACGTCACGCCCGAGTTCTCGTTGGGGCTTTTTGCCGGTGGCAGCGCTGGTTCACTACGTGCCGACGACGGCAACTCCGCCAATAGTAGCGGGATACATGGCGGCGCGGTGCTATCCTATGACAACAAGGCGGTGTTTGCCGACCTCACCATCGGCGTCAGCCGCTTCTGGGGCAACAGCAACCACGTTGCGGCGCCCGGTCTGGCTGGAACTGTGCTCGGCGCCGACGACTTCAGTGCTGGCGCTAGTTCCGTCGACATGGCGTTTTGGGGAGGGGCAGAGGTAGGATACCGCTCCAACCTGGACAAGGTCGATGTTGCTCCCTACGCCTTCGGTCGCGTGGTGAACCAGCAGCTCGGAGCCTTCGGCGAGAGCTCGACCAGCGTTTTGGCGCTGTCAGGTGACGCGACCGGAATGACCACTGCAGAAGTAGGTGTGGGCGTTCAATGGCTCGGGTCGCCGCTGCTGGTTCAGCAGTTGACCATCACTCCCTCGCTTGACGTGGCCTACGGTCGCCGCCTGGGCGACTTCGAGCGTCCAGTAAGCCTGCTGGGCAATAGCCTGGCGTCGACAGTCCCTGTGGGCCGGGACATGCTGCACATCGATGCGGCTCTAGATGTGTCGAAACCCCAAAGTCCGTTAAGCGTTCGCCTCGGCTACTCCGGTTCGCTGAGTAGCGGCGCACATGCACACGCGGTTAAGGTGAGCCTAATCGGTTCTTTCTAGCGCCGCACTTTGGCATAGGTTTCCGGGTGCAGCTCAGATCAGCACTCGGAAGCATGCCCCAGCTCTTCATTCGTTGTGGAGGAGCGTGATGGCTCGCGATCACCTGAGCACCTGCTGCTTCTCTGTCGTCACAGTCCGCCGCCCTAACAGCGCTTGACAGCGAAATAAAATCGGGAGCATCTTCTCTCTGGGATCGGTCCCACAAGTGGCCGACGGGAGGAAGCAAACGGGATGGCAACCATCACCGATGTTGCGCAGCTTGCCGGAGTTTCGCGCTCCACCGTATCGCGGGTGGTGGCGAGAAACGGTTATGTTTCGGACGCCAAACGCAAGGCGATTGAACAGGCAATCGCCGAACTGGGATACCGGCCGAATACGCTGGCGCAAGCGCTACGCTCCAATCGCTCCAACGTTATTGGGGCGGTGGTGGTTGACATCGGAACTCCCTACTTCGCCAGCATGGTCTTCGGTGTGCAGAGGGCCATCCGCCCTGCCGGCAAATCGCTGATGGTTTCCTCCGGCTACGCCGATCAGGACCAGGAAGCCCGCGCCATTATGGAACTGGTCGATCGCTCCTGCGACGGTATCGTGCTTTACCTCGAGCGTCCCATGCGTCCTGACGTGGTGGACATCGTGCAAGCAGCTCAGATCCCCATAGTGTCGATTGGACACGATCATTGCCCTGTCTCGCGCGGACGCGTGGTGCTCAACAATTATGAGGGCGCGCGGCAAGCGATGCGGTACTTGCTCGAACAAGGGCATCGCCAGATCGTCTACCTTTCAGGGCAACTCACGATCGGCGACACGCTTGATCGCATGCAGGGCATAGCGGCGGCGCTTGAAGAGTTCGGCCTCGAACTTGACGATATTCACATCGTCAATGGCGCTTTCCATGAGAGTTTCGGCTATCGCGCCAGCAAAGAATTGGTGCAGCAAGGGCGCCAGTTTACCGCCATTTTCGCTGGCGATGATGACATCGCTGCGGGCGTGTACCAGGCGCTTCGTGAACTCGGGCTGTCCATCCCCGGCGACGTTTCGGTTATGGGCTTCGATGACGCCTTCTACGCTAAGCACCTGACACCGCCGCTGACCACCGTTCGCCAAGAAGTGGATGCGCTGGGGCAGAGCGCAGCGCAGATGTTGCTACGCCTGCTGGAGGATCCGCTCGCTGGCCCGCTGCACTCGGGCCACGAGACCAGTCTTGCTGTGCGCGCAAGCGTTGCTCAGCCCCACTCGATCGAGGAGGTCGCTTAGTCGCTCTACCATGCCGGTCCGTAGGAGGAAGCCGGAGTACTCTAGAATATGGGATCGATCCCATTGTTTTTGTTCACGAGGAGGAGAACACATGACGGGAAACAAAATGAAGTCCATCGGGCGCATTGCCCTGATGAGTGTAGGCATCTCGGCACTGGCGTTGGGTTTGCCAGCCTTTGCACAGGACGGTGATGTGGTGCTTCGCCTGCACGTTCTAGACAGCGATGCACTGGTCGAGAACTTCAACCCCAACAATCCCACCGGACCCCAGCAGATCGTTCGTGATTTCGTTTACGAGCCGCTCTGGATCGACAATGTGTGGAACCCCGACGAGGACTACCCGGCTCTCGCGACCTCCTATGAGATCGCTGAGGATCTGATGTCGATTACCTACAAGTTGCGCGAAGGCGTCACGTGGAGCGACGGCGAAGAGTTCAACGCCGACGACGTGGTGTTCACCTTCGACTACGCCAAGGCCAATCAAGACTACCCGATGGGTATCGACGTCTATATGGAGGAGACCGACACCGGCAGCATCGTCAGCGTCGAGAAGGTGGATGACTACACGGTCAAGTTCAACTTGCATGAACCTGACTCGCTCGCCCGCTATGCGATTGGCGGCATCTACCCACTGCCGGAGCACATCTGGGCCGATGTGGAGGATCCCAAGAACTTCGCCAATCCTGATCCGGTCGGCACTGGCCCCTGGACGGAACTTGCCAATTTCTCGCGCTCCTCGGTCGATTTCTGCCGCAACGAGACTAGCCGCTATAATGAAGAAAATGCGATCGACTGCCTGCGCTTCCTGCAGCTCAACGGCAACGAGCAGATCATCGCCTCGATGTCTGCCGGCGATGTCGATTGGCTGGGTACCGGACTGACCGATCCGGAAATTACCTTCAAGCCGCAGTCCGAATTCAACAATTACTGGCTCCCCCCGGGTGGCGACGTGAACCTGCAGATCAACACCACCAAGCCGCCATTCAACAATCTCGAATTCCGCCAGGCCATGTCGGTTGCCATCGACCGCGACACCATTGTGGATATCTCGACTTTCGGCCTCACCACCCACACGCGCTTTCCCGTGGGCACGGGCGAGACCTACAGCACCTGGTTCAACGAAGAAGCGCTCGAACCCTATACTTGGCTGATGCGGTACGATCCCGATCGGGCCATGGAACTGCTCGATGGCGCCGGGTTCGTCGATGCCGACGGAGACGGCTGGCGTGACAACCCCGATGGCACGCCCATCCAGTTCGACATCAACATCCCCAATGGCTGGACAGACTGGATCAACACTGGGCAGACCATCTCGGAAAACCTGCAGGACGTCGGCATCAACGCCTCCGTGCGCACCATGGACCAGGGTGCTTGGAACGATCAGGCCCGCACCGGAGACTTCGACTCCTACATCATGTGGACCAACGGCGGCCCGACCCCGTACAACACGTACAATCCGATGTTCAATCCGCGGAACATGGAAAAGGGCCGCGTCGACTACCAGGCCATGCACCAGATGCGCTTGCCCGAGGTCGAAGAAGCCCTCCAGGCCTTCCGCAGCACGGCTGACCGTGATGAACAGATGGCGCACATGAACACCATCCACACGGCAATTGCCGAAAACCTCCCGATCATCGGGCTCTTCGCCAATCCCACCTGGTATGAATACTCGACCCGCAACTTCCAAGGGTGGGTGACCGAAGAAAACCCGTTCGTTCGTCCTACCGTGCATGAGGGTACGCGTGAGCGGGTGATCCACGCTCTCGCTCTCAAGCCGGTCAGCCGGTAACTCCCACGCGGACCAGCGGCTCCCAGCCGCTGGTCAAGTTCAAGGCCCTCACCCGCTGCTCTGCGGTGATCTCCCCGCACGTGAGGGGTGATTGTCTGCCAGCCCAATAGCGACCTTCCCTCTAAGGAGAGGTCTGTCAGCCGGGCGGGTGACTGGGCTTTCCTTTCCGGAGGACCGAAATGACCTATATTCTGCGGCGTCTCGCTTTCTATCTGGCGGCGTTTTTTCTGGCGGTCACGCTCAATTTCTTTATTCCGCGCGTCATGCCGGGCGATCCGTCAGCGCGCATCATCGCCTCCTTCCAAGGGCGCTTGAACGAAGCTCAAGTCGAGGCCATTCGGGCTTCATACGGCGCCAGCGGCTCGCTTTGGGAGCAATATATCGGCTACGTCGCTCAGGTGTTGCGCTTCGATTTCGGTATATCGACCGTCCAGTTTCCCGAACCCACCTCGTCGCTGCTGTTTTACGGCGCGACATGGACCCTGGTACTGGTTGGCATCTCCATTGCCCTCGCCTTTGTCATCGGCACCATGATGGGCATTCATGCCGCCTGGAACCGGGGCGGCTTTTTCGACAGCCTGTTTACGCCGCTTAATGTCATCCTCAACGCTTTCACGCCTGCCGTGGTGGCGCTGCTGCTCTTTTATGCCTTTTCGTTGGAGCTCAAATGGTTCCCCCTAGGGCGCGCACATGCCACCGGTCTTGCACCCGCTCTTGACCTGCAATTCATCGGAAGCGTCCTCTACCATGCAACTTTGCCGGTTCTGTCGATACTGATCGTCAGCTTCGGTGGCTGGCACCTAGGCATGCGCAACGTGATGATCAACCTCCTCAACGAGGACTTCGTGATCCTGGCGCGCGCCAAGGGACTGAGTGATCGACGCGTGCGCTACCGCTATGTGGCCCGCAACGCCATCATGCCGCAGATCACCTCCCTGGCGCTGTCCGTCGGGTTCCTGCTGGGCGGAGCCTTGGTGACTGAGCAGGTGTTCAACTATCCGGGGCTGGGCAAGTTCACCGTCACCGCCATCGAAAGCCGCGACTACTCCTTCATACAGGCGCAGCTGTTGCTGCTGACCATGTCGGTTCTCGTGGCAAACCTTCTGTCCGACATCGCCAATGTCGTTCTCGACCCGCGGCTGCGAAAGGGCTGACCCATGGCTGACATCATCCACACCGCTTCAGTTCCGCTACTGGATCGACTTGACGAGGCAGCCATTGCCAGCGCTGCCCCCAGCCAGGCCGAACTCATGCGCGAGTTGCGCATCAAGTCTCGACCGGGCTGGACCAGCCGTTTACCGCCATCCATGGCGGCCTTCGTGACTAATCCAAAGGGGATGGTGGGCATCGTCATCCTGCTTGGCATGGTCCTGTTTTCGATCCTGGTGCCGATTTTCAGCGAGTACAATCCCCACCGCCGCGCCGGTAAGCCACACGTGAGGCCCAGCTACGAGCATGTTCTGGGTACCACCCGCATGGGCAAGGACGTGTTTACCCAGGTCGCCTATGGCGGACGTATTAGCCTCGCGGTGGGCTTCGGCGCAGGATTGGCCTCTGCCCTGATCGGTTTGGCGATCGGTATCTCCGCCGGCTATTTTGGCGGCCGGACCGATGACATCCTGACCTTCTTTGTCAATGTGGTCCTGGTCTTGCCCGGGCTGCCACTCATCATCGTCATCGCGAGCCTGGTCGAAAGTGCGGGCCCCCTCGTCATCGGCATCGTGCTGGCGCTGACCGGTTGGGGCTGGTCCGCGCGGACCATCCGCACCCAGACCTTGTCACTGCGGACGCGGGAATTTGTCCTCTCCGCCGAACTCATGGGCGAAAAGAAGTGGCGGATCATCCTCAAGGAGATCTTCCCCAATATGTTGAGCTTCTTCATGGGCGGGCTGGTGCTGGGCACCATTGCCGCAATCCTTGCCGAAGCCGCCCTCAGCTTCATCGGCCTGGGCGACCCCAATGCCGTTACCTGGGGCACCATGCTCTACTGGGCGCAGAACAACATGGCGCTTCAAAGCGGCGCCTGGTGGGAAATCTGGCCACCGGCCATTGCCATCATGCTCACTGGCGCCGCCCTCGTCATGATCAATTTCGCGGTGGACGAAATCACCAATCCGCAACTCAAGGCATCACGCGGCATCGGCCGCATCAAGCGGTATCTCAGCCGCAGGGGGAGAAGCGCCGATGTCTTCTGATCGCGTCCTGATCGAAGTTCGCAACCTGACCGTCGATTATGTCGGCGAACATTCTGTCGCTCGCGCCGTCAACGGGATCGACTTCGACATCAAGGAAGGCGAGGCCTTTGGCCTGGCTGGTGAGAGCGGCTGCGGCAAGTCCACTGTCGCCTTCGCCCTGGCGCGGCTGACCCGTTTGCCGGGCCTGGTCTCCGGGGGAGAGGTGCGCCTCAACGGAGAGGATGTGCTCAAGTTCGACAAAGCGCGCCTCAAGGCCTATCGCTGGAACGAGGTCAGCTTCGTCTTTCAGTCGGCGATGAACGCGCTTAACCCGGTCATTCCGGTGTCCGAGCAGATCATGGACGTGATCCAGACCCATCAACCCGAACTTGGCAAAGAGGGTGCCCGGACCCGCTCCATCGAACTCTTCGAGCTTGTCGGCATTCCTTCCAAGCGCCTCGACGATTACTCACATCAGTTCTCCGGTGGCATGCGCCAGCGCATCTGCATAGCAATCGCTCTGGCGCTCAACCCACGCCTTATCATCATGGACGAGCCGACCACCGCACTCGACGTGGTGGTGCAGCGCGACATCATCGAGCAGATCGTTGAACTCAAGTCTCGCCTTGGTTTCTCAGTGCTCTTCATCACCCACGATCTTGGCCTGATGATCGAGTTCTGCGACCGCATCGGGGTCATGTATTCCGGTCAACTGGTCGAGATCGCTCCTTCCGAAGCCATCCTCCAGAATGCATTGCATCCCTATACGCGCGCACTCGGCAACAGCTTCCCGCCGCTCACCGGCCCACGCGCCCGCATGGAAGGGATCCCGGGTACGCCCCCCGACCTTCGTTTCCTGCCGCAAGGCTGCCGCTTCGCCCCGCGCTGCCCGCACGCCATGGACATTTGCCGGGTTGATGATCCCGCCCTGCGTTACTATCCCGAGAACCGGAGCCAGGCCGCATGTCACTTGCTGAACTAGACACCTCCGGCACTGCTGCCGAGAGCCTTGTCGGCGAAACCGTTATCGAGATGGACGATGTCGACAAGGACTTCCTCCTTGGCGGCGCCTTTCTGAACCAGACCCATCTCCAGGCCCTCTCCGGCATTTCGCTCAAACTCACCCGCGGCCGGGCACTAGCGCTTGTGGGGGAGTCAGGCTCGGGAAAGTCCACCTGCGCCCGCATGCTCGCCCGCGCCTACGAGCCGACCAGCGGCGCGATCCGTTTCCATGGCGAAGACATCAGCACCTTCAAGGGTGCGCGCCTCCAACGCTACCGCTCCGAAGTGCAGATGGTTTTTCAGGACCCCTTCGGCTCTCTCAACCCCACACAGTCGATCGGCTATCACCTCGAGCGCCCGCTGCGACTCCATCGCCCGGATCTAAAGGGCAAGGCGATCGCCGCCGAAATGCTCGATCTGCTCGACAGTGTGGGGCTTCGCCCTGCCGTCGACTACCTCAAGCGCCGCCCGCATGAGCTCTCCGGCGGTCAGCGCCAGCGCGTCGCCATCGCTCGCGCTCTCTCGGTCCGTCCTCAAGTGCTGCTCGCCGACGAGCCGACCTCGATGCTCGACGTGTCTGTCCGTCTGGGCATCCTCAACCTGCTGGAAGATCTCAAGCAGGACAGGCGATTGGCAGCGCTCTACATCACTCACGACATCGCAACGGCGCGATACTTCGCCGAGGATACGGCGGTCATGTATGCCGGGCATGTGGTTGAGCAAGGCCCCAGCCAGGAGATTACCGACAATCCGCGGCATCCATACACGCAACTGCTGATCGAAGCGGTGCCTAACCCGCACCGCAAGATTGCCGCCGTTCCGGGGCGTCGCGCCACAGACATTCCCTTGTGGACCCGAGATAGCCGCGGCTGTCCTTTCGTCTCCCGCTGCCTGCGCGCAACAGACATCTGCAAACAGATCATGCCATCAGCGACACCGGTTGGGGCGGGTCACACCGCGCGGTGCCATCACTTATAGTACCCGAGCGTATTCCCCCGATTGCACTGTTCGAAGCAGCAACGCCTCAGGCGGTCGGCAGTGTCAGGGCCCCCAGGCCCCTGACACATCACGCAATCCAGTGATCGGCTATGGTGATGGTGCGACGGGCAGCGCGCGCTTGTGGCTGGAGTTGCGGTAGAAGCGCATGATGATCTGTTCGGCTTCGGTGTCGATCTGCTTGCCTTCGAGAAAATCATCGATCTGCTCGTAGGTAGTGCCGAAGGCCTCTTCGTCGGGACGAAGAGGGGCGCTGTCTTCCAGGTCAGCAGTCGGCACCTTTTCCACGAGATGCTTGGGTGCGCCCAAAACACCTGCAACGGCCCGGACGCGGCGCTTGTTCAAGCCCGAGAGGGGAAGGACGTCAGCGGCTCCATCACCAAACTTGGTGAAGAAACCCATGAGCGCTTCGGCCGCATGGTCGGTGCCAATCACCAGACCCTGCAGGCCGCCCGCCAAGGCATACTGGGCGATCATGCGTTGTCGCGCCTTTACGTTCCCAAGGACAAAGTCCTCTTGTGCTGGGCTAGCGGGGACGAAGCCAGAAGCTCTGACCTGCTCCCACATCGCGTCTGCCGCCGGTTTGATGTCGACCGTATGAACGGCGTCAGGCTTTATCGTTTCGAGTGCGGCCTGGGCGTCGGCTTCGTCGGCCTGTTTGCCATAGGGAAGACGCACGGCCACGAATTGTGCTGCATGTCCTTCTTCCCGCATCTCCTGAACCGCTTTTTGTGCGATCAGGCCCGCCGTGGTCGAATCCACGCCACCGCTGATACCCAACACATAGGCCTTCATCCCTGAAGCCTTCAGATAGGACTTGAGGAAGTCGATCCGCCGTCTCGCCTCCTTTTCCGCATTGAAGTTAGCGGCGACGCCGAGCGTCTCGATGATCTCTGCCTGCTGCATCAGAGTTGCTTCCTTTACCTGGTCTGTTGGTGGGTGAACGCCCGTAGGGCCGATCGGATGCCGGCCCCCACCATTGCCGCAATATCGCTCCTCCAAGCGCTCCCCAGCCCTACAGCTTAGCCGGTTGGATAGGAATGGGTGGTCTTATCCCAGACAATAGGCGCGCCGGTCAGTTTGTGGCGCGCGAACACCGATATCGCACGAGCGAGGGCGAAGAAATTCAAGAGGTTCGAAACAACCATGCGGGGGCCAGCCATCATCCCTTGCAGCGGGCCATAGAGGCGCGCGGTGAAGATGGAGCGCTGCAGCAGTCTGTTGCCCAGCAAAACCAGATTGGTCATGAGCAGCACGGCGTAGGCATCAGCGTTAAGCAGCAGGAACGGCGGCCGGTCGGTCGGAGGAACAAGCGAGAACACGATGTTCAGCGCCAAGAAGTTGAGCATCACGTAATAGGCGATGATGGCAGCCGGCGCGGTGATCAGCCCCTTCCGGTCGCGGAGCAGAAAGTACTTGTGACCCAGCGACCCTTCCCAACCATGCTGGGACCAACCCTGGAACGCAATGCCGAGCAACCAGCGGGCGCGCTGGCGATAGGCGGCGCGAAAGTCGGATGGAAAGTACTCACGCGTCGCCACCGGTAGCCATTCAAGTCGCCCGCGCGCCGCACCTGCATGACCGCGCTGGTCGACGGTGATGCCGATGGGAAATTTGACGAAAATTTCACGCATGCCCATGGCGGCGAGACGGAACGCGATGTCGTAGTCCTCCGTAAGGCTGGTGGTGGAGAACACCTCCCCTGCCCGCTCAGCGCGCAGAGCATCGATGGCACGACGGCTGAAGCAGGCGGAGACGCCCGCGCAAGGCACCACTCCGGTCATGCTTTCTCGTACCACCAGGTCCTTGGAGTGCCACTCGGCGAACTCATCCATATAGGTGCCGGCAACCAATTCCTCGATGCCTCGCGGAAACGAGTAGACCGGCAGCTGGATCAAATCCATGCGTCCAAGGAGATGGTTGAACAGCTTGAGTTCGTAAGGGTGGATCACATCCTCGCTGTCATGCAGCGCTACACCCGCGAAGCGGGTATTCTGGCTGCGCTCATAGGCGAAGATGTCACCCAACACGACGTTGAGGCAGTCGGCCTTGTTGGTGGGGCCGTCGCGCGGCACCACCGACATTTGCACGTTGGGAAACCGCTCCATTGCCGCCCGCACCTCGGCGATTGTGTCGGGATCGTTCTGGTAGACGCCGACAAAAATCCGATAATTGCTATACCGGATCAGGCGATTGCTCGCTGCGAGCATGGCGCCGATCACCTCGCTTTCATGCCAGGCAGGAACCATCAGCGCGATCGGCTGCTCGGGCCGGGCGTCGAGCTGTTCGGCGGTGAGGCGCGGATAGATCGCCCGCGCCCAGAACCAGCGATAAAAGCTGTAGCTCCAATACCAGGCGTCGACAAACAGATCGTCGAGGCTGGACAGCAGGATCAGCACGGTCACCGCCACCGCAAGCAACTCAATGACTTGCTGGTAGGTGGCCAGATAGAAAATGAACTGGCTCATTGCCGCGGACGCTGCCCCAGCGTTTTGCGGATCGTCAGCCGCGCGGCAAGGATCAGCAGCATAAGGGCAAGGAGCCCCACGGCGATCCAGAGCCCGTATTGTTGGAAAAAGCCGGTGAGCTCGCGCCCGGTGTCGCGTGCCTCGGCAAGAAGTGGCCGGTCTGGCGTGGCGCCATCCTGCCAGAGCACGCCGGCATCCCCGACCAGCGCGACCGTTCCGTTGCGGAATTCGAGGACCCGCGGCTGCGGCACGGGACTATTGGCGGGCAGAACGACCTCGACAACGCCACTCTCGGCCACAAGGTTTACCCGGGCCAAGGCGGCTTCAGCCGAAAAGTCCAGCGGCGCTTGTCCATCCGCAACAGGGATTGACGAGATGGGACCACCGGCCATTCGGATAGTAGGCAGGCTCGTCTCTGCAGCACCGAAACTTACCTCCACCTGCGGCGTCAACACGCCCAGTCCATGCAACAGTCGCGCTGCCAAGCTCAGATAGGCTTGCAGGTCTGGAGAGCCCGCCAGCGTCTTCGGCAGGGCGATGTGCACGCCACCACCAAGCCGGCCAGCAAAAGCAGCGAAGCCGTCGGCATTGTTGCGGTCGTAGCGCAGGCCGCTGCCGCTCAGGATCTGGACGGCGTAACCCGATTGCTGCTGACATTGGGCGGCGAGGGCGCGGTCCACTACGACGCGAAGATTGTTGCTGAAATCGAGCATGTCGGGCGGCAGCGTCAGGCGCAGCGTGTTCTGGCCAGTGGCGAGCCGCTGGGCACTCAGCAGTTGCCCATTGAGGTAAATGGTGGCGATTGGCGGTGCGCCCGAACGATCGGGGGCTGCAGCCAGCTCCAGCACCGCCTCGCTGGGCAGCCGCCCGCTTGCGCCGACCAGGGGAAAGTCGAGGTTGAACTCGCCGCGGCTGCGAATCCCTTGCGAGGGCGGCAGGTTCTCAAAAACCGTCAGACTATTTGTCACGGGCAGACGTGCACCCGGCGGCTCGCCAGTGGCCACGCGGCCAGCGCTTGCCAACACACCAGGGGCACTGCGCCAGAGTTGTGCCAGTGCACGAGTGCCTTCGCCCGGTGCAACGGCTATGCGCACTTGCTCGCCCGTATTCACCAGTTCGGCGCCCTTGGCGTTCGCATCCACTGTCAGCGCCACCACGGCGTCTGTATCCGTTGCGAGGCTGAAGTCACGGTTCTGGGTTAACAGCATCACGCCCAGTTCGATCGCGGCAGCAGCTTCTGCCTCCGACATCTGCGAGGGCAGACCCACTACGCCCGCCTGCGGCATCAAGGACAGCGCGTCGGCAATCGTGGTGATCTCGTTGAGTTCCACGGCATAAGCGATGCTGCTGGCTGGCAAGATGGTGATGCTGTTGGCCGGGTCGATCTCTGCGGTGCAGACATCAGCGGGAGCAACCAGATCCCCGCGGAAGCGAACCTCCAGGCCCGCAGGAACCGCCAGAAATGGTTCCGGCACCGTCTCCAGCACGAAACGGGAGGCGGCCTGTTCACCCGGCAGCAGATGTATGGCATCAACGGGCAACCCGTTGATGCTGACAACGAGGCTGCCGCGCTCGAGATTGGGGGCCACCGCGCGCCCATTCACCGTCAGACGCAAGTCGCGGATAGTCGCCTGGCTCGGCATGGGCAGGAACGCACTCTTGGACTCGCTATCGGAGAGCAGCAGGCCATCGGACAGGCCCAATTGACCCAACTCCCACTCGAAGGTGGCAGGAGCTGCAATCGCGCTGGCAGAAGATAGGAGCGTGGCCAGTACCACTTGCAGCAGTCGCTTCACTTCAGAATTCCGGCACGAGCCCGTTTGAGAAAGTGTCGCCGCTACGCCCCTTTTAACCATCTGACCAGCCCTGGGTGAACATAGCTTGTGGTCAGTGTGGGCATGGCTCCGCGCACGGCTACCGACCCGCAAAACGCACGACAAGGAGAAAGCCGATGGCGCCCCCCAGGATCAGGCCCAGCGCGGCACCCCAGGTTCCGGCCAGATGCGCGCCCAAAAGGCTCAAGATGACGGAGATCACAAAGCCGAGAAGGACGAGAAGAAGGGACGCAAGAACTTCCATGCACAACAACCCGGCAAATCCAACCAAGGAGCAACCGCCGTCCGCGCGGGATGGTTTCAAGCGTTAATTGTTATGGTTAATGAGGTCTGAATACGGAGGGTCGCATTCACCTATTTGAGAAGAGGGAACGGCAGCAGATTTGGTGCATTTTTGCGGATGAGGCAGGAGGCAGCGAAAATGGCGCTGAAAGAGCTCTTCACAGGAACGCTGCAACGCGGCGACACCGCTACCAGCTTGCAACAGACCCATCGGTTCCGGAACTACGCCATCGTGGCCCTGGCTTGGGCCGCGTTGCTGCTGCTTTTGCTTCACCCGGCACTATCGCTCCTAGCACTGCTGAGCGCCCCAGTGCTGCTCCGAGCCCGGCCTGCGCCAGTCCCCGTGCGCGTACGGTCTCAGACAATCCTGAAGTAAACACACGGCATTCTCGCTTTGTCTGAGGTAAAGCGAGCCGCGGTCGAGCGTCTGGTACGGATGGTGTTGAGCGTGTCGACACTAAGCCCACCTCCGTCGTCGGTGAGAACCGCTTCCACCGCATAACGGGTCTGCTCGAGTCCCAAGCTGCGGTCGATGGCGACCTGCACCTACGGCTCGAGATCCTTCACATTGAAGCATCCGCCGGAAAATTGTGAACACCCAGGACAGGAACTTGCCTTCTTCCCCAGCATTGAAAGGCCAGCGTCACCAGTCCTAACAACTCTTCTTGAGGCTCCGTGTGACCGCCAATAACGCTACGCGCGTTCTGATCGTCGAAGACGATCCGATCATCGCCCTTATCATGGAAGAAATGGTCGAAGACCTGGGCTATCTTGTCGTCGGCCCCGCCCGTACCGTCGAGGATGGCCTTGCGCTCGCCGGTGGCGATGGCCTGGACTTCGCATTGCTCGATTTCGAGATCGGCGATGGCGACGCTTCCTCCATCGCGCAAACCTGTGCCGACCGCGCCATCCCGTTTGCCTTCACAACGGGCAACGATCCGGTGGCGCTCCGGCAAAATTTCCCGGAGCCTCCGATCATCAGCAAGCCGGTGCTGCAGGCTGAACTGCTCAGCGTCTTGCCTGCTGCCGCGGCTTCAGGAACACTCGTCCAGCATTGAAAACTCAGACCGGGAGCACCACGCTCCCGGTCTCCCGCCGCCGCGTGACCTGAACGGACTCCAACCAGCACGTACCGTGATCGCCAGCGGCACACGCCTTGGAAATTCCCGCTAGCACCAGATCGGTTTAGCCGATCATCAAATGCCGCACCTGGGTGTAGTCAAGCAGCGACTGCATGGAGAGATCGGACCCATAGCCCGAATTCTTCATGCCGCCATGTGGCATCTCGGTCGCCATCACCCCGTGAGTGTTGATCCAGGTGACACCATATTCGAGGGCATTGGCAATTTCCATCGCCACCTCAGCCTGGCGGGACCACACCGAGGATCCAAGCCCGTACTCCGACTGGTTCGCCCAGTCGACCGCCTCCTGCACGTCGTTGAAGGGCGTGAGGCTTAGCACCGGACCGAAGACTTCCTTCTGCACGATTTCCGCTGTGATTGGCGCGGCAACCAATGTGGGCGTATGGAAAAAGCCTTCTGTGTCAGCCGGCGTGCCCTGGATGACGTCGGCGCCTTCACCGCGAGCGCGGCTGACAAAGCCCTCCACTCGCTCCAGTTGTCGGGCACTGATAACTGGGCCGAATTCGACATCGTCGCGTTCGGGCCGGCCGTAAACCAGCGAGGTGATCATGGTCTCGAGTTTGTCGGTCAGCTTCTGCGCTAAGCTTTGATGGACGAAAATCCGGCAGGCTGCGGTGCAATCCTGCCCCGCATTGTAGAAGCTAGCCTCGCGCAGCGTGTCCACGAGCTTGTCGAGATCGGCGTCCTCGCACACGATGACGGGCGCTTTGCCACCCAGTTCCAGATGAGTGCGCTTGATCATCGGCCCCGCCGCTGCCTGCAGCACGGCGCGCCCCGTTCGAACATCCCCTGTCAGCGAAATCATCCGCACCAGATCGTGCGAGATCAAGGCATTGCCCACGTCCGGACCATTGCCGCAGACTACGTTGACCACGCCTGCGGGCAACACTTCGGCGAAAATCTCGCTGAGCGCGAGCAGGCTTAGTGGTGTCAGTTCCGAGGGCTTGATGACCACGGCATTGCCAGCGGCGATGGCGGGCGCGATCTTCCAGGCAGCCATGAGCAGCGGGTAGTTCCAGGGGGCGATCTGCGCGACGACGCCGACCGGGTCTCGCCGCATCAGGCTCGTCATCTTGGAGGACCGATAATTGCCCGAAGCCGGTCCCGGCATGTTACGTACGGCGGTGCCAAAGAAGCGAAAGACATCGGCGACATTGGCGAGTTCGCCGCCCCGCACGAAGCGCAGCGGCTTGCCGGCATTGCGCGACTCGGTGGCTGCCAGCTGGTCCACGCGTGCCTCGATCGCATCGGCAATGCGCAAGAGTGCAAGGCTCCGCTCCTTAGGCGGGCGCTTCGCCCAATCCTTGTAGGCGCCATTGGCGGCACGCACTGCTTGGTCCACCTGATCCAGGCTTGCCGATGGCACATCGGCGAGCGGCTTGCCCAGGGCCGGCTCATAAGCGGTTTCCGCAGGGCCCTGCCCGTCTACGAACTGCCCGTCGATGAAGAGGCGCGTTGCAAAGTCTGTCATGTCGTCAACTCCGATCCGGGCGCAGGCATATAGCTCGCCCGCGCGGTTTCCCCCACGAAATGCCAGAAGGCGAGATCATGCGGGCGCTCCGCAGGTCGCCACTCGGGGTGCCACTGCACCGCAAAAACCGGTGCCGGCGTGTGGGAGGTGGAGAAGGCTTCGATCACGCCATCGGGCCCTCTTGCATTCACCACGAGGCCTTGGCCCAGGCGATCAACCACCTGAAAGTGGACGCTGTTGACGCGCAAACGGTCACCACCTGCATAGCGTTGCAGCATGCTCCCGGTGGCGACGTCCACGTCATGGTCATGGGCGAACATCTCAGCAAGTTCGGCATCGGCATGGGCGTGGTGCCCATCGGCGCCGGCTCCCGCCCGCAGGTCCCGCAGCGAGCCCCCAAGGGCGACGTTGATCTCCTGCAAGCCGCGGCAGATGCCAAAGACTGGCTTGGCTGCCGTCATCGCTGCATGAATCAGCGCACTGCCGAACTGGTCCCGTCCCGCATCATGAGGCGCCTGCGCCGCCAGATCCGAACCATAGCGGCTTGGATGGATGTTAGAGTTGCTGCCGGTCAGCAGTATGGCGTCAAGCCGAGCGATGATTTTGGCTGCATGGCCTTCTGACTGGTTCGAAGGGACGACCAGCGGCACACAGTCGGCAAACTGCTCTAGCGCCTCAAGATAACGGTGCTTGACAGCCTGGGCAGGCTCCCCTTCAACCGGACGATTGCAGGCAATTACGCCGATGACCGGCTTGTGCTCTACCATTGCTTGCTCACTCATTTGACGCTGAGGGGTTCTCAGCCTGCTTGCACCTGCTACTCTAACGCTATGACATACATAGCGTACGACCGACAGTCATGAGCACTGACATGATTGCGAACACCGACATCGTCTCCTGGCTCGAGCAGAACCCGCAAATCGAGGTGCTGCACACGGCGGTCTGCGACCTCAACGGCATCATGCGTGGCAAGCGGATCCCCATCGACCAGGCGCGTCGCATCGGCGAGAACGGCATCCGCATGCCCCTGTCGATCGTGGGGGTGGACGTTTGGGGGGAAGACATCGTCGGCAATCCCCTGGTCTATACCGGCGGCGACACCGACGGCATCTGCAGCCCCACCGGGCGCGGCGCCTTGCCCATCAACTGGACAACCCGCCCAAGCGCGATGATCCCGCTCTGGCTGTTCCAGGACATCAACACGCCTTTCCTGGCCGACCCCCGGCAAGCGCTGGCCCATGTCGTTCGCCGCTATGCCGAGAACGGCTTGCGCCCAGTGGTCGCCACCGAGCTGGAGTTCTACCTTGTCGATCCTGAGGCAGATTCAGCGGTGCCGCCGATCTCGCCCTATACCGGCAAGCGGCTCGATTCCGACGCCATCCTGTCGCTCGACGAGTTGGAGGATTTCGGCGAGTTCTTCCGCGACGTCTACCTGCAATGCGAGCAGCAGGGCGTCCCCGCCGATACCGCCATTGCCGAAAACGGCATCGGTCAGTTCGAAATCAACCTGCTGCACACCGATGCGCTCAAGGCGGGCGACGACGCGGTGCTGTTCAAGCGGATCGTCAAGGGCGTTGCGCGCAAGCACAAGCTGGTCGCCACCTTCATGGCCAAGCCGTATGGCGGGCGTTCGGGTAACGGCTTCCATGTCCACTTCAGCGTCAACGACGCCGCCGACATCAATGTTTTCGACGACGGCACCGAGTCGGGCTCGGAGGTGATGATGCACGCGGTCGGCGGACTCCTTGCAGGGATGGCCGAGTCGACCCTCCTTTTCGCCCCGCACTTCAACTCTTATCGGCGACTACGGCCCGACACCCATGCGCCCAGCGCCGTGTCCTGGGGCTATGAAAACCGCACGACCGCGGTGCGCATCCCCGGCGGCAATCACAAGGCCCGCCGTATCGAGCACCGCGTGGCAGGCGCTGATGCCAATCCCTACCTCGTCATCGCGGGCATTCTCGGTGCGGCGCTCGTCGGCATCGAGGACGAAATGAAGCCGCCCAAGCCGTTTTCCGGCCGCGCCTATTCCGAGCGCCTGCCCAAACTGCCGGCCGACTGGGCCTCGGCAGTCAATGCCTTCGAGGACGGCAACCTCATCCCCCGCATCTTCGACCCGACGCTGCAATCGATGTTTGTCGCCTGTAAGCGCCAGGAGATCGCCGGCTTTGCTTCGCAGGTGACCGATCTCGAATTCAGCGCTTATCTGGAGGTTGTGTGATGGCCCAACCCAACTATGCTGGCGACGGTTCCTACCCGCCGAGCTATTATGCGGCCTCGCGCAACATTATCCGCACACCGGTCAAACTCCAGGGTGACGTCCAGGCGGACGTCTGTGTCGTGGGTGCCGGCTATTCGGGCTTGTCAGCGGCCATTCACCTCGCCGAAAAGGGCTTCAAAGTCGTCGTGGTCGAGGGCGCTCTGGTCGGCTGGGGTGCCTCGGGCCGCAATGGCGGTCAGGTCGTTAATGGGCTGAACGCCAGCCTTGAAACCGTCACCCGCCGCTACGGCGAGGACACGGCCCGTTTCGTCGGCAGCCTCCTCCAGGAAGGCGCTGGCATCATCTATAACTGGGTCGATCGCTACGGCATCGAGTGCGACCTGCGGCGCGGCAACATCTACGCCGCCTACACCGCCCAGCACATGCGCGACCTCGAAGCCAAGCAGATGCTCTGGCTGCAGCACGGCATGGACGGCCACGAACTGCTCGATCGCGAGCGCATCCGCGAACATATAAACAGCCCGGTTTATGTCGGGGGCATGATCGACCATTCGGGCGGCCACATGCACCCGCTCAACCTCGCTCTGGGCGAAGCCAAGGCGCTGGAAAGCCTTGGCGGGGTGATCTACGAGAAGTCGCCGGTCACTGGCGTCACGCAGGGTCCAGACACTGCCGTGGTAAAAACGGCCAGCGGTTCGGTCACCGCTCCCGCCGTCCTCGTCTGCGGCAACGCCTATCTGGGCAATGTCGTGCCCGAACTCACCGCCCGCGTCATGCCCGTCTCTACTCAGATGATGGCCACCGAACCGCTCGGTGAGGAGCGCGCCCACGCTCTCCTTCCCACCGGCCTGTGCGTCGAGGATGTCCGCTATATCCTAGACTATTTTCGCCTCAGCGCCGATCACCGGCTGATCTTCGGCGGCGGCGTCGTTTATGGCGGCACCGATCCCGCCGATGTCGTCGCCAAGCTCCGGCCCAACATGGAAAAGGTGTTCCCGCAATTGCGCGACACCAAGGTCGACTATGCCTGGAGCGGCAATTTCGCCCTCTCCTTCTCGCGGGTGCCGCAACTGGGCCGGCTGGGCAACCGGGTCTATTTCGCCCATGGCTATAGCGGGCACGGCATAACGGGCTCGCATCTCTTCGGCCGCATACTCGCCGAGGCTGTACGCGGCGATCTCACCCGCTTCGACACCTTTGCGAGCCTGCCCTGGATCCCCTTCCCCGGCGGCCGCATGTTCCGCGCCCAATATTCGACGCTGGGCTCATGGTGGTATGCGCTCAAGGACCGGCTGGGCATCTAGCCCCGGCCACTTCCCTCAGCCCGGCTCCCGCCGCAGGGTGAAGAAGAAGGGCGGCAATCCGCGGCAGTCCATCAGCCCCAGCAAAAGATCGGAGGTGACGCTGCGGAACACATCGTTGATCGGCTGGCGATCGTAGATGATGGCGGCGCTGACGACACTGCGGTGCAGCACCGCGCGCAGGCGCGCCGTGGGCTTGTCGTTCCGGATTAAGTGTTTGCCGGCCTTGAAGGCGGTCGCCATCGCGCCAGTGCGCCGCATCGGCATATGCGCAGCCAAGCCCGGGTCTAGCCATTTCGGGTCCACCGCGACGATCCCCTCCGAACCGTGCCGGAATAGAAGCGGCAACACGCTCTCGCTGTCGCGCACCTCCTTGCCATACCACCCGTAAGCGGTGAGCACGCCGTCAAGCGGATGGCCAGTCGCAATCTCGGCGCCGCGCCACCTGCCGGTGAAAGCCTCGGGCGCGAACGCGGGCAGTGCGTCGAACGCGGCCAGCGCCGTCTCGGCGCTCGTCCCTTGCGCCTCCGCAGCTTCTATCCAAGCCTGGTTGATCGCCATCGCTCTAGTCGGGTCGCTTTTCGGGAGGTCCATGGATAATCGAGGGCTCGCCGCCACCCCGTTCGCGGCCCAGTTGTCGGGCGGCAGCCAGCGCCTCTTCCTGGCTTTCGAAGGGGCCGCGCCGCTGCCCATCGGAGAACTCGCAGCACCAGCCCTCCCCCATGATCTCCCAGATATAGACGGTCATGCTCTGCCTCCTTGCGCCTCTCCAACCAACCGCGAAAGCTCCCCTTGGTTCACTCGCGCCTGTGTTGTTTAGGGGAACAATCTCTGCCGCGCCCGATTGCTCCAGCGTGACAGGAGACCCAAGATGAGCGCAAACATTCCTGGCTTTGATGCCTCTGGCGCATTGATGGGCGCTGCCGCCGGCTTCGCGGCAGTCTGGATCATGGACCGTGTCGATTGGTTTGCGTACGAGCATGAGGATGCAGCCGCTCGCGAGCGCACCAAAACCGTGCGACCCGGCGGCATGGACCCGGCCCATGTTGCTGCCGATCGTATTGCCCGTCGAGCCGGCGTCACCCTCGAGCCGAGAGATCACAACCCGGCGGGTCTCGCCATGCACTATGCCATCGGCGTGGTGCCCGCAGCCTTTTATGGCGGGTTCCGGGAGAGCGTTCCCCAGATCAGCGCTGGCCATGGTGCGCTGTTCGGCATGGCCATGTTCCTGGGCCACGACGAGGTTATGAACCCGCTGATGGGGCTTGCGGTCAAGCCGAACGCCTATCCGTGGCAGGCCCATGGACGAGGCTTTATTGCCCATCTCGCCTATGGCCTCGCCCTCGAAACACTGCTCCGCCTAACCGACCCGCGCGTTCGGCACTAAGCGGCGATCTAGAGCTCGACCCAGCGCCCCTCGTCATGGCTGCGCGCCATGGCGTGTACCGCACGCTCGATCAGAAGCCCGTGGCCGAAGTCGATCACCCGCGCCGCCTCGCCTCCAATGGCCCGCAGCACTTCGTGGCATTCGATCAGCTTGAGGTCGTTGAAGCCCAGTCCATGCCCGGGCGCTGGGATGAACCTGTCATAGGGGGCATGCTGTGGTCCAGCCAGGACAGTGCGGAAACCTTGTTCAGAGGGGCGACCCTCCGCCACAAAGAGCTGGAACTCGTTCATCCGCTCCTGATCATAGGCAATGGTCCCCTTGTCGCCAAAGATCTGAAGCGCAATGCGGCCCTTGCGCCCCCAGGCTGATCGATTGAGCGCCATTACCCCGGACACGCCGCCATGCAGCCGCAGCAGCACGGAGGCGATATCCCAGGTCTCGACGGGGCGCTGCCCGCCGCCAGTGACCGGTCGCTGCTCATGGGGCTTGGCGAGCTGTGCCATCACGGCCTCGACAGGTCCAAGCAAGGTCTGCAGCAGGCTCAAGGGATGCACGCCGAAGTCGTCAAGCGCTCCATAGCCGGAGCTCCGTTCGCTCTTCCAGTAGAACGGAGCTTCGGGATCGGCCATAAAATCCTCGTCCATCTCCAGCCGCACATGGTTCACCCGGCCGATAATCCCGTCTTTGACCAGCCCCTCGATGTGACGGACCACCGGGTTCTGGATGTAGTTGTAACCCAACACCGCGACGCGACCGCTCGCTGCGGCCACCGCCGCCATGCGCTCGGCGTCCTCCAGCACCACAGCCATGGGCTTTTCGCACCAGACGTGCTTGCCCGCTTCGAGGGCTGCAATAGCCATTTCGGCGTGAAAAGCATTGGGCGTGGTGATGGAGATCACCGCCACCTCGGGGTCGGCAAGCAGGTCGCGCCAGTCCGCCGTTGCGTGTTCGAAGCCGAATTCCGCGGCCCGTTGCGCGGCAAGGTCCGGATTGGCTTCGGCAAGGTGGCGCAACATGACCTTTGGTCCATCGCCGAACACTGCCCTCACGCCATTCCAGGCCAGCGCGTGGCACTTGCCCATATAGCCGGTGCCGATCAGTCCCACACCGATTGTGTCCACCTCATCCTCCGCTTCTTGCCTGCAGTCCCACATGAATGCGCCCGGAGCTTTCGCTCCGGGCGCGGCCCGTCAGGAGGACGAGAGCCTACTGGTATTCAGCCGCGTTTTCGGATGTCACCAGAACCGTGCCGGTGTCGATCACCGGGTCGATGGTTTCGCCGTTCTTGAGGTCCACCAGCGCCTGGATGCCGAAGCCACCCATATTGCCGGGAGCTTGCGCCACCGTAGCCGCCATGTCGCCGGCGATAACCGCGGCTGCGGCATCAGGATTGGCGTCGTAGCCCACCACCATCACGTCATCGCGGGCAGCAGCCTTGAGGGCTTCCACCGCCCCTAGCGCCATGTTGTCGTTGGAGCCGAAGATACCCATAATGCTAGGGTTACCCGCAAGAATGTTCTCGGTGACCGAGAGGCCCTTGGCACGGTCCCATTCGGCGGTTTGCTCGGCCACCACATTGAGCCCGCAGGCCTCGAGGCCAGCCTTGGCACCATTGGCGCGAAGCTGGGCGGTCGAGTGGCTCATCACGCCCTGGAGGATGGCAACGTCGGCGCCCTCCTCGATATTGTCGCACATATACTGCGCCGCCAGTGCGGCACCCGCCTCATTGTCGGTGCCGATAAAGGTCACACCTTCATTGGAGCCCATGGTATCAACAAAGACGACGGGCACGCCCTGTTCACGCGCGGCCTCGATCACCGGGGCCAGGGCATTTGGATCGGTTGGGGCAATGGCGAGGCCATCGATGCCTTGGGCGAGCAGGTCCTCAACCTGGGTAATCTGTGCCTGCACGTCCGTCTCCGCGGGCGGTGCCACCACCACAACTTCTACCCCCAGTTCCTCACCCTTGGCCTTGGCGCCCTCTTCTACCGCTGCCCAGAAGGGATTGCCGGCGCCCGGCCCCTTCATTGCCAGCACATAGGCAGCATTGGCGCCGCTCGTCATTGCCGTCACCGTAGCGATTGCCACGCCGGCCATCAAAAGCTTCTTCATTTCAACATCCTCCCAGTCTCCAGATCGTCCTCACCGCAGCGCCGGAGACATGTGCGTGCGGCTTATCTCTCCTCTAGCTGCGTGAGCCTGCTTTGCGCCGCAGCACATCGATGTAGACCGCAACGATGATGACGAGCCCGATCAGGATCTGCTGCCAAAACGCCGAGACATTGTTGATGTTGAGCCCGTTGCGCAGGATGCCCATGATCAGCACACCGGCGAGCACACCGATCACCGTGCCGCGCCCCCCGAAGAAGGAAGCACCGCCGATGATTACCGCTGCGATGGCATCCAGTTCGATGCCGATACCGGCATTGGGAAATCCAGAGTCCGTGCGGCCAGCCAGCAGCAGGCCCGAGAGCCCGGCGAAAAAGCCCGAGATCATGTAGACCACCACCAAAGTGCGATCGACATTGATGCCGGACACCCGCGCCGCGTAGGGATTGCCGCCGATTGCGAAGATGTGCCGGCCCATATTGGTCCTTTGCAGGAAGAACCACAGGCTCACCGCGCAGACCAGCACCAGGATGAGGCTGGCTGGCAGGCCCGCCGGGGGAGCAAGGCCAAAGCCGAAGTAGGCCTGACCGATGAACCGGACCTCCTCCTGCAGGCCGGATACCGGCGCACCATTGGAGATGAGAAAGGTCAGCCCGCGTGCGACGTTGAGGGTGCCCAAGGTCATGATGAAGGGGTGCGGCAGCTTCAGCACCGTTAGGCCAATGCCGTTCACAAATCCGACGGCTAGCCCGATTGCGGGACCGATCAGCAGCACGATAGGCCAGGGGATGCCTGCCTTGCTGGCGATCGCCAGTGCCACCATCGACAGGGCCATGATCGATCCGACGGAGAGGTCTATGCCCGCCGTGACGATCACCACATACATGCCTAGGGCCAATAGGGCGAGGCTGGCATTCTGCTTAAGAATGTTGGTTAGGTTGACCGAGCTGAGGAACACATCGGGCTTGATCGCTGCCAACACCAGCATCATAGCAATGACGACAAAGATGATGCCGTAGCCCTCGAGAAACTTGGTGAGCGTCGGATTGGATTTGCGCTGCACGGGAGCGGTGGCTTCAGTCATTGGTTCGTCCCCGCTTCCATCCCTTAGTGCAGCCTGTCGTGGGCTAAAGCTTCAGTGTGCCCCTTGGTGCCCATGATCCAGCCGATCACTTCGTTGCGGCTGGTCTGCTCCAGCTTGGCTTCAGCAAAATTGGTCCCCTGAAAGAGCGCCATGACGCGATCGCAGCAGTAGAAGATGTCGTCCATGCGGTGCGAGATGATGATCACCGCCACCCCGTGCTCCTTAAGCGAGCGGATGAGGTCAAGCACCTTGCCCACCTCCTTGATCGCAAGGGCTGCTGTGGGCTCGTCCATGATGACGAGCTTGGCGTCGAAAGCCGTAGCGCGAGCGATCGCCACCGCCTGGCGCTGTCCGCCCGAGAGATCCTCGGTGTTCTGGTCGATGGATTTGACGTGAATTTTGAGGTTTTCGAGGTGCTCGGCGGCCATGTGCCGGGCCCGCTGATGATCGATGATGGTCAGCGGACCAAACTTGCGGCCTGGCTCCCGCCCCAGATAGATGTTCTCGTAAATTGGCATGTTGCCCGCCAGGGCGAAGTCCTGGTGCACCATTTCGATGCCCAGGCGCTGAGCGTCCTTGGGGCTCGAAAATCTTACCCGCTTGCCGTCGAAGGTCAACTCGCCCTCGCTGGGTACGAACAGGCCCGAGAGGATCTTCATCAGGGTGGACTTGCCAGCGCCATTGTCGCCGACCACGCCCAGCACCTCTCCCGGCGCCACGTGAAAGTTCACGTCATGCAGCGCAGTGATGGCGCCAAAGTACTTCGAGATGCCACGCGCCTCGAGCAGCATACCAGCGATCCTCCCTTCCACCCGGGCCCTCCTCGCCCTGATGGAATAAAAAGAGGTTTTCAGCTTGCTGCTGGAATGTCAATTCCCTTTACCATGAGTGGCACGCTTGTACCTGTGTGGCTTCTGCAACCGGTGTTTCTTGCCTGTTGCAGTATCCCTCGACGCTAAAGAACACGTTCAGGAACCGTTCCTTCTCATGGCATTTTCCGGGCCGGCGCTTCAGGAGATGCGCACTGCTTCACCCGTTTGGAGCGAGCGCGCCGCTGCCTCCGCCAGCTTCTGCGCCATCAATCCATCATGGCCCGAAGCACTCGGCGCTTCACCCTTCTCGAGGAAATCGAGGAAGGCATTCACCTCATTGGCATAGGCCTGCTGGTAGCGCTCCACAAAGGAGAACGGGATCAGATCGGCGGTGAAGCCCCGCTCATCGGCGCGTTCCACCGTCGTCAAGTGCACATTGTTGGCGCGCAACATTCCTTTGGATCCATGCACTTCGATGCGCTGGTCATGCCCGTAAGTAGCGCGGCGAGAGTTGGTGATGACCGCGATCTTGCCCGAAGCGGTTTGCATGTGAACGACGGCCGTGTCCACATCCCCAGCCCCCTTGATCGCCGGATCCGTTAGCACGCTTCCCAGCGCATGTACCACCACTGGTTCTTCTCCCAAGAGGAAGCGCACCATATCGAAATCGTGGATCATCATATCCCGATAGATGCCGCCAGATCGCTCGATATAGGAGACCGGCGGCGGTGCCGGGTCGCGCGCGATAATGGTGACCATCTCCACCTCACCAATTGAGCCCTCCCGCAGTGTCTTCGCCAAGGCCGCATAGTTAGGGTCATAGCGCCGGTGAAAGCCGATCATCAGCGGCACGCCAGCTTTCTCCACCACGGGCAGGCACTGCTCGATCCGCTCCACGCTCAACGACACGGGCTTCTCGCAAAGGATCGCCTTGCCCGCCCGCGCCACCTGCTCCATGATGTCGGCATGGGTATCGGTCGGCGTGGCGATGAGCACGGCGTCGACATCGGAGGCCAGGACCTCCTCGATCGAGGACACCTCAGCCCCCACGCTCTCTGCGAGCGCTGAAGCAGCCTCCGGCACCGCATCGGCGATATACGCAACCCGCGCCCGACCCGACTGCTGCAAATTCCGCGCATGCACCTTGCCGATGCGCCCCGCTCCCAAAATACCAAACTTGACCATTCTAACGCGCCCTCGCGAAACATTTGTTCCGTAGAGTGCCACTTCCAGAATCGGCACTCAAGCTCAGAACGCCGGGCACCGAGTAAGGAAAGTTGCCGCCCATCAAGGAGAGGAACCAATCGCGCCTCCGGGCAATTCAGAAGGGTTGCGCTGCGTATCGGCGTTGGGAGTTGTCGCATGAACTTCATTGATCCTCTGGCAAAGATCACCGTCGAGCCTACCCGCTACTACCTTGTTCTTCATTGCCGTGACGCATGGTGGGTTGATTGCGATGGGAAAGCCTTTGGTCCTTGCGCAAGCAAGGAAGTGGCAATCCACTCCGCGCAAAAGCTCATCAGCATTTTTGAAGACCCCGCGCATCGTGCCGAAGTCTGGGCGCCAGATGAAGGCGGCAGAACTAAGCTTGTGTGGAAACGCACGCCTGCTGGCGAGATCATTTGTGCAACGGAGGCCTGGACGGTACCGGCCGATCAGCGGAACTTTCAAGAGCACATTCAGTTTTAGCTCTCGAAGGAGAATACAAACATGAAGCTTCGAGACTTGCTGGCCCGAGTGAAGGACCTCCCGCCCGATACGCTGGTGTGCGTTGCAGAAGTGGATGAAGCTTTCGCCGCCAACGTCGCCGAGATTGAGCACGTGGATTCAGCCAAGGCTGAGCGCTCTCAGGCCGATGGCAAGGAAGCCATCAATCTCGACGGTGGTTCGGAGAAGGTTCTAGTCATCCGTTGGTGACATCCTCCCCCAATGCAAACCGATCTGTTTGGTGGTCCTGAGCCAAGCCTGCCCCACGGCTTCCGTTATCAGCCGGACGTGGTCACCCCCAACATGCAAGCTGAAGCGCTGGCGGCGCTGACCTACCTCCCCTTCAAAGCCTTCGACTTCCACGGCTTTGAAGGTAAACGCCGCGTTGTATCGTTCGGCTGGCGATATGACTTCAGCAGCGAGAGATTAGAGCCGACGGACGAGATGCCGGCCTTCCTCTTGTCGCTCCGCGAAGTCGCCGCAGGGTTTGCAGGGCTTCCTTCCAGCGCACTCCAGCAGGCGCTCGTAACCGAATACGGGCCCGGCGCGCCTATTGGATGGCACCGTGATAAGGCGGTGTTCGGCAGGATTGTCGGAGTTTCGCTGCTGTCGCGCTGCGAATTCCGTTTGCGTCGGAAAATCGGTGCGAAGTGGGAACGAGCCAAGCTTACAGTGGAGCCCGGTTCAGCCTACCTGCTTTCTGGCCCCGCCCGAACGGAGTGGGAGCACTCCATACCGCCAGTGGAGCACATGCGTTACTCCATAACCTTCCGCGAACTTTTGGGGACCGGCCGGTGACCGCCCGTTCCCAAGTTGAGGTCAGCCCCGATGACGTCTGGGGAGCATTTCGCTGGGCGGAGCGCCCGCGATGCAGCTGCGGCGAGCTTGCTCGCGCGGTAGAAGAGGGACTCATTTTCGTCAGTGACCAGATCATCGAGGTCAGCGGAGAACAAGTTAACCGCTTCTACCTGCTGCCCGTCCAGGGCGATGGCTTCTTTGCCCTATCCGAAGGGGTCGCAATCGACCGCTGTCCGTGGTGCGGCGATCGCGCGATCGGCCGCAAGCTCAAATCAGTTCCGGCTCCTGGACTAGACTAACGCCAAAGCGATCGCGCACTGCGCTGGTAATGCGCTCCGCCAGTTCGGCGATCTCCGCTTGCGTAGCGCCACCATTGTTGACCAGCACCAGAGCATGGCGCTCAGAGACGCCGGCGCCACCCAATCGATACCCTTTGAAGCCGCTTTGCTCGATCAACCATGCGGCGGACAGCTTCGCCCTGCCATCCGCCTGCGGATAACGGGGCATATTGATGTGGCTGGCTGTCAGCTGGTTGGCTACGTCGGCCGAGACAATAGGATTGTGGAAGAACGACCCAGCATTTCCTGTCCGCCGCCAATCGGGCAGCTTGCTCTGCCTCACGGCAACCACGGTGTCGAGGATCGTGGCGGCATCAACATCCTCGGGCAGTTGATTTAGCCCGGGATACGCCAGATTGGGACGCCACTCGCGCGGTAGGGATAGCTTGACAGAAACTACGATGAAACGGCCCGGCGTGCCTTTGAAGACGCTCTGGCGATAGGAAAAATTGCAGGCGGCCCGGTCAAACGTAACCATCGCCTGTTCGGATGTATCGAAGGCCACCAGGGACACGAAGCGGTCCACCAGCTCACAACCATAGGCGCCAATGTTCTGCACGGGGGCTGCGCCCATCGTGCCCGGGATGCCTGCGAGATTTTCCAGGCCCGGCAAGCCTTGCGCGACTGTCCAGCAAACCGCTTCGTGCCAGTCTTCTCCGGCCCCGAACTCCACCACTGTCTCACTGGGGGTTTGGCTCACCACCGCCCTGCCCTTGATCGACATACGTGCCACCACACCATCGTAGAATGGGCGCAACACGACGTTACTGCCGCCCCCAAGGACGCGAAGCGGCAAGTCGAGGCGGCGCGCCTCCTCCAGAAGCGGTGCTGCTTCGTTTGCATTTGTGATGGTCGCACCGAACCGGGCTCGCGCCTCAAGGCCAAGCGTATTGTGAGCGCTAAGGTCGAAGTCTGGCGTTAACTCGACATGGTGGCTCGCGGAGAGGCTAGCTGTGACCGACATGCACTCGTCTTTTCTTGTGGGACTTATCCCAAACCAAAGCTGATGGGCTTATGCCACCATCGCCAGTGAGAGGCAAAGATTGGGTTGCCCTGATTTGGAAGTCGGCAAGCTTGCGCTGATGCCGTGGCACCCGGATAGTATTGACTGCTCGACTCCTAAGCCGAGTGGGAGGCACAATTGAACAAGATCGATCTTGATGGGCGCATAGCTGTGGTGACCGGTGGTGCCCAGGGCATAGGTTACGCGATTGCACGCCGTCTTATTGCTTCTGGCGCGCGCGTGAGCTTGTGGGACATAAATGGCGAGATGCTCGCCAAGGCGACATCCGAGCTAGGGGATGCAGCCTCCGGTCAAGTAGTCGACATTGTTGACTATTCCGCTGTTGAGGCTGCCACCGCGAACATCGAACAAACACTCGGCGGTTTGGACATCCTCGTTCACTCCGCAGGCATTGCGGGCAAGAACGCGCCGCTCGATGAGTATGATCTTAGCGAGTGGCAGCGTGTCATCGCAGTTGACCTTAATGGCGCCTTTTATGTGAACCGTGCAGTTCTGCGCGGCATGAAGGCTCGCAACTATGGCCGCATCGTCAACATCGCCTCCATTGCCGGAAAGGAGGGCAACCCCAACGCGGCTGCCTATGCGGCGGCAAAAGCTGGCGTCATCGCCATGACCAAAGCGGTAGGCAAGGAATGTGCTGGGCACAACATTGCGATCAACGCTATCACGCCGGCCACCGCCAAGACCGGCATTCTTGATGAACTCAAGCCCGAGTTCATCGACTACATGTTGAGTCGCATTCCGCGCGGACGCTTTTTGGAAGTCGAAGAAGCCGCCAGCATGGTGGCCTGGTTGGTCTCTGAGGAGAACAGCTTCACAACCGCGTCGGTCTTCGATCTTTCCGGAGGACGAGCTACATACTAGAGCGGTGTGCAGACACCAGCTTGGCCAGAGATTGTGAACACTTCGGCCCCGCCATCACTTAACCGCGATCAGCTCCGCTCTCAAAGAAGTGGTAAGGCTGCATGGCAAATATTGGGCGTCTCACTATTTCCCATAGCTCTAACCGGCTATAAGGAAGCGGTTGAGCATCTATGCGCTCGTGACCTTCCTGGTCAGGGCCGCATTGGTGGAATTGATTGTACCGGCCGATGCATAAGGCAGCGGTCGCTGTTTGGGGGCAAGCGTGCGGTTTCCTGTTCGTACTTTCGTGGCCGGAGCACTCGTGGCTACCACTTTCTTCGCCGCTGGAGCCGCGCAGGCCGGCCAAGCAGAAATCGATCGGCTGGCGAATTACGTCGGGGATTGGCGCGGCACAGGGCTACTGGTCGGCGGCGATGAGCCTGAGACCTTCACCTGCCGCTTAAGCGTTTCCAAGGGGAATGCGCTGAAGATCAACTATGCCGGCCGGTGCGCACTGCTTAACCGCAATCTGTCGGTCAGTGGGACCATCGCCTACAATGATCAGGCGCAGCAATACGAAGCTGCGATGTCTTCCAACGCCAAGTTCACCGGGCAGGCAGTCGGTCGCGTACGTGGCGAAAACGTTGTGTTTGATCTTCGAAAGCAAGACCGAGACCAATCGGGCAACGACATCGAAGTCGGCGCCGTCATTATCTTGGAGGGGCCGGCAATCACCGTGAACTTCGAAGTGGAATTCAACGATTCCGGCGATGTTCTGACTGCAAGCGTTCCTTTCGCGCAGTGATCGGCAGGGATCAATCAGAGTCCAAGATGCACGACCGAATCCATCACGAGCAACCCTTGATCGACGTGAGGGGCGCCAGTCTTGTGGTCAATGCTCAGCGCCAGACGCATATTCTCAAGGACGTCAGCTTTAGCGTCTCGCCCGGAGAGATCGTGGCGATAACGGGAGCATCCGGCAGCGGCAAGACATCCTTGCTGATGCTGCTGGGTGGGTTGCAGAAGGCCACCAGCGGGCAGGTCGTCGTCGATGGTCAAGATCTGAGCGGCTTGAACGAGGACCAACTCGCCGTGTTTCGTCGCGGCCGTGTGGCCATACTCTTCCAGAATATCAATCTTATTCCCTCGCTAACCGCGGGCGACAACGTTGGGCTGGCACTCGAGATCGTCCAACCCACCCTATCCACCTCAGAACTGACCGCGCGATCCATCGAAGCATTGCGGCAGGTGGGTCTGGAAAACCGTAGCGACAACCTACCCGCTGCGCTTTCCGGCGGCGAGCAGCAGCGTGTCGGATTAGCGAGAGCCTTGGTGACGCAGCCCAAGCTGCTGCTGGCAGATGAACCCACTGGCAACCTCGATGCGGCGAGCGGAGCGAAGGTCATCGAACTTATGTTTTCGCTGGCACGAGAACAGGATGCTGCTGTCGTGATAATCACCCATGACCCGGCCCTCGCTGCTCGGGCCGACCGCACCCTGGTGATGACCGCCGGTGTGCTGCGTCCGGAGACAGCCCTGTCTTGAGCCGGCTGCTGCGTCAGATCCGTTTCGCGCTGGCCGACCTCAAGGGCGATGTTCGGCGCTTCGGCCTGCTCCTGGCCTGTCTGGCGCTCGGCACCGGTTTGGTGGCCGCTGTCGGATCTGTTAGCGCCAATCTTGAACGCACCCTTGAGCGCGAAGCCGGCGTGCTGCTGGGCGGTGACATCGAAGTCACTCAGGAAGGCGAGCCGATCGACGCGGCACTAGTGGAGCAGTTCCGTAGTCTGGGCGAAGTTGCAGAGGTGGTCGACACCAATGCACGGGCGAGTTCGGAGGGGCAGAATGCTCTTGTAGATCTCCTAGCCGCCGGTTCTACCTACCCATTGATCGGCACCATAAGCTCGCCGCAGCTTTCGCCTGGCGTCGCGCTCGATGCGTTCCTGGCCGAACGCGATGGCATGTCCGGTGTGCTGGCTGATCCGGTGCTCTTGCAGCGCCTGAGCGTCGGGCTCGGGTCTACTGTTCGGATCGGCGGAACGCCTTTCGAGGTCCGCGGCACGCTCTCGGGAGTTCCAGACGGCCCGGTTCGCGGCGTTCGCCTAGGCCTCACGGCCCTTATCCCCCTTGAGAGCTACAACACCTTAGCGACCCGGGACATTCCCTTGCCTGGACTTTCGCCTCTCTACCGGTACAAGATCCGGCTTGGAGAAGACTTGGCCGTTCCGGAGGCGCTCGCAGTTCTGGAACAACTCTCCGCTTCTGCCGAGTGGCAAGTCCGCACGGCGCGTGAGGCGATCGGGCCGCTGGTGGAGTACTACGACCTCTTTGCCCGATATCTGCTGCTGATCGGGTTGGCCGCCGTACTGATCGGCGGGTCAGGCGTTTCTCAGGTCGTGACGGCCTACATGCTTGAGCGCCAGCGCTCTGTTGCCACAATGCGGGCGCTCGGCGCCACCGGCTCACGCCTATTGGTGCACTATATGGCCCAGATCGTGCTGCTGGCCATTATAGGTGTCGGCATTGGCGTCTTGGCGGGTGCACTCCTCTCCTTTGCCCTTTTGACCCCGCTGAGTGCTGCCATCGGCTTTCCCTTGCGCGGTACGCTGGAGCTCGTCCCACTGGCAGCCGCGACGGGCTTCGGGCTATTGGCGAGCGCCTTGTTCGCCTATCTCCCATTGCTCCGCGCGCAGCAGATCAGCCCGGGCGTCCTGTTCCGCTCCGCCGTTGCCACGCTCCCGCCGATGCCCCTACGGGCGCTGACCGGACTGGACATCGCGCTACCACTGCTGGTTGCGGGATCCGCCGCCATTGCACTTGCCTACGTGCTGACCGGTGATCTGGCGTTGACGCTCGGAGCAGCGGTTGCTGCCGGACTGGTGCTGCTTGTGCTACAAAACGTCTCCAAATTGCTACAGTTTACCCTGGGACTGGTGCGGCCGGGTAAGGCATGGGTCCGCGGATTGCTGCGCGGAGCGACCGCTCCGGGGTCGGCTGCAGCCGCAACTATTGTCTCGGTCGGCATGGGTTTAACCCTGCTGCTTTCAATGGTTCTGGTTGTTTCCAGTCTCCGTGCAGAGCTGATCGATGCCGTAGTGGAGGATGCGCCCAGCCTCATCGCGACCGATCTTTTTTCCGATGAAGTTGAGACCTTGCAGCAGTTCGCTCAGGACGGGCAGATCGATTGGGTATTAGCAACGCCCATGCTGCGGGGGCGCGTCTTGCGTCTTGATGACAAGGACGTATCTAGCGCCGGCTCGCCGGAGGCCCGCTTTCTGTTTTCAGGTGACATTCCCCTCGGCATGGAACGCGAACTGCCACAAGGCTCCCGGATCGAAGCTGGCCAGTGGTGGGCCGCTGACTATGACGGCCCCCCGCTGGTTTCGCTGCCGTCCCAGCTACAGCGAGAGTTGGGGCTTGAGGTCGGCGACGTCGCTGAGTTCGAGCTTTTTGGGGAAGTCGTTCAGGCAAGCATTGCCAGCTTTCGCGAGTACCGCTTCCAGGAGGGACTCAACTTCGCCGTGGCGTTTTCGCCCGGGTTCATAGAGCAATATCCTCTGACCTACCTCGCATCCATCAAGGTCCACCCCGGCGAAGACGTACCAGTTCAGCAGGCGCTCGCTGCCGAGTTCCCAGATGTCAATTTCGTGCCGGTGGGAGATACCATTGCGCAGCTTTCCAGCGCGCTGAACCAATTAGCGGGCGTGGTACTGGCCGCTGGAGCGCTGGCGCTGACAAACGGAATTCTCGTGCTGATTGGCGCCACCTCTACAGGCCGCAAGCAGCGCGAAGCGGAGGCCGTGATCATGAAAGTTCTGGGCGCGACACGACGCGAGTTGCTCACCTCGGAAGCCATCTATTTCGTTGGATTGGCAATCTATGCGGCAGTGTTTGCCATGATCCTTGGGATCGTGCTTGCTTACCTCGTTGCAGGCAATGTTTTGGGCATAGCGCTCTCGCTCGACGCTACCTCGTTGCTGGTTGTTGCAATCGGGGCGGTGCTGCTGGTGACAGTCGTAGGAGTCCTCAACACGCGCCGCATACTCTCGGTTAGCCCTTCGCAGTTTCTCCGAGGGCGCGTTCTATAGTCAGTCAGGAACGCCTAGCATGCGGCGGCATTTGGCGCGAGTGTGCTGCAGCGCACTGGAATGGAAATCAGATCCGACTCTGAACTGGAGGGCGGAAGGCGGAGCCCCTATCTAAGCTGGCAAAGGGGAAGAGATGACGAGATCTGAGCTCGAGAAACTTAAGCGCATTCTGGGCTTACTAGGTTCAAACCACGGAGGAGAACGGGCGTCAGCTGCTTTGGCGGCTCATAAGCTCCTACAATCCGCCGGCACTTCCTGGGACGAACTCCTGCGCCGAACCGACCCCAGGCGGAAGACCGGATATGGCCAAGACTACCTTGAAGCTGCTGAATCGCGGATGCGCCAGTTGCGAGGCGAAAACGAGCGCCTGGAGGCACAGAACAAACTTCTGAAGTCCCGTTTGGCCGCGGCACGAGAGCAACTCGCGCATGCCAGAGCTGACGACGAAAGCCCGGCTTAGGCAAACTCGCTCAGTTACGCAGGGTGCGCCTCGCTCTCCGGCTCCCCTTCAGGGTGCAGCGGCGCCACAACTGGTGTCGTTTGCGGGAGCGGACGGAAAGCGGCTTGTTCGTCGGCCGGCAGCGGCGGCCTCACAGATGCTCGCCAGACCCCGAAAGCAGCGGCAGCAGCGCCAAGGAGCGCGGTGAAGGCAAAAAGTCCCGCTGGCCCAAGCCGAGCCATCAGCACTGAGGCAACGAGTGGTCCAATAATTGCTGCGACGGAGTTTATAAGGATCATGCCCCCGCTCGCAGCGACAAGATCCTGCTTGGCCACATGGTCGTTCGTGTGGGCCAGGCAGATGGGATAGATGCTGAAGGAAATACCCCCAAACAGGAGCGTTATCCCAAGGAATAGCCAGTTGCCGTCCGGAAGCAGCCACATGGCTACGCTGAGGACACCCAGCGCCGCTGAAACGCCGATGATGATCGTGCGACGGTCAAAAGCGTCAGAGAGCCAGCCTAATGGCCACTGCAAGACCACTCCTCCTGCAATGAGAATGGTCATAAATGCTGCCGTCCCTGACATGCCGAACCCGGATTGGGCCGCAAAGACCGGGGCAAGTCCATAGAGGGCGCCGCTTACAGCCCCGCTGATGGCAACTCCAGCGAGGCCGAGTGGCGAAGCCTGATACAGAGCGCGCAGACTGAATGAAGTCACATGTGGCAGCACGGGAGGCGCTGCTCGGGTTAGGCAGAGAGGCACCAGCGAGAGCGACAGCAGAACCGAAATGATCATGAACAGCACCGGACTGCCCAACACGTTGAAGTTCAGGAGTTGCTGACCTGCCGCCATCGCCGTGAACAGCGTGATCATATAGGTAGACAGGATTTGACCGCGGCTCTCATTGGTCGCCTGTTCGTTCAACCAACTCTCGATGCACATGTAGATGCCAGCCAGGCAGACACCCTCGATGAAGCGCAAGGCAACCCAGATCAGAAGGTCTGGAGTGAGCGCGTGACCCAGCGACGCGGCAGAATAAATAGAGGCTAGTGCGGCAAAAACCCGGATATGGCCGGCGCGGGCAATGAAGCGAAAACACTGCAGCGAGCCCAGCGTCAGGCCAGCAAAGAATGCCGCACTGACGAAGCCAATGGCGATCGAACTGGCGCCGGTATTGGCCATACGCAACCCGATGAGCGTGCCTAGGGCGCCGTTTCCCAGCATCATGAAGGCTACGCTGAAGAGTACAGGGAGGACAGGTCGGATGGCTGTGAGCATGTGCCTCGGCTTTGCGGTCAGAGAGTCTTGTTGAGGGTAACGTCTGCTGTAGTTGGGTGGGTTCCTGCAGTGCGGAAGTGACGCGCTACTGGTCTGAACAACAGCAGATTTCGTATATGGTCAACGAGAGTGGTGCGGGGCGGCAGTCTCGTAGGACGCTGTGGTAGAAGGCCGAAGTGCCCAATGCATGGGGAGCTTGTTAGTCGTTGAACGGCAGAAACGCCACCCGAGGTCGACAGTTTGGCGGAACTGTGGAACTTCGCCGCAAAAGGGGACGTTGGTCCTTCAGGTCAAAAATGGAGGGCTTACCATGCTTGAACTACTTATCGCACTCGTGGTCATCGCGCTGATTGCCGGCGCCCTAGGCTTCACGGGCATTGCTCGCGGCGCTGCGGGTCTCGCCAAGATCGTGTTCTTTATTCTGCTGGCGATCATCGTTATTTTCCTGATTCTTGGCGTGCTCGGGATCGCGGCGATATTCTAGCGCACGAACCCAGGTCGTAGGCGCTATTGTGCCAACATTGTCCAAAAGAACTGCGCCTGTCGCTACCGCAACTCAGCCAGCCGACCATCGGCTGGCTGAGCTCGACCGTCTGGCTAACCTCTTGGACTCGCGCTGGGGCATTCCCGGTACATCCATGCGGTTTGGCGTGGACGCGCTGGTGGGTCTGGTCCCCGGCATCGGCGACGCCGCCGCGGGTGCCGTGTCGCTCTACATCATTTCACAGGCAGCCAAGCACGGTGCGCCCCGACCATTGATCGGCCGCATGGTGGCCAACACTGCTGTGGATTTCGTGGTGGGTTCAGTTCCGCTTCTGGGTTCCGTGTTCGACCTGTTCTTCAAGGCCAACAAACGCAATATGCGGCTCCTACGAGAGCATTTCGAGACAACACCAGACTCGCGCTAGTCTGGCCGCCTCGCGTGAGGGGCTATACCTACCAGATCATCGTACTTGCCCCGATCCCGGCTCTGAACACCTCAGACTGCATCTTTCTCCCCTTGTACTCGTTCGCCCGTAAGCGCTAGCGGGAGATCGATATGGACTGGCTTGTGGACAATCGGGAGCTACTCAGCCTCTTGGCCAATCTTGGCATGCTGGTAGTCTGGATTACCTACCTGCAGGTTTTCATCAGCAGCTACCGGCGCCAGAACAAGCCCAAAATCCTGATCAATCTCGGCGGCGGACGAGAACTGGACGCACGGTGTCTCGTCAGCAACATGAGCGCCGACCCAATCTATGTGCAGTCCATCATCGCAAAACTGCACACGGCGGATCGCGAGATTGCCTGCCCGGTGACCGAGCTCGATGGGGTGGAAGACTGGGAGGAGCCGTCCGACCTGCGGCTGTGGTCGCGACAGGGGCCGCTCGGTGCCGGGAATGTACGCGACATGGGTTCGCTGCGCTCAATCTTCGACCACGTGCTGCGTAGAAAATCGCCAAACGAGGACCCGAGCGCGGTGCAACAGGAACTTATCTCGTTCGAACTTCAGGTCGCGGCGGTCTATGGATCGGAGGACCTGCTGGTCGGTGCAAAGCGCCAGTTCAAAGTGCGGAGCAAGGATGATCAGGTCTGTGTGCAGCCGCTAACCGTCGATGCGAAACAGATCCGCTCCCGTCGGGAGCGGAAGGAGATCAGCCGTCTACTGGAGCAGGAGCTTTAGAAAAGAAAACGGCCCGGGCATTGGGCCCGGACCGTCTGGAGTACTTCCGCTAGAGCGCCGCTGCAATCTTGACTGCTGGCACCAACGGCGCCTCGTCAAAGGTCAGTGGGCGATCCCCTGCCGCATCGTGGATGCGGGTGGGCAGGCCCATCTCGGCCAACAGATCCAGGAACGGACGGGCGGGCAGTTGCTCGACATTGACCATGCGCTTGGCATCCCAATCACCCTCGGCAATCAGGATCGCCGCGGCCACGGGGGGTACACCAGCCGTGTAGGAGATGGCCTGGCTTCCGACCTCGGCATAGTTTTCGGCGTGATCGGAAATGTTGTAGATAAACACCTCCTGCGCCATGCCATCCTTGGTGCCTTTAACGAGATCACCAATGCAGGTCTTGCCTCGGTAGTTCGGCGCCAGTGATGCCGGATCGGGCAGCACGGCCTTGACTACCTTAAGCGGCACCACCTGGAGGCCTTCGGCGGTCGTTACCGGCTGCTCGGAGAGCAGCCCGAGATTGTTGAGGACGGTGAACACGTTGATGTAGTGCTCGCCAAAACCCATCCAGAACCGAACATTGGGCACGTTGAGATTGGCCGAGAGCGAGTGAATCTCGTCATGGCCAGTCAGGTAAGTGGTCTGCGCGCCAACAACCGGCAGGTCATCGGTGCGCTTGACCTCAAACATCTTGTTGGAGGTCCACTGGCTGTCCTGCCAGGTCCAGACCTGGCCGGTGAACTCGCGGAAGTTGATTTCCGGATCGAAGTTCGTGGCGAAGTACTTGCCGTGCGAACCAGCATTGACGTCGATGATGTCAATCGAGTCGATGGAGTCGAAATACTCCTCAGCCGCCAGCGCCGCATAGGCGTTGACGACGCCCGGGTCGAACCCAGCACCCAAAATGGCAGTAATGCCCTTGCGCTCGCATTCGGCGCGGTGCGTCCACTCGTAATTGCCGTACCAGGGCGGCGTTTCGCAGATCTTTTGGGGATCTTCGTGGATGGCGGTGTCGATATAGGCAGCCCCAGTCTCGATGCAGGCGCGCAGCACCGACATGTTGAGGAAGGAGGAGCCCACATTGATCACTATGCCCGCCCGAGTTCGGGCGATCAGCGCTTTTGTCGCCTCGACGTCCAGAGCGTCAAGCTGATGAGCTTGCAACACGCCGGGCATCTTGAGGGATCGTTTCTCGAGCACGCTCTGAACGATCGCGTGGCACTTGTCGACAGTGCGCGAGGCGATGTGGATATCGCCGAGCACGTCGTTTGCTTGAGCGGCCTTATGGGCGACGACCTGCGCCACACCTCCGGCCCCGACAATCAGGACATTCTTTTTCAATTGGCACGAAACACCTTTTCTAATGCGCGGCCGGCAAGGCTCTCAGCCTGCCCTCTGGACGCGCCCCAATCGGCACCGGCGCCTGAGCGGCTACCGGCAGTGGCTACGCTGAACCACGTCACCTCAAGAGAGGCTATCGACGTAGTCCGTGTAGGTGAAGCTCTTGACGAGCCGCACCCGACCGTCCAGTTCCCTCACGGCTATAGAGGGCATCTGAACGCCGTTGAACCAGTTCTTTTTCACCATGGTATAGCCGCCCGCATCCAGAATTGAGATGCGCTGGCCGACCGCCAATGGCTGTTCGAACTGGAACTCCCCAAAGATGTCACCGGCAAGACATGACTTGCCGCACACCATGTAACTATGACCGCCCCGGTTCGGTAGGACCTTGGCTTCGAGGCGGTAGATCAAAAGATCGAGCATATGCGCTTCGATCGAAGAGTCAACGACTGCCAAGTCCTTGCCGTTGTTCAAGATATCGAGAACGGTGACCTCTAGCGTCGTCGAATTGGTAATCGCGGCCTCACCGGGCTCGAGATAAACTTGGACATTCCAGCGCTCCGAGAAGGCCTTGAGCCGATCGGCGAAGGCCTCGAGCGGATAGTTTTCGCCGGTGAAGTGAATACCGCCGCCCAGGCTGACCCAGTCGAGTTGTTCGAGGACGCTGCCGAAGCGCGCTTCGATGCCGGCCAGTATCTCGGAGAAGCTCTCGAAACTGTTGTTCTCGCAGTGACAGTGGATCATCACACCCGAGATTCGATCGAGCACCGGAAGGATGCGGTCCAAATCCCATTCACCCAAGCGGCTGTGTGGACGAGCCGGGTCGGCGATGATGAAACTGGAGTGGCTCACTTGCGGGTTGAGCCGCAGGCCGAGCTGTTTGCCGGCTGCAGCGCCGGCGAAGCGGGTCAGCTGATTGACCGAGTTGAAGATGATCTTGTCGCAATTGGCGACGACCGCCTCTATTTCGTCATCCGAAAAAGCGACGGAATAGGCGTGGGTCTCGCCGCCGAACTTCTCACGGCCAAGGCGAACTTCGTTGAGCGAGGAGGACGTCGTCCCGTCCATGTGCTCGGCCATGAGGTCAAACACCGACCAAGTGGCGAAGCACTTGAGCGCCAGCAGGCATTTGACGCCCGACCTCTGACGCAAATACGATATTTTCTCAAGGTTCCCAAGAAGTACCGTCTTGTCGACGAGGTAATAAGGCGTCTGCAACGTCAATCTAAGCTATCGCACCTCAGGCCGGATCTGCGGGAGTAGCAGGTTGCACGCTGACAAAGCTGGCGCGCACCGCGAAAGCGCACACATACACATTCACTTCCCCTGAAACAAGTGAACGCGCCATTACGACGCGGATGGAACAGCTGAGACTAAAAGGAGGTTCAGCCGACCCCGTGGCCTGGGCCGACTGCACCTGCAATCGTTAGGCTGCGAACTAGCCCCGATAAAAGATGTGCTGCCCGATCTGCTTGAGCTTCTGCATCTTCGGAGCCCAGTTCGGGTTCACATAGTTGGCATGGTAGTGCGTTGCGAGGTGAAGTTCAGCCACCAGCGGCTCGCTGTCAGTGGCCTTTTCAGCAATCTCCATCGCCAAGTTCCAGGCCTTGGTTTCGCTGCGCGTCTCTGGAACGCCATCGCAGGCGAAGGAGAACTGGCAAGCATTGCGCTTGTGCTTGTTCTGATAGACGACGCCGCAGATGCTGTCAGGATAGCGCTTGTCGGCAACGCGGTTGAGAATGACCTGAGCGACGGCCATTTGACCATCGCGGCTCTCGCCGCGGGCTTCATAGTATATTGCGGTCGCCAGGCAATCGACTTCGCTCGCACTAGATGCAGCCTGAGCACTGGCTGTGGTACCCAGCGTTGCCGTAACAGCGGTAAACGTCAGCACCGTCAACATGGAGAGTATCTGGCGGGAGGCACGATTGGGCAGAAGTGAAGAAAGCCGCATTTATTTTGGAACCGCTTCGTTAGTCGTTGAGTTTAAGCTAGTCGCCCCTGGCGAAGCGGTGCGCTTAGACTACGCAGAAGCGCGCATAATCGGGCGGAGTATGTTCAAGGTCTGGGCCATTCCCAGACCAGAATGTGGCAGCCGTTACCTTGACGCGAGTTAACGTTGCGGGAGCAGGCTGCCTATGGGCCGTCTGTATAAGGGAACTTCAAGCCTGCCTCACGCCTTGTGCGGTCATGAGCAAGATCAGTTTTACCGATGGTGGCGGATCCCCAGCAGAAGACCGCAACCGCCGCGAGCGGCTAGGCCTTAGCGTAGACGACCTGGCGGCAGCCGCTAGAATCGACAGCGCTACGCTTGTTGCTTACGAGCAGACCAACGCCGGATCCGAACCAGACCTTGTGGTACGACAAAAGGTCGGTGAGGCGCTCACCCGCCTTGAGGCGGAGAGCGAGACCGAATGACTGCCGCCCTTAGTTTGGTTCGGGATCGGCTATCAGACGAGCGGATGAGTCAAGCACAGCCGCTGCATCGATATCCTCTTGCCCTAGCATCGCAGCCACGCGTTCAAGCGCTGAGAGCAGCATCAACTGCTCCCATTCCGGCAAGCCGCTGAACTGCTGATGAAAGCGTGCATGCGCTCCGTCCGGCGCTATAGCGAGAACACGGCGGCCCGCATCCGTTAGGGACAGCCACACCTGACGTCGATCGCTCTCACCTTTGCGGCGCAAGATCATGCCTTGCGCTTCCAGTTTCTGGATCAGCGCTGTCGTCGTAGCCTGGGTGATGCCCATGCGAGCGGCAATGTGACCAGCTGTATGTTCACTCCCCTCCTCCAGAAGCTGCATGAAAATGAGCTGGGATGGTGTGAGGCCGGTCTCGCGCATCAGCGCCTTGGAGTTGAGCTCGGTTACCCGCAGTATCTTGCGCATGGCCGAAAGGGCAGATCTGGTCCGAGCTTCCAAGACGGGCACCCAAAATGAAGCGATTCAATCTTCTCTAGCGCCGCAGAGCCCGCTGCTAAAGCAGGAAAGTAGGGGCTCGGCGATTTAGTTAGCCCTTTATAAACATATTTGCTCGGCTTACCCCCGATTCTCATCAGCGCCTAGTGTCACCAAATCTCCACATAGCCAGCAACCGCCCGGCCTGCCGACGTTAGCGCCTCACCCACAGAGTGCAACAACTCCCCGCCTGTTGACATTTAGTTATAACGAGCTAACTAATTGGTGCAACGAAAGCGGAGGGAGCATGCAATTGGCAGCCCAGGCAGACGGTACACCGAACAAGGCCAACGATTCTCTCGTGCTGCGCCCGCCGCGCCCGGAGGATGGTGCCAGGGTGTGGCAATTGGTGCATGAGACGGCTAGCCTCGATGATAACTCAATGTACTGTAATCTGCTGCAATGCAGCCATTTTGCAGGCACTTGTGCTATCGCCGAACTCAATGGCGCCGTGGCTGGGTGGGTGTCGGGCTACGTGCCGCCTGAGGCTCCTGATACTCTCTTTATCTGGCAGGTTTGCGTCGCCGAGCACGCCCGCGGCCGTGGGCTTGCCAGGCAGCTGATCGGTTCGGTCTTGACGCGCCCTGCCTGCGAGAATGTTTCGAATCTTCAAAGCACCATCACCGACGGCAACGCCGCCTCCTGGGCATTGTTCGGGTCATTAGCCAAATCCTTGGGCGCGACACTCGGCCGTCAGCCGCACTTCGAGCGCGAAGGACATTTCGGCGGCCAATACGACACCGAACACCTAGTGACCATTGGCCCCTTCTCCAAAGGCGGCCTGCCGGTGCGCAACGCCGCCTGATCGCCCTCCCATTCTCTTTGAAAGCTTAGCCGTCCCTAAGGAGGCAAACCCCTATGACTGACCAGATTGCAACATTCGACCGCGTGGAGAGCCAGGTTCGTTCCTATTCGCGCAGCTTCCCCAAGCTCTTCAACAAGGCGCAGGGCGCCACGATCTTCGATGACGAAGGCACTGCCTATACGGACTTCCTTGCGGGGTGCTCGTCGCTCAACTACGGGCACAACGATCCGGACCTCAAGGCAGCGTTGATCGACTATATCAGCGAGGACGGCATCGCTCATGGCCTCGACATGTTCACCGATGCCAAGGAGCAATTCCTCGAAGCTTTCGAGCGTCTGATCCTCAAGCCACGCGGTATGGACTATCGCGTGCAGTTCACCGGCCCTACCGGAGCCAATGCGGTAGAAGCGGCTATCAAACTGGCGCGCAAGGTAACCGGCCGCACCAATGTGATCTCCTTCACCAATGGATTTCACGGGGTGACCCTTGGTGCTTTGGCAGCGACAGGCAATTCCGGGCACCGTGGTGGCGCCGGCATTCCACTTCACGGCGTGACCCGCGCGCCGTTCGACGGCTATTACGGCAAAGACATCAACACCGCGGAACTGCTCGACCAGCAATTGTCCGACCCGTCGGGCGGCATCGATGCACCGGCCGCGATCATCGTCGAGCCCGTTCAGGGTGAAGGTGGGCTCAACGTCGCTTCACAGGGCTGGCTCAAGAAGATCCAGGCCATCGCGAAAAAGCACGGTGCGCTCTTCATCATCGATGACATTCAGGCTGGTTGTGGCCGGACGGGGACATTTTTCTCCTTTGAGAAGTTCGGCCTGTCGCCCGATATTGTCACTATGGCGAAGTCGCTGTCGGGCATGGGGCTGCCCTTCGCAATCACACTGCTCAAGCCCCAGCATGACATCTGGAAGCCGGCCGAGCACAACGGTACTTTCCGCGGTAACAATCATGCCTTCGTTACGGCCCGGGCGGCGCTCGATAAGTTCTGGGCTGACGGCGCCTTCGAAACCGAACTCGCTGAGAAGGCTGAGTTCCTGCACCGGCGCCTGCGTTCCATCGCCAATGAGTACGGGCTGCGCGTCAAGGGGCGTGGCTTGATGGTCGGCATCGAGACCGACTCGGGTGAAACCGCCTCAGCCATTTGCAAGCTCTGCTTCGAGGACCGGCTGATCATCGAGACATCGGGCGCCCATGACGAGATCGTCAAAATCCTGGCGCCCCTCACCATCGACATGGACCAGTTCGCACGAGGCCTCGACATTCTCGAGAACGCCTTCGAGGCCGAACTCGGTGGCCAGCGCGCCGCCGCGGAATAAGGAAGCACGAGATGATCGTTCGTAATCTCAATGACGCCCGCAAGGGTGAGCGCCTCGTCAATTCCAACGGCTGGGACTCCACCAGACTGCTGCTCGCCGGCGATAATATGGGCTTCTCGTTCCACATCACCCGCATCCATGCGGGTACCAGCCACGAGTTCCACTACAAGCACCACTTCGAGAGCGTCTACTGCATCTCGGGTAATGGCGAGATCGAGGATCTAGCGACTGGCGAAGTCCACCAGATCGAGCCTGGCGTGATGTACGCGCTCAACCTCAATGACAAGCACCGGCTCACGGCCCGCGACGAGATGGTGATGGCCTGCTGCTTCAATCCGCCGGTGACGGGCACCGAAGTGCACCGCGAGGACGGCTCCTACGCGCCGGCAGAACTTGCAGAAACCGCTTAAGCCCCAGAGAGAGATCAACACATGTCACTCGCAACCAACCATATTGCCGACGACTATCCGACCCGCGGCAGCACCGAAACCTGGCTTGAGCGCAAGGATCCCGTATTCTGGGGCAACTGGACGCCGGAAGCGCCGTTGACCCGCGCCCAGGTCGAGAGCTTCGAGAAGAATGGCTTTCTCGTGCTCACCAACGTTTTCTCGGAGGTGGAGATCGCCAAGCTCAAGGATGAGTCGGCGCGCATCCGTTCCGGCGAGATCCAGCTGCAGGCCGACAACCTCATTACCGAGCCTGGGTCAAATGCAGTCCGCACCGTGTTTCGCCTTGATGAAGAGAGCACCATCTTCGACCGCCTCGCGCGGGACGAGAGGGTCGCCGGTCGCGTCAAGTTCCTGCTCGATGACGATCTCTACCTGCATCAGAGCCGGCTGAACTATAAGCCGGGCTTTACCGGCAAGGAGTTTTATTGGCACTCCGATTTCGAGACCTGGCATGCCGAGGATGGCATGCCACGCATGCGGGCCATTTCGGCTTCGATCCTTTTGACCGACAATGATGCGCTCAATGGTCCGCTGATGCTGATGCCCGGTTCGCACCAGCACTTCGTGTCTTGTGCAGGCGAGACGCCGGAGGATAATCATAAATCTTCGCTCAAGAAGCAGGAGATCGGTGTCCCCTCCCCCGACGCGCTAACCCAGATGGCTAACAAGTTCGGCATCGAATATGCTGCGGGCAAGGCAGGTACGGTGGTGCTCTTCGACTGCAACACCATGCACGGATCGAACGGCAACATCACGCCCTTCCCGCGCTCCAACGCGTTCTTTGTCTACAATTCGTGGTCCAATCGCGTGGTATCGCCGTTCGCCGCCAAGAAGCCGCGTCCACCCTTCCTGGCCTCACGCGATCCGAAGGCCCCGCTGGCCATCGAAGGCGGCAAGATCAGCTAAAGGCCGGCCCCTTGACATCCTCCTCCCCGCACGCGGGGAGGACCTTTGGCATGCCTTGCAATGCCCACGAGACACAAACCTCGGACTTGTATTTTGACCACCCCAGCCCACACAGTCGAAAAGATCGGCGGCACCTCCATGTCGCGCAGCCACGAACTGCTGGAGACGGTTCTCATCGGCGGCCGCTCTGCCGACACGCTCTACAACCGTGTCTTTGTTGTCTCGGCCTATGCTGGCATGACCAACAGCCTGCTCGAGCACAAAAAGACCGGAGAGCCGGGCGTCTATGCACTGTTTGCCAATGCGGAATCGGGTTGGCAATGGGGTGATGCGCTCTCGGCCGTTGCCAAGGAGATGGTGGAAAAGAATGCCGAAATCTTCGCCGATCCATCAAGCCGCGACTTGGCCGACAAGTTTATTCGCGAGCGGATCGAGGGCGTGCGCTCTTGTCTGATCGACCTGTCGCGGCTCTGTTCCTTCGGGCATTTCCAGCTGGCGTCACACCTGCTGACCGTGCGGGAGATGCTGTCTTCGTTGGGTGAAGCGCAGTCGGCCTACAACACTGCGCTGCTACTGCGGCAGCATGGGGTAAATGCCCGTTTCGTTGACCTCACCGGCTGGCGACAGGACGAGGAGCGGCCTCTCGACGAGCACATTCGCGCGCAGTTCGATGGCATTGACCTCGCCCGCGAGATGCCGATCGTCACCGGTTACGCCCAATGCATCGAGCAGTTAATGAAGACCTATGACCGTGGCTACTCCGAGGTGACATTGTCGCGAGTGGCGGTGGTGACCGGCGCTGCCGAAGCGATCATCCACAAGGAGTTCCACCTCTCCTCGGCCGATCCCAAGATTGTGGGCTCCGACCGGGTGCGGGTGATCGGTGAGACTAATTACGACGTGGCCGACCAGCTCTCGAATATGGGCATGGAGGCCATCCACCCCCGCGCGGCCAAGTCGTTGCGCCAAGCCGGTATTCCGCTGCGCGTCAAAAACGCCTTCGAGCCGGAGCATCCAGGCACTGTGATCCGTTCGGATTTGCCCGCACGCACGCCTGGCGCCGAGATCGTAACCGGCCTATCGGGTGTTTTCGCATTGCAGTTCCACGACCAGGATATGGTTGGGGTCAAGGGATATGACGCGAAGATCCTCGATGCGCTGACCCGGCATAAGGTCTGGATCATCTCCAAGACCTCCAACGCCAACACGATCACGCATTATCTCAAGGGATCAATGAAGGCCATCCGGCGGGTGGAGAGCGATCTGTCAGAAGCCTTCCCGACCTCGTCTATTGCCCTGCGCAAGCTTGCGATTGTGTCGGCGATTGGTCGCGACCTACGGGGTGCCGGGGTGCTCTCGCGCGCCATCGCCGCGCTTGACCATGCGGGGATCGAGCCCATCGGCATCACCGACATGATCCGCAAGGTCGACCTACAGGTGATGGTCGAAGAGGATCAGTTCGAGACGGCTATAGCGGCCCTGCACCAGGGCCTGGTAGAGGAACGGGTGGCCCGGCGGACCGAGATGAAACGCGTCGCGTAAGGCGCTCTATCCACAGAAAATTCAATTCAGAAACTTTGCTTAAAGTGCCACTGGAACAAAATGCGCGCGCGGTGTCTTAGTGCACAGGCAGAGCGAGTCGCGACCATGCAAGACCAAGCTTACTCCGACAACGGCCTTCTCAAGACGATTGGCCGCATAGAACAGTGCCTCGGCGCCCTGCAGCCCAACCGTGCCGCAGAGATCCGCTTGCGCATGAAGATCGAAGAGGCGCTCGAGACCGGATACGAGATCGCCTATGCCCGCAAGGATACGGACAGCAGCAATGTCAGCAACGTGATCCCGTTCCCCGGCAGGTGAACCGGACCAGTGGTTTGATGTCTAAGCGGATACCGTTGTTCTCGGCATCTCTGATAGGACTTCCGCCACCCCGTTGCGGATGATGACAATCTCCTCAAGGCGCAGCCCGAACCGACCCTGGAGGTAAATCCCAGGCTCGATCGAAAACACCATGCCTTCATCCAACACCGTCTCACTGCTGGCGGTGATGTAGGGGGCTTCGTGGATGTCGACGCCCAAGCCGTGGCCGGTACGGTGGAGGAAATTGGGGCCATAGCCGGCCGCGGTGATGATGTCGCGGGCGGCTTTGTCCACCACACTCGCCGGCACACCCGGCTTGGCGGCCTTAATCGCCGCATTAACGGCCCGCTCCAGTATCGAATGAACCTCCTGGTAGCCTTTGGGCGCCGAGCCAAGATAGCCCACACGCGTCATATCCGAGGGATACCCGCCAATACGGCCGCCAGTGTCGATCAGCACCGCGTCGCCGGGTGCCAACTTGGTGTTGCCGGTGTGGTGATGGGGAAAGGCGCCGTTTGCACCGAAGCAGACGCTGCAGAACTCGGTGGTGGCGCCGTTGGCCTTATAGAAGTCGCGGATAACGGTGGCGACTTCCGTTTCAGTGATGCCGGGACGTAGTGCGGCAAAGCCCGCTTCCATGGCGCGGTCATTGAGCAGAGCACTCGCCTTGAGCCGCTCATATTCGTCCGCATCTTTGCGTGAGCGGAGATAGCCGACCGTATCCTCGGTAAACCGGCGGGAAGCGCCGGGAAGCGCATCGAGCAGCAGTAGCGCAAAATCGGCGCGCATGGTTTCGTCAAGCACGATGGAAGGACTGATGCGAGGCACGCCCGCCGCGTCGATCAGTTCCTCGAGCGCCGGCTGCGGCCCGTCGGCGTCGGCCCACGGAAAGAAAGGAAGATCGGTGTGCTGGCGCGCACTGTCGACATTGAGCGCGGGCATAAGGATTCCAGCAAAGCTCTGGCTCACCAGCAGCAAGACGGGACGCTCATCGCCATGCGGCGAGAGGTCAGCGAGCCAAAGCATATGGCTCGAGGGGCCGATGGCGACGAGATCGGTACCGGTAGCTTCCATGCGGGCGCGCAGATTTGCCATGCGCGTGGAGAGATGGGCGTTCATGTTTGGCTCGAAAGAGAATGCTGGTCGGAAGAGTGGAGGAGCCGAGCCCGAGGGACCAACCCGGCTCCCCTGCGGCGGCGGTCAGGTGCCACCGCTGTCTGGCGCCTAGTCCTTGGTGACGAGGCGATAGTAGACGAAGTCCGAAGTGGCGCCGTTCACATAGCCTTCGACGTTCTCGGCCATGGCGACCTGCGACTCGGCCTGGAACATGATGACGATGGGCGAGCTTTCCTGAACCTTCTGCTGCAGCTCGACATACATCTCGTTGCGCTTCTCGGCATCTGGCTCGGCCAAAGCCGCCATCGTCATCTCGTTCAGTTCGGCGGGAACTTCCCAGCTGTTCCGCCATGTGGTGGTCGCCTGATAGTTGTCATCGGAATTATCCGAATTATAGGCGAACGCCTTGGCGTTGGAGTGCGGATCCATGAAATCCGGGCCCCAATAGAGAAGCATGGCTTCGTGCGCCCGCTCCCGATACTTGGTGATGACCTGAGCGCCAGTTCCTGGGACGATCTCAAAGTTAATCCCCGCCTCGGCGAAGCTGGCCTGCAGTGACTGGGCTATATCGGTGAAGGGCGTGGAGTTGATCACATCGAGGGTGACCTCGATCGGCGTCGTGATGCCCGCCTCTTCGAGGATCTGCTTAGCCTTCTCCAGATCGTAGCTATAGGGCGTCTCGTCATAGGAACCTGGAAAACCTTTGGGCCAGAAGGCCTGATGCTTCTCCATCTGCCCGGCGAGGAAGGACTGCGTCATGCCGTCGTAGTCCACGAGGTAGCGGGCAGCTTCCCACACAGCTGGTGGCGTAAGTTCGTCCGTCTTTTGGTTGAACGATAGGAAGTGGACCGCCGCCTGAGGGTAAGCCTCCACCTTGATTGGTGCTGCCAGGCCGCCGATCTGATCGGGAGTCAGGTTCTTGGCCATATCAACGTCGCCCGACGTCAGCAGGAGCTGCTGGGTAGCGGCTTCGGCAACATGGCGGATCAGCACCTGCTTCATGGCGGGGGCGCCACGGAAGTAGTTCTCATTGGCACTCATGCGCACGAATTCGGCCGGACGATAGTCGGTCAGAACGAACGGGCCGGAACCCGCAGAATTCGTGTTGAGCCAGGTGTTGCCCAAGTCGCCGTCGACCTCGTGCTCCATAACCAGAGCCTCGTCGACAATGGAGGCCGGGCGCGCTGCCAGCACGTTCAGCACGAAGCCCGAGGCGAAGTCACCCTCCCAACGAACGGTGACTGTGTCGCCGTCGACCGTTACCATCTCCTCGATATTCTCCGGCGTCCAGCCAAGCTGGGTCAGGATGAAAGCGGGGGTGAGGTTGAGATCGACGACACGCTTGAACGAGAAGAGCACGTCTTCGGGGCGAACCGGATTGCCCGACGCGAAGTTGGTGTCGCGGAGTGTGAAGGTGATCGACTTTGCCTCTTCATCGATCGTCCAGTCTTCGGCGAGGCCGCCGACCAGCTGTGTAGTATCCTCAGCTTCATACTGCACCAGACGGTCATAGAGATTGGTATTGATCTCCCCCGCGGTAAACTCATAGGCCTGCGCTGGATCAAGCGCGACGATGTCGTCAATGTTCTGGGCGATCACCAGTGCATCGGCGGGGGTGGCGGCATAGGCTGCCCCGGCCGCGAGCGGCAGGGTCAGTGCAGTAGCCAGAAGGGCTGCGCGAAAATGCTTCATCAGCGTTTCTCCATTGGTTTGACCATTTTCTTATTCTTGGCCGGTTTTGGGGTGCCGGTTTTTACCTTGTCTGGTAGCTGGCGCGTGGGCCGAGCCGTCGAGCGGAACAAAGCGAGCGTGCCGGTCCAAAGCAGGCGCGCTGGCTGATCGGTGTGATTGGACCACGAATGGGGGCGATTGCCGCGGAAATGCAAACTGTCGCCGGCGTTCATCACCATATCCTCGCCGTCGAGGCGCTGCATGATGGAACCCTCAAGCACGAAGAGGATCTCCTCGCCCTCGTGCGCGACAGTTTCCGAGCGGTAGCCCGGCGGCACTGTCATTACGAAACTGCTGAGCTGATTGCCAGGGAAGTCAGCCCCGAGCCGCTCGTAGATCATCGATGAGCCATCCACCGAGAAGCGGTTGCGTTCACTGGCCCGGGTCAGTGCGGTGTGGGTGGCCGGCGCGGCGATGAAGTAATCGATGCTGACGCCAAGCGCTCGCGCGATCTGCGCCAGCGTGCCCAGTGAGGGCGTAGCGTGATCCCGCTCTACCTGGCTCAGATAGCCCACCGAAACCTCTGCAGACTCTCCCAAATCCATCAGGGTCATCTGCTGCTGGCGGCGACGCGCACGGATCAGCGCACCCACTTTGGGATGCCCCTCCTCTGCTTTCATCGCCGGTACTGCCGCCATGCCTGCCACCAAAATTTTTTTGATCTAACCAAACTTTCTTGTAAGGTGAAAGCGAAATCTCAAGAGCTTGATACCGCACAGGAGAGTCATTCCGTGCGCGTAACTCTTTGTTTCGCCAAAGGAATGTAGTTGACGCTCGAACCACAAACCAGTGTCTCCGTTGCGCCCTCCGCCTACCGTGCTCGCCGCTGGGGGCGCCGGTTTTCTGCCGTTGCATGGTTCGTGGTGACTGTTTTTCTGACCTTTCTCGGTCTCCTTGCGATTACCTTCTTCATCGGCCGCGTCATTCCCATCGATCCCGTGCTGGCGGTGGTCGGTGATCGCGCGCCCCAGGCCGTCTATGATGCCACCCGCGAGGCGATGGGCCTCAACCAGCCGCTACCGATCCAGTTCATCGGCTATGTCGGCAGCGTCTTGACGGGAGACCTCGGGCAGTCGGTTTCCACTGGGCGTCCGGTCGTCGAGGATTTGGCGCGGTTCTTCCCCGCCACCCTGGAGATGGCCACCATCGGCATCCTGATCGGGGTCGCGCTCGGCGTGCCGTTGGGTGTGACGGCTGCGGCGCGGCAGGGGTCGATCACCGATCAGGTCATCCGGGTTGTGGGCCTGCTGGGCTATTCCATGCCGGCGTTCTGGCTTGGCCTGGTCGGCCTCGCGCTCTTCTACGCCCAACTGCAATGGGTCGCCGGGCCAGGACGCCTCGACATCTTCTACGACGGGCTGGTAGCGCAGGTGACTGGTCTGATCCTGATCGACAGCCTTATCGCCGGCGAGATCGACATCTTCTGGAATGCCCTGCATCACCTAATTCTGCCGGCATCGGTGCTGGGCTTTTTTAGCCTGGCCTATATCGCCCGCATGACGCGCAGCTTCATGCTCGACCAGCTGGGGCAGGAGTTCGTCACCACCGCCCGCGTCAAGGGGGTGCCGGAGCGGGTGGTGATCTGGCGCCATGCCTTTAAGCCCATCCGCGTGCCGCTGATCACCGTGATCGGCCTTTCCTATGCCGGCCTGCTCGAGGGCTCGGTGATGATCGAAACTGTTTTCAGCTGGCCCGGCATCGGCAATTATCTGACCACCGCCCTGCTCAATGCCGACATGAACGCCGTGCTCGGCGCTACGCTGGTGATCGGTGCTGTCTTCATCTTCATCAATAAGGTCTCCGATGTGCTTTATCGGGTTCTGGATCCGAGGGCGGCATGACCACGCGTGACTGGCTGCTCGCCGACTCCCCTTCCTCCCGCTGGCAGGCCAATGCAGGCCGCGCCTATCGCGTTTTCACGGCGCTCTTGCGCAACCCGCTTTCGGTGCTGGGCGGGCTCATCATCCTTGTCCTGGTGCTGACGGCTCTGTTTGCGCCGTGGCTGGCGCCCTATTCGGCAACGGGACAGAACCTCTCCGCCCGCCTTCTGCCCCCTTCAGCCGACCACTGGATGGGCACGGACGAGCTTGGCCGGGACATCTTCTCGCGGGTCATCTGGGGCAGCCAGATCACCCTCACCATCGTCGCACTTGTGGCCCTGATCTCGGCGCCCCTGGGTCTCCTGGTCGGTGCCGTTTCGGGCTTTTTCGGCGGCTGGATCGACCGCGTGCTGATGGGGTTTACAGACATCTTCCTGTCCATGCCCAAGCTGATCCTAGCGCTTGCCTTTGTTGCGGCGCTTGGTCCCGGCATCAACAACGCCATCATCGCCATCGCGATCACCAGTTGGCCCGCTTATGCGCGCATCGCTCGCGCCGAGACGCTGACCATCCGCAATTCCGAGTTCATTGCCGCGGTGCAGCTGGCCGGCGCCAACCCGGTGCGCATCATCGTGCAGCACATCCTGCCGCTCTGCACGAGTTCCATGATCATCCGCGTCACGCTTGATATGGCCGGGGTCATCCTGACGGCTGCCGGATTGGGTTTCATCGGCCTTGGCGCCCAGCCACCATTGCCCGAGTGGGGCGCCATGATCTCGCGCGGCCGCACCTTCATCCTCGATCAATGGTGGGTCGCGACCATGCCGGGCTTCGCCATTATACTGGTGAGCCTGGGCTTCTGTTTCCTCGGTGACGGGCTGCGCGACGTGCTCGATCCAAAAAGCGAGGGGAAGTGATGAGCACCCTTCTCGACGTCGAAAACCTCCGCGTCAGCTTCCCCGCCCATCAGGGGCGAGTCGAGGTGGTGAAGGGAATATCCTTCTCCCTCCGCCATGAGCGCCTGGGCATTGTCGGCGAGAGCGGCTCGGGCAAGTCGATGACCGGCCGCGCCATTCTCAAGCTCATCCGCAAGCCCGGGCTGGTGACCGCCGACCGCCTCGCCTTTCATGGCGTTCCCATTCTCGAGCAGAGCGAAAAGCAGATGCGCGCCATTCGCGGCGCCCGCATCTCCATGGTCATGCAGGACCCCAAGTTCTCGCTCAATCCGGTGATGACCGTGGGCGAGCAGATCGCCGAAGCCCTGGTGACACATCGCAAGCTTGGCCGCCGCGAGGTCCAGGAGCGCATCCTTTCCATGCTCGAGGCGGTCCGCATCAACGATCCCAAGCGCGTCGCCGCCCTTTACCCCCATGAAGTCTCGGGCGGCATGGGGCAGCGCGTCATGATCGCCATGATGCTCATCCCCGAACCTGAACTGCTGATAGCCGACGAGCCGACCTCGGCGCTCGACGTCTCCGTGCAGGCGCAGGTGCTCGACATTATCGATGATCTCGTTAGCCAGAAAGGGATGGGGCTGATCCTAATCAGCCACGATCTCAATCTGGTCAGCCGCTATTGCGACCGCATCCTCGTCATGAACGCAGGGCGCGTGGTAGAGGAAAGTGCCGCCGGGCAGTTGGAACATGCACAGCACCCCTATACGCGTGGGCTCCTCGCCGCCATGCCCACCATAGACGAGGCGCGAGACGAACTGCCGGTGCTCGACCGTACGCAATGGGCGGGCACATGAACGCGATCACACTCGAAAGCCTCGACATCTCCTACGGCGACACCAAGGTCGTTCACGAGGTCGGCTTTTCCGTCGCCGAAGGGGAGAGCTTTGCCCTCGTTGGCGAAAGCGGCTCTGGCAAGTCCACCATTCTGCGCGCCATTGCGGGGCTGGCTCCCGATTGGGAAGGAACGATTGAAGTTCTTGGCCGCGCCCGCAGCCATGGCGTGGACCGGACCGTCTCCCGTCAGGTGCAGATGGTCTTCCAGGATCCCTACGGATCGCTCCATCCGCGCAAGACCATTGATGCAACGCTAAGCGAACCGCTTGCAATCCACGGCATCGGCAATCGCGGTGACCGCGTGGAGGCGATGCTGGCGGCTGTGGGGTTGGACCAGCGCTTCCGATTCCGGTTCTCGCATCAGCTGTCCGGCGGCCAGCGCCAGCGCGTCGCCATCGCTCGGGCATTGATGCTCGAGCCCAAGGTGCTGCTGCTCGACGAGCCCACCTCGGCGCTCGACGTTTCGGTACAAGCCGAAATCCTCAACCTGCTCAAGCGCCTCCGCCGGGAACAGGGCCTTACCTATTTGCTCGTCACGCACAATCTGCCGGTGGTGAGCTTCCTCTGCGACCGCTTGGCTGTAATGCGGCACGGGCGGATCGTCGAGATCGCCTCGGTCGAACAACTCAAGGGCGGCGATCTGCGCGCACCCTATTCGAAAGAACTGTTGGCTGCCTCCGACGGGCGCGCCAGCGTCATCGCTTAAGGAACATTTGGATGACTGACTATTTCGCCGCCATCACGGCGTTCGATGCCGCAATTGGCCAGGCCGCGGGGGCGGACCAGGCTTTCGCGGCTCTACAGCGGCTAGCCGAAGCTACCGTGGGCGTAAAGCTCTTCACCTTCATGACTGTCGATATGGAGAATGAAGTCGCAAGACGGGCCTATACCAGCGACCCTGCGAACTACCCCACCTCAGGGACCAAGCCGATCCGCTACGACAGCTGGTTCGACATCGTCCACAAGGAGCGGCAGTATTTCGTCGCCAACACTATCGCCGACATCGCCAAGGTGTTCCCGGATTACGAGTTGATCGACTCCCTAGGCTGCCAGTCGGTGGTCAATATGCCGGTCGAGATCGGCGGCGAACTGGTCGGCACCGTCAACATGCTGCATGATGACGGCTACTACACGCCCGAGCGGGTCGATCTAATCCGCGAAGTGCTCGCCGTCCCGGCGAAGCTTGCTGCCGTGCTGGCGCGCGGCTAAGCCGCTCGTAGACAAGTAATATAAGAAGCCCGCAGGTGTGCCTGCGGGCTTCTTGGCCTCTGCTCTCAGCCTGCTTGTGCGAGAAGGCTGGCATTGCCACCAGCTGCCGTCGTGTCGATGCAAACATGGCGCTCGAGTCTTAGCCGCTCCCCCTCGGATTGGTCGGTGATGAGCGGCAAGAGCACACCTTGTCGGTTGGCAAGTGCCACACGTACCTGGCGAAGCATCGCATCGTCACCGAAGCAGGCAACAATATCGAAGCCAGTGCCATTTGTCAGGGTTCCGAGATCGACCACGCCGGAGACCACCGTGCACCCTGCCGCCTCGGCCATGGCGCGTTGCTTTTCCCGATCAGCTTCTGTTGGGCCAAGGCAAAGCAGAGCCCCTCGAGGCGCGGAATGGAGAACATTGCTCTCCCCGGTCGGGCCAGGAAGTGGGAGCGGCTCGCTACTTACCATGCTGCCGGCTGCGGTGAACCGCGGCAGATAATGCGGCCCGCCAGCCTTGGGACCGGTGCCGGAAAGACCTTCGCCACCAAACGGCTGGGAGCCCACCACCGCCCCGATCTGGTTGCGGTTGACGTATATATTGCCCACGCGCATGGCAGCCGAGACCTTGCGGACGCGTGAGGAAATGCGCGTATGCAGGCCGAAAGTTAGGCCGTAGCCAGACAGGTTTATGGCCGCGATCACCTCTTCAAGCTGATCCGCTGCAAAGGTCGCGACATGCAGCACTGGCCCAAAGATCTCTTCGGGAATGGCTTGGATACCGGCCACACGGAGCACGGTAGGTGCGACGAAAGTACCCGAGGTCGGGACCTGCAGCTGATGCACGATCTTGTCCGAATTGGCCTCAACATAGCCCTGGATCTTAGCTCGAGCAGGTTCATCAATGATGGGACCGATATCGATGGCGAGCTGCCACGGATCGCCCAGCCGCAATTCATCCATTGCGCCTTTGAGCATTAGGAGGGTGCGCTCGGCCGCATCCTCCTGCACATAGAGAATGCGGAGCGCAGAGCACCTTTGACCCGCCGACTGAAAGGCAGATGCAATTATGTCCCGGACCGCCTGCTCTGGCAGCGCGGTGGAATCGACGATCATGGCATTGAGCCCACCGGTTTCGGCGATCAGTGGCGCTCGCGGCGATACATTTTCCGCCATCGCCTGCTCGATCCGGCGCGCGGTCGGCAGCGAGCCGGTGAAGGCGACGCCTGCAATGCGCGGGTCCGAGGTCAGGGCCGTGCCCACCTCACCAGCGCCGGGTAGCAGCTGCAGGGCATCGCGGGGAATGCCCGCCTCTTGCATGAGCTCAACGGCAAGTGCTGCAATAAGCGGCGTTTGCGGTGCGGGCTTGGCCAAGACCGGGTTGCCGGTCACGAGGGCAGCTGCGATCTGCCCAGTGAAGATGGCCAGAGGAAAGTTCCAGGGCGAGATAGCAACGAATGGGCCGCGCGGTGTCGCCAGATCCTGCCGCTCGGCTTCCGCCGCATAGTAGCGGAGGAAGTCCACCGCCTCGCGGACCTCCGCCACAGCGTCTGCCCAGGTCTTGCCGGCCTCCCGCGCCAGCAGGGCAAATAGTTCGGCGCTGTTGGCTTCGTAGAGGTCCGCTACCTCCCGCAGGAGCGCGGCTCGTGTTTCCACTGGAGTCTGGGGCCAGTTGGAGGCAGCAGCACTGGCGATGGCAGCCTTTACTTCTTCTCGTGTGGCATGGACCACACTGCCGATCCGATCTGTAGCATCTGCAGGATTGCGGAGCTCCAAAGCATCCTGCTGGCTCGCTGAGCTCGGCAAGCTGTCGGCGAGCATCGGCTTAGCTTGCCACCGCTCAGTACGGAAGGCTGCCCTTGCAGCCTCCATGGCGCCGAACGCAATAGGGTCCGTCAGGTCGAGGCCGGCAGAGTTTCGCCGGCCCGCAAACATGTCGGCTGGCGCATAGATTGCGGGGTTGGGCAAGCCGTCCCCAAGGGCCAGGAGCTTGCCGATTGGGTCCTCGGCGACCGTAGCTGCCGGGATATCCTCATCGGCTATCTGGTAGACAAAGGAGCCATTGGCGCCATTCTCCAAAAGCCGCCGCACGAGGTAGGCGAGCAGGTCCTTATGGGCTCCAACTGGCGCATAGATGCGGGTACGCGTGCCATGCTTCTTCCCGAGGACCTCATGGAGGCGCTCGCCCATGCCATGGAGGCGCTGGAACTCGAAGCTGTCGGCCCCCCTTCCTGCCACCTCAGCCAAATGCAGCACAGCGGCTGCAGTGTGGGCATTGTGGGTCGCAAATTGCGGGTAGAGGCGCCCGGCAGCGAAGAGCCGGCGCGCGGCGGCGATATAGCTGACGTCCGTCGCCGCCTTGCGCGTGAACACGGGGTAGCCGGGAAGCCCAAGCACTTGGGCGCGCTTGATTTCGGCATCCCAGTAGGCGCCTTTGACCAGGCGAACCATGATGCGTCGGTCGAGGGCCTCAGCGGTTGCCTGAAGCCAGTCGACCAGGGGGAGGATGCGCTTGCCATAGGCCTGAATGACCACCCCGAAGCCATCCCAACCGGCGAGTTCGGGGCTCGCTAGCACCGCCTCAATTACCTCAAGGGACAGGTCGAGCCGGTCAGCTTCCTCGGCATCGATGTTGAAGCCCATATTGGCCTTCCTCGCCGCGAGCGCCAACTGGCGTGTCGCTTCGAACAATTCCGTCAGTACGCGGTCGCGCTGGGCGTATTCATATCGCGGGTGCAAGGCGGAGAGCTTGACTGAAATGCCGGGATTGTCGCGCACGGCCGGAGCGGTGCATCGCGGCGCGAGCGTGGCGATAGCCCGCCTATAAGCATCGAAGTAGCGGACTGCGTCGTCACTAGTCCGCGCCGCTTCACCCAGCATGTCGTAGGAATAACGGTAGCCCGCGGCTTCTGGCTTGCGCGCATTAGCAATCGCCTCATCGATGGTGCGCCCAAAGACGAACTGGCTACCCAGCAGCCGCATCGCCTGCCGTACCGCGCTGCGGATCACCGGCTCGCCCAGGCGGGCCACAGCGCGATGAAGGGCGTTCTTAGGCCCCACTTCTGCGTCGCCAAGCACATCCGCCGTTAGGCTCAGCGCCCAGGAGGAGAAGTTCACCAGCTGGTGCGGGGAGGCACCAAAGTGACTGGTCCAGTCCGAGCCGGCGACCTTGTCGTGGATCAGCGCGTCGATGGTTTCGGCATCCGGCACCCGTAACAGCGCCTCGGCGAGCGACATCAACGCCACACCTTCATCGGTGGCCAGACCGTACTCGCTGAGAAAGCTCTCCATGAGCCCGAGGCGGTTGCCCGACCTAACCTCCTCCACCAGCCGCTCGGCGCGCTGGGAGATGGTGGTCCGCTCCCCCTCTGGCAGTTTGGCTTGCTTGACCAAATCCCAGGCAAGTTGCGTTTCGTCGGAGTAAATGCAGGCGCGCAGTGCAGTTTTTGCCGTTAAGATTTCGTTCATCTTGGCTTCTCGATCGCCCCGGCAGCGGCCGGTCCAGCCGAAATAATAGCTTTGCTCTAAAAGTCTTTTCGGCCAATCTGGCACTCAGCTACGAGACTCTGACGCAATTTGGCGGCCTGAACTAAGCGAATCTCCTATGAAACTAGTCAGCCACGAGACACTCGATTCAATCGACCAGCGCATCCTCGCCGAACTGATGCGCGACGCCAGGATAAGCGTCGCAGAACTCAGCCGCCGGGTAAATCTTTCTAAGACGCCCTGCCAGGCGCGCATCACTCGGCTCGAGAAAGCGGGCTACATATTGGGTTACCGCGCGGTAATCGACCCGAAGAAACTAGGTCAACCCCATATCGCTTTTGTGGAAGTGAAGCTGTCTGACACCCGTGCTCCAGCACTTCAGGCCTTCAACAAGGCTGTCCGCGCCATCCCCGAAGTGGAGCAGGCACACATGATCGCCTCGAGCTTCGACTACCTGCTCAAGGTTCGAACCAAGGACATTGCTGACTACCGCGAGGTGCTGGGAGAAAAACTTTCTGCCCTGCCCCATGTGGCACACACTAGCACCCACGTTTCGATGGAGGCGGTAAAGGACGAAGGCGAAAGCCCCCGCTAGCGTAGTCGCTCCGCATGCCAGCGCAGATGATCATCCATGAAGGTCGAGATGAAGTTGTAGGAGTGATCATAGCCCTCCTGCATGCGTAGCGTGAGCCTTTGACCTGCTGTCTTGCAGGCCTCCTCGAAGCGCCAGGGCATCAGTCCGGTTTCAAGGAAACTGTCTGCTGTGCCCTGGTCGATCAAAAAGTCGTCAAACCGGCGCCCGTCTTCCACCAGCGCTGTGGCATCGTAGCGCCGCCAAGTAGTCTGATTGCCGAGATACTTCTCGAATGCCGGTTGGGACCAATCAGCGACCGAAGGCGCAACAATGGGCGCGAAGGCCGAACAAGACCGGAACCGGTCCGGATTGTTGAGCGCCATGATCATCGCGCCATGCCCACCCATGGAGTGGCCGAAGATGCCCTGCCGCGCCATATCGACGGGGAAATGCTCGGCGACGAGCGCCGGCAGCTCTTCGCCGATATAGGTGGCCATGCGGTAGTTGCTGGCGTAGGGCGCTTCAGTGGCATCTAGATAAAAGCCTGCGCCACAGCCGAACTTCCAATTGTCTGGTTCATCTGGCACGTCGGGACCGCGAGGACTGGTGTCGGGCAGGACGATAACAAGCCCGAGTTCGGCGGCAAGCTGGCGGTACTCGCCCTTGTCCATAGCGTTGGCATGGGTGCAGGTCAGGCCAGAGAGGTACCACAGCACCGGCAGTTTCTGACCGCGATTATGCGGCGGCACGAACACGGCAAAAGTCATCGGGCAGGCGCAGGCGGCAGACTGATGACGATAGACGCCCTGGATACCGCCATGAGCCTTGGATTGGCAGATAATCTCCATGCTCGGCCTCAGTAGAGCACGACGGAGCGGATGCTCTCGCCAGCGTGCATCAGGTCGAAACCCTTGTTGATGTCCTCCAGACGCAGCGTGTGCGTGACCATGGGATCGATCTCGATCTTGCCGCCCATATACCAATCAACAATCTTGGGCACGTCCGTGCGGCCGCGCGCACCGCCAAAGGCAGTGCCCATCCAAGTGCGGCCGGTCACGAGTTGGAACGGACGGGTTGAAATTTCCTGACCGGCGCCGGCGACGCCGATCACCACCGACTTGCCCCACCCGCGGTGACTGGCCTCGAGTGCCTGGCGCATCACCTTGGTGTTGCCGGTGCAATCAAAGGTGTAGTCGGCGCCCCCGATCTGGTCGATGCCACGCTTGGTCATGTTGACGATATGCTGGACGACATCTCCTTCAATCTCGGTTGGATTGATAAAGTGCGTCATTCCGAAGCGCTCACCCCAGGGCTTCTTGTCGTTGTTGATATCAACGCCAATGATCATGTCGGCGCCAGCCAAGCGCAGGCCCTGGATGACGTTAAGTCCGATGCCGCCAAGCCCGAAGACCACTGCTGTCGATCCGACCTCGACCTTGGCAGTATTGAGCACCGCGCCCACGCCTGTGGTAACACCGCAGCCGACATAGAAGACCTTGTCGAAGGGCGCTGCGGGATCGATCTTGGCGAGCGCGATCTCTGGCAGAACGGTATGATTAGCGAAGGTGGAGCAGCCCATGTAATGGTAGATCGGCTGCCCCTTGTAGGAGAAGCGTGTAGTGCCATCAGGCATCAGACCCTTTCCTTGAGTTGCGCGAATCGCGGTGCAAAGATTGGTCTTGCCCGAGAGGCAAGAGGCGCATTCGCGACACTCGGGGGTGTAGAGTGGGATCACGTGATCGCCCACTGCAACGCTGGTCACCCCCGCACCGACCTCGAGCACAACGCCCGCACCCTCGTGGCCCAGAATCGCGGGGAAAATGCCCTCGGGGTCTGCCCCCGACAGGGTAAACTCATCGGTATGGCAAATGCCGGTCGCCTTGATCTCGACCAGAACCTCGCCTGCCTTGGGGCCCTCCAGATCCACTTCGACTACCTCGAGCGGCTTGCCAGCCTCGAACGCTACGGCAGCGCGTGTCTTCATTTTTGCACCCTCGTCCTCAGGAATCTTGGTCACTGGTTTCGGGCGTAAAGCAAGATGTACGGCAAGTCGAGAAGCGCACGGGAAGCTAGCCTTGAGCAAAGCTCTAGTCCGTTACGGAACGGCTGCGACCGGAGGACGTTCGATAGCGGCCTTCCGACGAGTCCCAGATGCCTGCAACAAAATCCAAAAATGTCCTTGAACAGCCACGCCGAAGTGATCGGGGCCACCCTGCCGGAGCCGCCGATACGATGCTCAGTGCGCCAACCCAACCACCAGCCTCGGCTATGGCATCGAAATTGGCGGACCTGCTTGGAAGCTCAAAGAATACGGTGCTCTATCTCACCACCAGCGAGCAGCGGGCGGACGACACCGGAGAGGCGCTGCGGTGCTTCGCCCCAGACGCAGAGGTGCTGGTTCTCCCCCCGTGGGATTGCCTACCCTATGACCGAGCCTCCCCCTCACGCGAAGGCATGGGCCGACGTTTGGCGACGCTGCGGCGGCTGCAGAAACCCCAGCAAGAGCGTCCGCGGATCATCGTTGCCCCCGTTGAAGCTGCGCTGCAGAGATTGCCGCCCGCGGCAGCTGTCGAGACGTGCTGGAGTATCTCGACGGGATCACGGCTGAACCGAGAGGAGCTAGAGGCGTTCGGCCGACAGGCGGGATATCTCCTCGACGACCGGGTAGATGAGCCGGGTGAGTTGGCCCTGCTGGGGGAGGTGGTCGACGTCTTCCCGGCTGATGCGGTGAGACCAGTCCGCCTTTGGCTGAGCGAGGACGAGCACGTCACGGACATCAGGACCTATGATCCTGCCACCCAGCTAAGCATAGAAGATCTGGATTGCTTAGAGCTGCTGCCGGCGTCCGAGGTGGTCCTCCCTCAGGGTGTGGAAGAAGCCCGCAGCGCGGGGGCAGAGCATCGCCTCTCTCGGCATTACGAAAGCCTCACGACTCTGTTCCACCTAACGCGAGGTTCACGAATTGTCATTAGCGCCGAGGCCCGTGTCCGCGCCGATGCCATACTCGAGCAAATCGAAGAAGCATACCGCTCTGCCAGAGACTTTGCCGTTGACGCGCACCCCGCGCCTCCAGATGAACTTTACCTTACGCCGACTGAATGGAAGGATGCACTAAAGGGTGCAGAAGCATCGCCGGACTTAGCCGCAGTTAGTGCCCTGCCGGCCTTTATTCGTGAAGCCAATCCGCGGAAGGCCTTCGCTGATTTTGTGAAGCAGCAAGTGGCCGAGGGCGCTTGCTGCGTTCTTGCGGGAACCGCAGAGGAACTTAGTCGCATGGAGCGCCGCTTGAAGCGCTATCGAAAAGAGCTAATCGAGCGCACGGATAGCTGGACAATGGCATTTGGCTCCGCCGCAGGAAGCGTGATCACGCTAGAGGCAGATCTTGGTCATGGCTTCGCGGATCAGGCGAAGGGGCTGGTTCTTGTGACTGCCAGCGATGTGTTCGGCAGCCGCCTGGCAGACAGTCATGTCGCTCCTCAGGAAGTCCTCGGGACACCTGAGTTGAAGGTGGGGGACGTTGTCGTTCACGAGGATCATGGCGTCGGCGTGCTGCAAAGTCTCGAACGCATAGAAGTAGATGGGATTGAACATGACACCATGCGGATCGAATATCATGGCGGTGCATCGCTCCTCGTGCCGGTTGAGGAGTTTGGCAAAGTCTGGCGCTATGGGGCAGATCCAGATGCGGTCAGCCTCGATCGGCTGCATACGGATGCATGGCTAAAGCGGCGGGCAGAGGTGAGCGTTGAGATCGATATGGCTGCCGCGGGGCTAGTTGAACTGGCGACGGAAAGATCAACGGCAACGGCGCCAATCATCCGCCCTCCTCAAGCCGTCTATAACCGGCTCGCGTCGCGCTTCCCATTCGCCGAAACGGCTGATCAAGCAGCCACAATCGAGGCGATCCTGCAGGATCTGGCATCAGGCCACCCTGCCAACCGGCTCGTGTGCGGTGATGTTGGCTTCGGCAAAACCGAGATTGCGCTGCGCGCTGCAGCCGCGGCAGCACTGACCGGACACCAGGTAGCGGTGGTGGCGCCAACAACTGTGCTAGCGCGACAGCACCTTGAAAGTTTCGGGCGGCGCTTTGCCGGCACGGACATCAAAGTGGCACACCTCTCGCGATTGGCATCGAAGGCGGAGGCAGAAACGGTCAAGAATGGCTTGGCCGATGGTTCGGTCCGGATCGTCATCGCCACCCATGCTATTGCCTCAAGCGGGGTGCGCTTCGACGACTTGGGCCTCGTAATCCTCGATGAAGAGCAGCGCTTTGGTGCCCGGTTCAAGCAGCAGATCCACGAGATCGCACCCACGGCACACTTCGTGATGTTGAGCGCCACGCCCATCCCGCGCACGCTGCTGGGAGCTTTGGCAGGTATTCAGGACGTCAGCATCTTGTCGACACCACCAGCGAGACGGCGGCCTGTAAGAACCTTTGTGTGCCCCTTTGACCGTGCCACGGCTAAGACAGCGCTCATGCGTGAACATCGGCGGGGTGGCCAGAGCTTCCTAGTGGTGCCGCGTATCTCGGACATCGAGGAGATGCGGCGGCAACTAGCCGAACTCGTTCCAGACCTCACCGTCCTGGTCGCACATGGAGAGATGGCGGTGGATGCGATTGACAACAACATGGTCTCCTTCGCCAGTGGCGGTGCTGACGTGCTGTTGGCGACCAATATCATTGAGAGTGGGCTCGACGTTCCGCGCGCCAATACCATGCTAGTTTGGCGGCCGGATCGGTTCGGTCTTTCGCAACTGCATCAATTGCGCGGGCGGGTAGGACGAGGCCGCGTGCAAGCCGTGACGTATCTTTTCTCTGATCCGGCTGAAGACCTTTCCGCGGCTGCCCAGGCGCGCCTGGAGACTCTCGTTGCGTACGACAGGCTGGGGGCTGGGCTCCAGATCAGCATGCGGGACCTTGATCAGCGGGGCGGGGGCGACCTGCTGGGCGATGAGCAGTCGGGGCACAGCAAGCTCTTAGGGCAAGGACTTTACCAGCAGCTCATGTCGCGAGCGCTAAGGACAGCACAGGGAGAGGAGCTTGGGCCCCAGTGGCCGGTTCAAACTCACCTCGGGCTCTCAGGAGCCATTCCTCAAGACTATGTTCCTGAAGCAAATGTTCGAATCGGACTCTATTCCCGGGTGCAGCGCGCCGAAAGCGTCAAGGAGTTGCAGCAGTTCAACGAGGAACTGGAGGATCGGTTTGGCGCGCCTCCGCGGGAGGTCGTGAGGCTTCTCAAGTTGCGGGCAATCGCTATCCGCGCGCGACGCCTTGGCATCGAAAGGATCGATGGGGGGCCGTTTGGGCTAGCCTTCACCTTCCGGAAGACGCCTGGACAGGCGCTGCTCGACGAGTGGTTGAAGTTGCAGCCAATTTCACAAAAGGACGATCGAATTCTCGTCGAAGCTCCAACAAAGGATGGTGGGCAGCGGCTTGCACTGGCGCGGAAATACCTGCAGCTCTTCGCCAAGTCCCCCGCCGAGCGGCCACCCCCTTCGCAACAGCGCGCTTCTAAGGGGCGCAGGCAGGCTAGAGCAGAAACGTGACTTGAAAATACGCCCCACATGGCAAAGTTTATCGACGCCTTGCGGGAAGCTGAGTAGTTTCGCCGCCTTTGCACGACTCAAACACGGACGTAAGCTCTCTTGAACTCCACCCTGCGCACTCACCTGCGCAACGCCACTGGCCAGATCCATGCGCAACTGGATGCGCTCGTTGGCGAGTTCAGCGATCTTGCTCGATACAAGATCTACCTGAAGGGGCTCTATGCATTCCGCGCTCCGATAGAGTGGGACATCAGCTCGGCTGATTTGCCGGCAAGCTATGGAGATTGGCGGCCCCGCATGATCGGTTTGGAACTGCGGCAAGACTTGGAGGATCTTCTGGTTGAAGCAGGACGGCCGGAAAGGCTGGCACCAGTTACGGCGCGGTCAGAGTCCTGGTGGGCAGGCACGCTTTACGTACTGGAGGGATCGTCCATCGGCGCCCGCCTCCTCCACCGGCGCGCACACGCGCTTGGGCTCTCAGACGAGCATGGCGCGCGGCACCTTGCTGCACAAACCAGCCGGCGGGACACGTGGCCCACCTTCCTGGGTCTAATCGAAAGCTCAACCGCTATAGACCCAAACATTGCCGGAGAAGCGGCGCAAAACGCCTTCTCCCTGGCCCTCAACGCCTTCGCGAAAGAAGCTGATGTCTGCCACAACTGAGGTCGACCTGACCAATTGCGATCGGGAGCCCATCCATATACCCGGCAGCATACAGCCACATGGGTGCTTGCTCGCGTGCGACATGCGTGCCGAAGCGGTTTTGCGCCATTCGGTAAACGCGTCAGAGATGCTGGAGTGCAGCAACGAGCTCAATGGGTCACGCCTAGGGGATGTGCTGGGACGGGAGAATGCTCACGCCATTCGCAATGCGCTCTCCAGGACTCAGGACCCGCAGCGCGCTAGCTTGCTGTTCGGCATGACCCTGCCGTCTGGCAGGAACTTCGACGTCGCGGTTCATCGCTTCAAAGACCACAGTATTATCGAGCTTGAACCAAGCCAGGGGACGCTCGCTGAGCCGCTCGATCTCGCCCGGTCCATGATCGGCCGCATCACAAACGTAATCTCCGTCGAACGCTTGGTGCGGGACACAGCCAAGCTCATCCATGCGATGTTGGGCTATGATCGGGTGATGGTCTATCAGTTCGACCACGACGGCGCCGGAAAGGTACTGAGCGAGGCCAAACACTCGAAGCTGGAGAGTTTCCTGGGGCAGTATTTTCCGGCAACTGACATCCCCCAGCAAGCGCGTGCACTTTATCTGCAGAACACCATCCGCATTATTTCCGACGCTGATTGCAAGCGCATCCCCGTCGTTCCGGCAAGCGACGCTCTCGGCCAGCCCCTGGATCTGACATTTGCGCATCTTCGTAGTGTCTCTCCTGTCCATTGCGAATACCTCCGCAACATGGGGGTGGGCGCATCGATGTCGATTTCGATCATCGTGGATGGGGCGCTCTGGGGACTGATCGCCTGCCACCACTACAGTCCACGGACTCTGACGATGTCCGAGCGCGTTGCCGCCGAAATGTTCGGCGAATTCTTCTCCCTGCAATTAAGCGTCTTGCAGCAAAAGCGCACCCTGGACATGGCTACCAATGCCAGAGCAGCGCTCGACCGCTTCCTGCGCCATGCCACGCGCGCCAATAGTATCAGCGAAACGCTGCGAGAACGTCTGTCAGACTTCCGCGAGCTCATTCCCTGCGATGGCATCGGGCTGTGGCTTGATGGCCAGTGGGCGGCAATGGGCGACACGCCGCCTGAGCACGCAATTGGAGGGTTAACTGCACTTGCCGCCGAAGTAAGCGAAGGTCGCATCTGGTCGACGAACCGCCTGGCGGAAACTGCTCAGGGCGCGGAAGAGTACGCGGGAATGGCAGCTGGCATGCTGATTGTCCCTTTGTCCCAGCGTCCTCGCGATTATCTGTTCTTTTTCCGCAAGGAAGTTGCCCAGACCCTCAATTGGGCAGGCAATCCAGAAAAGACCTATACGACCGGTCCGTTGGGGGACCGGCTTACCCCCCGCAAGAGCTTCGCCATCTGGAAGGAAACAGTACACCTGCAGTCCCTCCCCTGGACTGAGGACGAGCGTCAGTTTGCCGAGGCGGCTCGTGCGGCTCTGGCCGAATTGGTGCTGCAGCAAAGCGAACTGCTTGCGGATGAGCGCGAGAAGGAAGAAGCGCGTCGTCGAATGCTCAATGGCGAGCTCAACCACCGGGTCAAGAATATCTTGGCGGTCATCAAGTCTCTAGTGGGACGACCGAGCGAAGGAACTGAAAGTCTAGAGCACTATGCCAATGCCCTGCGCGGGCGTATTCAGGCACTCGCCACCGCGCACGACCAGATCGCTAGGGGCGATGGGGGGGACTTGCGGGACCTTCTGAACGCTGAACTCGCCCCCTACCGCGACAGCGGCGAGAGGGTCCAGCTCAAAGGCCTGCCAGTCTGTCTTGCGCCTCGTGCCTTCTCGGTCATGGCCCTGGTGCTGCACGAATTGTCCACAAATGCGGTGAAGTACGGTGCGCTCTCCCAGTCAGGCGGCGCGCTGACTGTGCGGTGGCAGATGGAGGACGGGGGCGGCTGTTTGATCCATTGGACGGAAAGCGGTGGACCGGTGGTGACACCGCCAGAGAAGCAAGGATTTGGGACCATGCTGATCGGTCGCAGCGTACCTCACGATCTCGGCGGCGAAACCCAGGTCCACTATCGTCCCGATGGTCTAGAGGTGCGCTTTTTGATCCCGGCACAATTTGTTTTCAGGAGGGATGCGGAGGAGATCGATCCTGTGGCAGCGCCCGCGGGTGACGAGACAAGCGCTACCAGTCTGGCTGGTCGATCGGTGATGATCGTGGAGGACCAGGTGCTTATCGCCATGGACCTCGAGATGATGCTGAGTGAGGCAGGCATGTCGGTCGTGACAGCCGCCTCCGTGAGAGAGTCCTTGAACAAGGTACAGGAGCATGCACTCGACGCCGCCATTCTCGACTTCAACCTAGGTGAAGAGAGTTCCCTGCAGGTTGCTGAGGAGCTGCAGCGACGAGGCGTCCCGTTCGCCTTCGCTAGCGGCTACGGTGATCATGGGGCACTCCCGGAGACCATGAGTCATGTGCCCATGGTTGCTAAACCCTATGAGCCGGCCGCCATTCTTAGAACACTAGCAGAGGTCCTCGCCAATCATCGCTGAAGCTTGAGGTCACTGTGAACCAATCGGGGACGGTTCCGTTGTGTCGGACAGTTGATCTCCGGTCCCCCATCCCATGTCCCGAAGCTACTACGTCATCTTCAATGCCAATGCCGGCACGGCCCTCGGCATGGGGCTGACCGCCGATCGGCTACAAGAGGAATTTCGGGCGGCAGGTCTCAACGCCACGATCAATGCGGATGTTAATGACTCGATGGAGCAGCGGATCACCAAGGCGATCGCCAGCGAAGCGGAGGTCATTGTGGCCGCCGGAGGCGACGGCACCATTACCACGGTCGCCAATGCGGTCATCGACACGAACAAAATACTGGCCATCCTCCCGCTCGGCACGGTGAACGCACTGGCCAAGGACATGCACATCCCCCTTGCTACAGCTGAAGCCGTAGCGGCGCTTGGTCGCTCCGAGATACACAAGATTGACGCGGGAGAGGTCAATGGCCAGGTATTTCTCCACAAGGTAGTGGTTGGGCTGGTACCCGCCATGGCCGCCGGTCGGGAGTTTATACGTGGGCGGGAAAGCTGGGGGGCGCGACTAGCTTTACTACGCTACTTTGCTCGACGTATCGTCCGTACCAAGCGAATGGCCGTTGCCATCGAAATGCCCGATGGCGAGCGCCGAGTTGAGCGCATCCATTCCCTCGCCGTCGCCAGCAATGAATACGATGAGGCTTTCGGGCACCTGCTGTCACGGGCACGGCTCGATACGGGGACTTTGACGCTTTACGTCTTCAAACATCTCAACTTCCTTGAGGTCCTCCGCCTGGCCGGAGGAATGGTCCTGGGGCGCTGGCGAGACGCCGAGTCACTGCGATTGGAGAAGGTCAAATCAGTAACCATCGACAGCCACAAGCGGCTGCTCAAGGTGATGTTCGATGGGGATGTGCGCTCGTTGGAAACGCCGCTTCACTTCCGCATCCGCCCTCAAGCATTGGCAGTACTAGTGCCACCCGAAGCTGAAGGGGTGCACGAGGTACCGGCGGCGACAAGCTTAGGATAAGCAATGAGACTGGTCCATATTTCCGATCTTCATTTTGGGCACCATGATCCACTGCTCGCCGAGGGCTTAGCGGGGGATATTGAGGCACAGGCTCCTGACCTCATCATCGCCAGCGGCGACTTCACCCAAGTCGGTACCAAAGCAGAGTTCGAGCAGGCGCGTGCCTTTCTCGACATGCTGACGCCGCCGGTTTTCGCCGTTCCAGGCAATCACGACGTACCGGCCATCAACATCTTCAAGCGTTTTCTCGATCCCTATGGGCTTTATAAGCGGTACATCCACCCCGAGCTCGAGCCACTTCTTGAAATGGGCGGCGTGGCTTTCGCCGGGATCAAGACGTCGCGGCGCCTAAGGCTCGAGTGGAACTGGGGCCACGGGACCATTTCACGGCATCAACTCGATGCTCTTGAAGAGCGGTTCGCCAAGACGTCACCAGATGCGATCAGGGTGGTTGTCGCACATCATCCGCTGCTCTTTCCAGACTCGCCGATGATGCAAAAAACGAAACTGGTGAAGCGGGCCGATGTGGCTTTAGAAACCTTCTCCCGCCTTGGCGTGCGGCTAGTTCTCTCAGGTCACTTCCATCTCTCTTATGTCCGCAAGCATGAGTACACAGGAGCGGTAAAGGAAGGATCGCCGGTGGGGTTACGGAAGTCGGCGGTAGCCCCCATTCTTATCGCGCAGGCCTCGTCCACCATCTCCACCCGCCTGCGCGGAGAACCGAACGCTTACAACCTCATCGACATCAATCCCGATCGCATTACCATCACGGTACGAGAGTGGCGCGAGGGAACATGGTTCACGCGCGAGCGGGAATCCGAGCCGACTTAAACGATCCGCCGCGACCGCTCCACCCAAAGTCGGCCTTGCTTCATCCCTCCGCTTAGGGAGAGTTAGAAGGCCCTTTTCTGCCTGGAGTGAAACATGACCTCTCTCGCCGACTGGCTCGCCGGCCAATCCGTCGACCCCAAACTGGCCTCGACCGTAGCAAGCATGGCTGCCGCCAGCGTAGAAATCGCCGGCGTGCTACGGCAAGCCGCGATCAAGGGGCAGGTTGTTCTCGCCTCTGGGACCAATGTGCAAGGCGAACAGCAGAAGGCTCTGGACGTCATCTCGAACGACATAGTTCTCAAGCACTTGCGGGAGAATGCCGCGGTCTCGATTCTGATCTCGGAGGAACTAGAGGAAGCCGTTCATCTGTCGAATGACGGTAAGTACATCATTGCTACCGATCCGCTCGACGGCTCTTCCAACCTCGACGTCAACGTTACAGTCGGCACGATTTTTTCCGTGCTGGACGCAGGCAAGGGCATGCTGCAGCCCGGCTCAGCACAGCTCGCAGCGGCCTACACGGCCTATGGCCCGGCGACCAATCTCGTGCTCACCTTTGGAACAAGCGTGGCCGTGTTCACGCTAGACGATGTTGGAGTGTTCCAGCTCACGGACGACGAGGTGGAGGTCCCCCCTGCGACATCAGAGTTTGCCATCAACACGGCGCGTGAGCGGTTCTGGGATGAGGCGACGACCACCTATGTGCGCGAGAATGTCGTCGGCGAAAGCGGCCGTGCCGGTAAGCGCTACAATATGCGGTGGGTGGGATCGATGGTGGCGGACGTGCACCGGATTCTCATGCGCGGCGGCATCTTCCTTTATCCGCTTGATAGCGAAACTGTAACCAAGGGCGGGCGCTTGCGTCTGCTCTACGAAGCCAATCCAATGGCCATGCTGATCGAGACCGCTGGTGGTCGCTCAACCACGGGGAAGCAAGGCATTTTGGACGTAGTTCCAACAGCAATCCACCAGCGGGTTCCGGTTATTCTGGGCTCCGCGGAGGAAGTGCAGCGGGTGGAGCAGCTCTACTCCACTAGCGGCTAGACGCATTTGCAACGTTCTCGTCGGCCCATTATACGGGAGCCGCATAACAACATGCCGGCGCCCGTTGCCGGCTGGGAGCCAGCATGACCGACGCCATCCCTGACCTGCCCCGCACCAATTCAAGCCCATGGAGCCAGCGCCCTTTCCATCGTCAGTACCTGATGCGGCAGTCGAACAACCTCTTCGACTTCTTCCAGGCGGCCTCGATTAACAAGAATGGTGGCTTTTTCGAACTCGATGACGAGGGGCGCCCTCTTGATGGGGACAATCCCGTTCGCGCCATCCACGCTACAACGCGGATGGTGCACTGCTTCGCCATCGGCAGTCTGATCGGGCGACCAGGATCAGACGAGATCGTCGATCACGGTATGCGCTATGTCTGGGAGCAACATCGCGACCAAAAGAATGGCGGTTATATTTGGTCCCTAGATGGGAACGGACCCAAGGACAACAGCAAGCAAGGTTATGGGCACGCCTTCGTGCTGCTTGCCGCATCCAGTGCCAAACTGGTGGGGCATCCCCTCGCAGATCGAATGCTGGCGGATGTAACAGATGTCATTGTCCGCCGCTTCTGGGACGAGCATCGGGGCGCCATCCGGGAAGAGTTCGCCAATAACTGGTCCGAGATCAGCACATATCGCGGCCAGAACTCCAACATGCATCTTACCGAGGCGCTGATGGCGGCCTTCGAGGCCACCGGCGAGAAGATGTATCTCGATATGGCCGAACGCATCGCTGATCTCGTTATCCGGCAGCATGCCGTGCCGCTGGGGCATCGCGTTGCCGAGCACTTCGACGAGAACTGGACGCTCGACAAGGATTATCTGGGCTCCGAGATGTTCCGGCCGGCCGGCACCACTCCTGGACATTGGCTTGAATGGGCAAGGCTGCTCTACCAGTTGTGGACCCTTGGGGAGAAGCGGCTCTCATGGCTGACGGACGCTGCGCGCCAATTGTTTCAGCAAGCGGTTGCGCTGGGTTGGGATGACGTTAACGGCGGCTTCTTCTATACGCTAGACTGGAACAATCAGCCCGTTATGCGGGAAAAACTCTGGTGGCCTGTTGCCGAGGCTATCGGCGCTGCCGCTTTCCTGACCGCCTACGACCGAGACGATTATTTCCAGACTTGGTATCGCAAGCTCTGGGATTATGCGGAAAACCACGTGATCGATCACCAGCGGGGCGGCTGGCGGAGCGAACTGACCGAAGACCTGCAGCCAAGCTCGCGACTCTTTGTGGGCAAGCCCGACATCTATCACGCGTTACAGGCCTGCCTAATTCCGCTCTATCCAGCTACTGGAAGCCTCACAAAGGCAATCATCGAGGCTGACCACACTGATAAGTTCGCGCGTTAAGCGGACCAACCATCCTCATCTTCGCGCGTTGTTGGGCGAAACGGAGGTATCAGGATGAGCGAGCTAGATGGCAAGGTGGCGCTGGTTACGGGCGCCGGTTCGGGCATCGGCAAGGCCTCGGCTCTAGCACTCGGCCGAGCCGGCGCTACGGTAGTCGTGATGAGCCGCACGGCGGACGAAGTAGAGCAGACTGCAAAGGAGATCCGGGACGCGGGTGGCAGGGCCCAGGCGCTGACCGCCGACACCTCCGATGACGCCGCGATGCAGCAATTGTTCGAGCAGATGATCGGCGAACACAAGCGGCTCGACATTGTGCTCGCCAACGCCGGCATTAACGGCGTCTGGGCTCCTATTGAGGACCTCAAACCGGAAGAATTCGACAAAACCATCGCGGTTAACCTGCGTGGAACATTTCTGACCATCCACTACGCCGTGCCGCATCTCATCAAGGCAGGTGGCGGATCAATCGTCGTTGTCTCCTCGATCAACGGGACCCGTACGTTCACCAGCCCGGGTGCTACCGCCTATTCGATCACCAAGGCTGGCCAACTGGCGATGGTGCAGCAATTAGCGCTGGAGCTAGGTGATCGAGGCATTCGCATCAACGCTATCTGCCCCGGCAAGATAGAGTCGGAAATCTCGGACAACACGCAGCAGCGTGGCGCAGAAGAGACGCAAGTGCCGGTTGAATTCCCCCAAGGCGATATTCCGCTGACCGGTGGAGAAGCCGGGAAAGCCGAAGATGTAGCGGAACTAGTGCTATTCCTGGCCTCTGACCGGTCCCGGCATATCACAGGAACCCCAGTGTGGATCGACGGCGGCCAGAGCTTGTTGCGCTAGCTCCGGCTCCCGCGTAGAGGGGCGGCATCAAACAATGGTGCCGCATGACACGCCGTTCTACCGATTTCACCAGTACAGCCCTGCAGGCGGCGATCGAAGCTGCACGCCTGATCATGGAGGTCTATGCGCGCCCAATTTCCACAGAGCTCAAAGCTGATGGTTCACCCGTGACGGAGGCAGACGGCGCCGCTGAAGCCGTCATTCTTCAGCATCTGGCGCCACTTGGACTTCCGGTTCTTGGCGAGGAGAGCGTCGCAGCCGGCATGATCCCCGACTTAGGCGAACGGTATTTCGTAGTCGACCCGCTGGACGGAACCAAGGAATTCATCAAGCGCAACGGCGAGTTCACCGTAAACATCGCTCTGGTGGAGAGCGGCTTCCCCGTGATGGGAGTGGTGCTTGCACCGGCGACGGGAGAAGCCTTCGTGGGTGACCTCAATGGCGCATATACATGCCGCATCGAAGATGGGGTAGCGAGTGAGAAGCGTTCGATAACAGTTGCTCCAGGCGGGCCTATCCGGATTGTCGCCAGTCGTTCGCACGGCCACGCTGCTCTGGCCCAGTTGTGCGACACCATGCAAGTGCAGGAAGATGTGTCGGTTGGATCATCGCTGAAGTTCTGTCTGCTGGCACGAGGAGATGCGCAGCTTTATCCGCGCTTCACACCCACATGCGAGTGGGACACCGCTGCCGGACAAGCGGTGCTGGAGGCCGCCGGCGGCAGCGTAGTTACGCTCGATGGCGAACGCCTGCACTATGGGAAGGGCGGCTCGGACTTCCTTAACCCGTTCTTTGTAGCTGCAGCCGACGAGGCGCTCGCCCAGCGCGCGGCCGCGTTGATCCGGCAGTTGCTCACCTAAACACCTGCCATGCAATCTGATCTTAACTGATCTACCCTCTTTCGAGGGCCGTACAACTTGCGCACATGACGGTCGTGCATATATAGACCCGACATATATCAACCCGGCATAGGTGCCGGCGGAGCCGCGCGCATGAATGTACGAACCCTTTGCCTTTCTATCCTCCATGAGGGGGAGACGACCGGGTATGAAATCCGGCGCCTCTGTGTGGAGGGCAATTGTTCATACTTCATCGAAGCGAGCTTTGGCTCTATCTACCCTGCCCTCGCCAAGCTCGAGGACGAGGGACTGGTTACCAGCCGTACAGAACAACAAGATGGCAAGCCGGCAAAAAAGGTCTACTCGATCACCGAGGCCGGACGCGCAGCATTTGCGCAGCATCTATCAGAGCCGCTCGGCGACGATATGTTCCGCAGTCCCTTCCTGCTGTTTGCCCGTTTTGCCCACATTCTGCCGCCGGATTTGGTGGAAACGAGGTTGCAAGACTATCTCGAGCGCACCCGCGAAAGGCGGCAACACCTCGAAGAAGCTGCCAGTGAGCGGAGCCTCAATGCGTCGGATGCATGGGTGGTAAACTACGGAAGGGCCATTGCAGACGTTGCAGAGAAGTACCTGCAGGCCCATATGGACGAATTGATCACATTGGCGCGAGCCGAGCCAAACAAAAAAGCGGCTGAGTAAGGGGCGAACTCAAGATGCGTGCACTATTTTCCTATGGCGTTGCCTTTCTGATCTTGCTTGGCGCCGGGGCTTGGCTCGCCACGGGAACGCTGGTTATCGGCGGAAATGGGCCCGGAAATGGAGAACGCCCAATCATCTCCGTGCTGGAAGGTGAGGAACACGGACCGATCCATGACACGCTGGCAGACGCTGGAGTTCTGGCGGAGCACCCGAAGCCCGAAGTAGACCCTAGTCTCACTATTGCTCAGCGCCAGCAAGTTGCAGCGAATGCTGATCGCTCCCTGCAGGCTGTCCGTACGGTGCGCTATACCGCGGCAGCAATGCCCATCGAGGTGCCCCTGCGTGGGCGTACCCAAGCGAGAGCCATCGTAAGCGCCGTTGGCGAAACGCAAGGCACAGTGGCGGAGGTTCACGTCACCAAAGGGGAGCGCGTGGAGGCGGGGGACCCGCTCTGCACTCTCGATCAGGGTACCCGGGCTGCTGCGGTCACCCAAGCAGAAGCCAGCCTTGCGCAAGCGGAAGTTGCTCTGGAACAAGCCCAGTTGGAATTTGAAACCAACGCAAGCCTGCGCGAACGCGGTCTTGCTGCAGAAAACACGGCAAACCAAGCTCAGGTAGGCCTGAGCTCGGCTCGAGCACAGGTCACCGCTGCGCAGGCGCAGGTAGATAATGCACGCGCCGAGCTGGAGCGCACCGTCATTTCAGCACGCGTACCTGGACTTGTTCAAGACCCTGTAGCCACCGTCGGCTCGATGCTGGGCCAGGGAACGCCGTGCGCAACGATCGTCCAGCTTGATCCGATTGTCTTCAGCGGCATGGTACCCGAGGCGCACATCAATCTCGCTAAGGTGGGTCTAGATGCGGTCATCAAAACCGTAACCGGCCATACCGCCGAAGGAGAAGTGACCTACATTGCGTCACAGGCCGACAACGCCACGCGTGCTTTCCCCGTCGAGATCGAAATCCCTAACGAGGACTATGCGATCCGGGACGGCGTCACTGCCGAGGCCGTAGTCAATATCGGCACGGCGCCAGGGCACCTGTTGCCGCAATCGGTGCTGACGCTGGACGATGAGGGAACACTCGGCGTCCGCACTGTGGAAGATGGTGTCGTGGCCTTCCATCCCATCACGATCGTTAGCGACACGCGTCAAGGCGTCTGGGTCTCAGGCCTGCCTGCCATTGCCGACGTCATTACCGTCGGCCAGGAAAACGTATCAGCGGGACAAGCGGTAGCTGCCTCGCCAGTGGATGCTCCCGCGATCGAGGAAGGCGCCTGACATGCTCGATTTCATCGAAAAAATTCTGAGAATGCCGCGCGTCGTCCTGACCATCATGGTGATCATGGTGGCGGCCGGAGTCTCGGCCTATGTGTCGCTGCCCAAGGAGAGTTTCCCGGCAATCGATGTGCCGTATCTCTACGTTTCGATCAGCCAGACGGGCGTTTCGCCCAGAGACGCGGAGAATTTGCTCGCCAAGCCCGCCGAAGAGGAGCTCGCCACGCTCCCAGGCCTGGTCAATATCAACTCGACATCGACCACCGGCCATGCGTCGGTTTTTCTCGAGTTCGATATCAACACCGACAAGGACCAAGCACTGCAGGATACGCGCGCCCGAATGGACGCACTGCGCGCGGAATTGCCAGAAGACGCGAACGATCCCAGCGTACATGAAGTCGATCTCGTTGGTCAGCCGATCATATCAGTGGCCATTTATGGCAGCGCCCCGGAAAAGGAGCTCGTGCGCCGAGCCGAGGAGTTGCAGGACTCCCTAGAAGGGATTGCAGAAGTACGCGAGGCGGTGCTTTCCGGTGCGCGTGAGGAAGTCCTCGAGGTGAGGATCGATCTGCTGCGTCTTGAAGCCTATGGGCTCACAGCCAATCAGCTCTTCGATGCGCTGAACCGCAACAATATGGTGGTGCCCGGCGGCACTCTGAACACGGGACAGGGCTCGTTTAATATCGAGGTTCCTGGCCTTATCACCACTGCGAAGGATGTTTATGAGCTGCCGCTCAAGACCGACGGCAATACCGTCGTCACCTTCGGCGACGTGGCGACCATCACCCGCACTTTGGAAGACGCAACTGAATATACTCAGGTAAATGGCTCTCCAGCCATGATCCTGGGCATTTCCAAGAAGCTTGGCACGAACATCATCGATGTATCGGACAAGGTACGAGCAACCACCGCTGAATTGGCAGAAACCTGGCCCGAAGGCGTGGAGTACAGCTTCTTCCTGGACCAGGCTGAAACGACCACCAGCATGTTCCGCTCGTTGGAAGCGGCTGTTCTGACAGCTGTGGCACTGGTGCTGATCACCTGCGTGGCGACATTAGGCGTTCGCCCAGCCATCATGATTGGCCTCTCAATCCCGCTGTCGTTCATGATGGCGTTTCTGGTAGCTCAGATGCTCGGCATGACCATCAACATGATGGTCATGTTCGGCCTCGTGATCGCTGTTGGTGTGCTCGTCGACGACCCAGTCGTGGTCGTGGAATATGCCGAGCGCAAGTTGCAGGAGGGGGTTTCCAAGAAGGAAGCCTTCATCCTAGCGGTACGCAAGATGTTCGTGCCCGTCGTCGGTGCTACCGCCACAACGCTGGGGGCATTCGTGCCCCTGCTGTTCTGGCCGGGGATCATCGGCAAGTTCATGAGTTACCTGCCGATGATCGTGATCATTGTCATGGTAGCTTCGCTAATCTCTGCCCTCATTTTCATGCCTGTCATCGGTGCTGCGATCGCCTCCACGCATGTGGACCAGAAGGCAAAGGAAGCCGCTGACATCGTTATGTACGCGGACAAGTTCGACTCCCGGAAAGTCCGTGGCGTGACGGGCGTCTATGTCCGGGTGCTTGAAAAGCTTTTGCGGTGGCCCTTGCCGACCCTTGTGGTGGGTTTTGGCATCATTGCTGCGATCTTTGTCACCTACGCACAGAACCCCACCGGTAGTGAAGCTTTCCCGGCCTCTGAACCGGAATACGCGACCGTGGCCGTGGTCGGGCGAGGCAACTACTCGCCCGAAGAGATCCGCGACATGCTGATGCAGGTCGAGGCAGAGCTGATGCAGGTCCAGGGGATCCAGGACGTGATCATGCAGTTCGGCTCGACCGGTGCTTTCGGCTCGACGCCACCCGACACGATTGGCAACTTCCAGTTGCAACTAATGGATTACAACCACCGCGTGAGGGCCGAGGAAATCTTCAGCGACATCCGTGAGCGTGTTGCCGGGTTCGCAGGGCTCGACATCCAGGTGCTTGCCGCCGAGAGCGGCCCGCCGGCTGGTAAAGACATAAATATGCGGGTGGAAAGCACCAGCTATGATGATCTGGTGCCGGTCGTCGCCGCCATTCGTAGCCACCTTGAGTCGTTGCCCAACACGGTCGATATCGAAGACGGCCGCCCCTCCCCTGGGATCGATTGGCAAATAACAATCGACCGAAACGAGGCTGGACGATACGGCATAGGCGTGCGTGAGTTGGCGCCCTACGTTCAGCTCGTCACCTCGGGCGTGAACCTTGGTACCTATCGCGACGCGGAAACCGGTGAAGAGTTGGACATCAAAGTTCGGCTTCCCGAAGACGAGCGCACCTTTGACGCGCTCGATTCAATGCGCATCGCAACCGCAAATGGCCTTATTCCGGTCAGCAACTTCATTGACCGCACAGCGGTGCCGAAGGTGGCAAGTATCGAGCGGCGAAACCAAGTCTATGTCATGCCGGTAGCCGCCGGTCTGGCGAACCTGCCCGAGGACGTCTATGCAGCTGATGTGGTTGAGGAGGTCCAGGCTTGGATCGCCGAGCAGGACTTTCCCGATACGGTGACGGTAGCCTTCGGTGGCGCGGAAGAACAGATGGGCGACGCCAACGCGTTCATCATGCAGGCTTTCGGCATGGCGATGTTCCTGATCTTCTTTGTGCTGCTGCTCGAGTACAACAGTTTCTATCAGGTGATGGTGACCCTCACGACCGTCATTATGTCGGTGGCTGGCGTGCTGCTGGGCATGCTGATCACGGGTATGAGCTTCTCGGCCATTATGACCGGGCTGGGCATCGTGGCGCTGGCGGGCATTGTGGTGAAGAACGGCATCGTCCTGATCGACACCTATAACGACTACCATCGCCATCAGGGTGTCGAGGCGGTGAAGGCCATGCTGCTTACTGCTGCCCAGCGTGTTCGACCGGTGCTATTGACGGCGTTCCTGACGGCTTTGGGCGTGATCCCGATGTGGGCAAATGTGGAGTTCGACTTCCTCCGCCGCGAGATCGTGGTGGGCGGCATCGCTGGCTCCTGGTTCATCCACCTCTCGGCGGCACTGGTCTCGGGTCTTTTCTTCTCCACGGCGCTGACGCTGATCATGGTTCCGGTGATGATCACCGCTCCAAGCGTAATGTGGAGCCAGATCAAGTGGACCGGACATCAGTTCGGTCGATTTGGCCGGTTCGTGACCGGTCGCGGTGGTCAGTCAGCCCAGGCCGTGCCTGCTGGCTTCGATGGCATGGCGCTGGAGATCCCGGCGGATGCCGATGGCTCTCGCCGCTACATCGTCAGTCCGGACGCGGGTCTAAAGAACAACGAGCGGCCCGATCGCCCCGAAGCGGCCGAGTGAGGCCAAGAAGCACGACAGGCCCGCAGCGATGCGGGCCTTTCTATTTCCAGCCCAATGCTTGTTTGCCAAGGATTTTACGCGAGGTTGAGCTCGTACAGCCGCCAATCGGTGTCGTCGAAGTGAATATCGCTCACGCCCGCGGCTCGATTTGCTAGCAGCTTCCGCCAGAAGCTTTGGGCCGAATGATTGGGGTGGGGAACGGCGACGTGCCATAGCCCGCGATGAGCTTCCAATGCGAGCTCGATCGCCGCCCTGCCAACGCCGCGTTGGCGATAAGATTTCAGCACGAAGAACTCCGCCATAAACCAGCAGGGAGACCTTCCGGTTAGCGGACATGTGTCGATCACTAGGGCAAATCCAGTGATCTCGTCGTCAGACATGATGAGGTACGGATACCGCCAGAACCGGTCGAGATATTGGTATTCGAAGTGGCCATCCCTGCCGACAGGAAACGGCATGAACTCGGTCATGTCGTAGAGATAGAGCTGAATGAGATTGGCGAGCACGGTCTTCTGCTCGGGCGTGGCGGGATGGAGATTAATGGCGCTCATCCAGCCACTCTATCATCTTTCCGCGGCCCGGCGCAGCCCATCGGAGCGGAGGCGCGCAGATTGAGGGTACTTTCCCCCTCACGAGGGGAGCGACTTAGCCCCTACTCTGCCGCCTCTTCCTTGCGCTTGAAGTAGCCATCGGGATCAGCTGTTTTTTGCCGCAGTTGCTCTTCAGCCTCGGTGACTTCGCGCTGGCGATTCCACATCTGCGCGTAAATGCCTCCCTGCTCCAGAAGCGTTGCATGGTTGCCCCGCTCGGCAATTTGCCCTTCGCGCAGCACCAGGATCTCGTGTGCGTTCACTACTGTTGAGAGCCGGTGAGCAATCACCACCGTGGTACGCCCCTTCGAGACTTCATCAAGAGCAGACTGAATATCGCGCTCGGTCTTGGTATCGAGGGCAGAGGTGGCTTCGTCGAGAATCAGGACCGACGGTGCCTTGAGAATGGTGCGAGCGATCGCAACCCGCTGCTTCTCACCGCCGGAGAGCTTTAGCCCCCGCTCTCCTACTGGCGTATCATAGCCTTTGGGCAGACTCTCGATGAAGGGGCCGACCTGGGCCATCGAGGCGGCGGTACGCACCTCCTCATCGGTGGCATCTGGGCGGCCGTAGCGGATATTGTAGCCAATCGTATCGTTGAACAGCACTGTGTCTTGCGGCACCATGCCGATCGAGGCACGCAGGCTCTCCTGTGTGACGTCACGCAAATCCTGCCCGTCGATGGTAATGGCGCCGCCCGTTACGTCGTAGAATCGATAAAGCAGGCGCGAGATGGTGGATTTGCCAGCGCCAGTCGGCCCGACGATTGCCACTGTTTTGCCGGCTGGAACTTCAAAGCTCACGCCCTTCAGAATCTGACGGTCTTCATCGTAGGCGAAGTGGACGTCTTCGAACCGGATTACCGGGCCGGTAATTTTGAGTGGCGTGGCGCCTACCTTGTCTTCGATCTCGGGATCCTGATCGAGCAGTTTGAACATCTCCTCGATGTCGGTAAGCCCTTGGCGCAATTCCCGGTAGACAAAGCCGATGAAGTTGAGCGGCCGGTAAATCTGCATCAGGAAGGTATTGAGCAGCACGAAGTCGCCGAGCGTCAGGGTTCCATCCATAACGCCGAGAACGGCCATAACGGAGATGACCAGGAAACCGCCATAGAAGATCAGCGCCTGACCGAAGTTCAGAAAGCCGAGCGAAGTCCAGATGCGAATGGCCGAACGCTCGTAGCCTGCCATGGAGGCGTCGTAGCGTTGCGCCTCCATCCGCTCGTTAGCGAAGTACTTCACCGTTTCATAGTTGAGAAGGCTGTCGATTGCCTTTCCGTTGGCATCGGTGTCGGACTCGTTCATGTCCCGACGGATCGTGATGCGCCAGTTCGAGGCCTTGATGGTGAAATAGAGATAGCCCCAGATCATCAGGACCAAGACACCCAAGTAGCTGACGCCAAACATCCAGACGAAGATCACCGCCACGATGACGAATTCGATGATCGTGGGGGCGATGTTGAGCATAGCGAAACGCACCACCGTCTCGATGCCTTTGGTGCCGCGCTCGATGACCCGGCTCAAGCCGCCGGTGCGGCGCGCCAGGTGGAAGCGCAGAGAGAGGCGGTGCATGTGGTGGAAAGTCTGGAGCGCCAACTTGCGGACGGCATTCTGGCCGACACTGGCAAAGAGCACATCGCGCAACTGCTGGAAGCCTGCATCGATGACGTTGCCAAGCGCGTAGGCAATGACGAGAATGATCGGGACCGCAAGGCCCAGGATCACTGCCGGGTCAGGACTGGAACCCTCAAGGCTATCGATAATGCCCTTATAGGCAAATGGGATTAGCGTCGTCGCCACCTTGCTCAGGAGCAACGCACCGATGGCGAGCGCCACACGCAGGCGCAAATCCGGCCTGTCTGCCGGCCACATATAGCTCCACAGGTTCCGAATGGTCGAGACAACCGACCCCTCGTCCGCGCTAACGGACGGCTTCTTCTCGACGCTATCTGCGGACATTAAGCGGTCTCTGCTGTGAGTTTTGCGCCGCTGGGGCTGAAGCCAGCAATCATGCCGCTATAAGCCTCGCCAAGGGCTTGGAGACGATCGTGTTGGACGATGTAGCAGTTGCGGGTACCACGAGGTTGGCGCTGAATCAAACCGGCATCGAGCAGAACCTTGATATGCTGCGACACTGTTGATTGTGCCAGAGGCAGCGACTCGGTCACGTCGGCGCAACAGCACTGGCCCTGTTGCTGAGTGGCGAGTATTCGCAAGATGTTGAGGCGGACAGGATGACCGAGCGCCCGCATGATATTGGCAATGTCGTCGTCACGCATGGGTTCAACGCTATTATCGGTGATTGACGATAGAAATGGGCATTGCGACCGCCCGCGTCAATAGCGCGAGAGGCAGCGCAGTGCGGAAGTCTCCCTTCTTCTCCACAACCACACGCCGCTCCCGAAGGGGACCGGCGCTGGTATGGTGCTACTCGAAGATTTCGGCCGGCAGTTCGAACACCTGCCCCGGATAGATGCGATCGGGATCGCGAATCTGGCCAGTGTTGGCCTGATAGATCGTGGTGTACTTCATTCCCTCGCCATAGACTCGCCGGGCGATAGTCCAGAGGTTATCGCCGCGCCGAATGATGGCTTTGCCGGAGGCAAACCGCTGTGCTTCCGGGTCGCCGATTGCGACCGCCACCATAGTGGGAACTCCCTCTTCGTTGCCCGCCTGCTCGGCGGTAGCTTGCTCCACCGAAACTTCATCTCCCAAGCCCTGCTCGGGCACCGGCTGAAGGGCCGCTAGGTCTGATTGTGACGGAGCGGCGGGGGCGGCGGACTGCGGTTCGGCAGCCGCTATCATGGGCTCGCTCGCTGAAGGCTGAGGGGCCTGTCCATCCGTTGGCGCTTGGGCGGGGGTCGGCATCTCCGAAGATACGGTGGAAGCATCGTCGTCGGCGGCGGTCGGCCTCCGTGCCGGTTGACCAGCTTGTGTCTCCGACTCTCCAGCGGCTGCTGCTTCGGCAGGCGCGGGCTGCCCGGTAGGGTCCGTGGCTGGCCCCGGGTTGGATGCAGCGGACGGCACGATCCCACCAGCACCGCCCTCTTCTGTCTGTATGGAGTCGGAACTCGCGTCGACGCTAGGCGCAACCTCTGCGATAGCGGCCTCGTCGGCACCTTCGTTTGCCGTTCCAGGCTCATCGGCGCCAGCAACCACCGCGTCGTCCACCGGCGGAGCGGAGTCCTGGGACTGCGACGATGCAGCCTCTCCTGCGGCTGTGGTCGTTCGAGGCGTCGACTGTTCGTTGACTGGGGCGACATTCGACTGACTGGCAGCGGTGCCGCCGCGCGCTATGTCTTCGTCCTCAGCGAGGTCAAGACTCGAACCTGCGCGAGTCGTCTCCTGCACATCCCCATTTAGCTGGGCACGATCTGACGCGACCGGATCAACGGTCGGCGTTACTGGAGAGCCACCCGCCTGCGGAGTGGACTGTGGGGACGATGGCGCAACATCTTCGGCCGAATCTGGCGACGGGACCATTTCGAAGGTCGGCTCGGGTGAGCTTTCCGCTTCTTCACTCACGCCACTGGACGGCGAGGCCGACTGGTTTTCTACGGAACTTGATCCGTCCGTGCTGCTAGAAGCGGGGGTATCCTCCGGATCTAGCGCATTTTCGGCGGCACCTTCTGTAGAAGAGGCATCACCCTCGCCTGACCCAATGGTCGTGGCAGGCTCAGCGGTTGTATCCGCCTCGGCGACGCGGAGGTTCTCCTCGGGTAGGTCGACCACGAAGTCCACCTCGGCGCGGGCAAGCACGTCAGCGCTGCCGGGCTCGAGCAGGTCGACGCGGACACGCTGACTTGGCTTGGCGAGCACGTTACCTGCCTCAGCCAACCAGCGCCCGTTTCGAACGATCGTGTCGGCAACAAAGCTGTTATCGACATAGAGGCGGACGATGCCCCCCTCAGGCCCGGCACCCGCAAAGAAGGTGCGATCGCCTTCGATCTCGATGGCGTCGATGGTAGGCGGGGTGCCTTCGAACATCGTTGGCTCTGAGGTCGGCTCCTCGGGATTGGCTGTCGCAACCGCAACATCCTCTGGGGGCTCCGGCGCCGTTTCTCCAGCGTCGGCAACTGCAGGCGAACCAACCTCATCATCGGTGATCCGAGCTTGTTCGGTCTCGGCGTTCACTGCGGACTCATCGGTCGAAGCGTCATTCGCTGTTGAGACTTCGGTCTGCTCCGGCGTCGTTTCATCCGGGGCCGAGGGTGCAGCGGCCGGAACCGGGTCCGTCTGCGCGTCGGCAGGTTCGGCGGGCGAGCCGCCGTCCGTCGTTAGTGCAGCACTGCCACCTGCAGGGTCTTGCGTCCCCTCGGTGTCGACCTCCGGTGTCGGCCCATCGGTCTCGACTGCTGCTTGATGGATTTGGTCTCGGCGGGCATCCGCCAATTCACCGCTATCTTCCGCTTGAGCGGCGTCGTTAGTCGTCACTTGCGCCGGAGCAGTCGGCGCGGATGTCGCCGAACCTGTATCTTCCTCGTCGCCCTGTTCTCCGAACTCGCTCGCCCCCTCAGGCTCAACGGCTGTAGCAACGTCACTCTCAGCGGATGCTGCAGTTTCCGCTGGTACCTCTTGATCAGCAGCAGACACTGCAGGCAGATCGGCGTCGGGTGTAAGTGGGTCGGGAAGTGCGGCCACTTCCATTGTCTCTTCTTTACCCGAAGGGACCGGCTCAGGAGAAGCAGACCCAGGCTCCGACGACACAGCGGCAAGCGGCTCCTCTTGCCTCTCAGGCTGTTCGTCGCCGCCAACAGGATCGGTCGCGGCGAGCTGGGTACGGTCCTCTACGGAACGCCCACCCTGCAGAATGTCACTGGCTTCTCCCGGAGTGCTGGCTACCACCAGCGGCTCACTGCTTCGGTCTTCATTGATGACCACGACAATGGACTCTGCCGAGCGCCCTTCGCGCCCGACTTCAGCCAGAGTGATCTCGCTTCCCCCTGGGCTGATCGGCTGATCGGGCACAAGGACCCAGTCGCCGCTCGCTTCCACCGTTGTGGTTCCGATCAGTTCGCCGTTGGAATAGACCTCAACCTGCGTCCCGGGAGTACCGCTGCCCGCGATGACCACTGAGCCGTCCGGCTCTGCGCGCAGAAGCCCGAAGGTTGCTGTCACGACGTTGCCCGCCACGGCTCTGTCGATGTCTGCGGTGGCTGGAGGAGTAACGTCCAGCTCAGGTTCAGCTATGGCCGCGTCCACCTCGGGAGCGATGGTCGCCACTTGTCCAACCGGTTCCAGGTTCTCTGCCTCGGCTACAACTGGATCGGCAGGCGGTAGCAGTCCGGCGTTGGTCATCCGGTCGCGTAGACAAACGCCCATGCCATCGGGAGATTTAAAGCAGGTGACGAGGGTTGGACCTGTTAGAACGCCAATAATGACAACAAGGGTAACCGCCGCGGCGCCAACAGTCAGCGCCAGTGGTTGGTTGGGAGCGGGATCGGCCAGTTCGTCCTCCGGGACATTTGCGGCAGGCGCGACCCGTCGGAAGGCTGCCCTTGTTACGCGACTTTCTCTGCTGTCCCCTGCGCCGCATCAGTCTTCAACAGCTTATATGTGAGCGACTCATACAGAGCTTCAAAGGATGCATCAATAATATTGGGGGAGACGCCGATGGTGTACCACCGCTCGCCGGCACCATCACGGCTTTCTACCAATACACGGGTGACCGCGCCCGTGCCGCCGTCCAGGATACGGACCTTAAAGTCAACTAATTCAATATCTTCGATATAGGTTGAATACTTGCCGAGGTCCTTGCGCAGAGCGAGATCGAGCGCATTGACCGGCCCGTTGCCTTCGGCGACCGACATCAAAAGTTCGCCATCGATCCGAATCTTGACCACAGCTTCGGTCATCGTGACCTCTTCGCCGTAGGCATTGTGTCGCCGCTCCACGCTGGCGCGGTAGTTCTCGACCTGGAAGAAGCTGGGCAAAGTGCCAAGCACTTCGTGCGCGAGCACGCAGAAGGAAGCGTCGGCACCGTCATAGGAATAGCCGCGGGATTCCCGTTCCTTGACCGTCGCGAGCAAGCGTTCGAGACGCGGGTCATCCTTGGCAAGTTCAATGCCGTGGCGGGACAGAGCGGTCAAAAGATTAGATTTACCAGCCTGTTGGCTCACCATTATGGAGCGCTCATTGCCGACACTTTCGGGCGGCACATGCTCGTAGGTGGAGAAGTCCTTGAGGAGGGCTGAGGCGTGAATGCCGGCCTTGGTGGCGAAGGCAGACGCACCGACATAGGGCGCTTGGCGCAACGGTGCGCGATTGAGGCGATCATCCAAGGCGCGAGATATCTTGGTGAGCCTTTGAAGGTGTGTTTCGTCGATGCCAGTTTCGAAGCGATCGGTGAAAAACGGCTTTAGAATCAAGGTTGGGATGATGGTAACGAGGTTGGCGTTGCCGCAGCGTTCCCCTACCCCGTTGAGGGTCCCCTGGATCTGACGGGCGCCCGCTTCGACGGCCGCGAGAGTGTTGGCGACGGCCTGGCCGGTATCATCATGGGCATGGATTCCGAGCCGCTCACCGGGGCATATGGTTAGCACACTGCTGACAATAGCGGTAACCTCAGCGGGCATAGTGCCACCATTGGTGTCGCACAAAACCACCCATCGGGCGCCGACCTCGAGCGCGGCCTCGACACAGGCGAGCGCATAGTCCGGGTTGGCCTTGTAGCCATCAAAAAAGTGCTCGCAATCGACCAGCGCCTCCTTGCCGGCAGCGACGGCGGCGGCAACGGTGTCGCGGATGCCGTCGAGGTTTTCTTCGAGCGATATCTCCAGCGCCAGTTGCACCTGGTAGTCCCAGGTCTTGGCAACAAAGCAGGTGGCGTCTGCAACGGAGTTGACCAGCGCCTGCACCCCTGGATCGTTGGCGGCGGAGCGTCCGGCGCGCTTGGTCATGCCAAAGGCGGTGAAGGTGGCGTTCTTGGTGCGCCGCTCGGTGAAGAATTCGGTGTCGACCGGATTGGCGCCGGGGTACCCGCCCTCGATATAATCGACGCCGAGATCTTCGAGCAGCCGGGTGATGGAAATCTTGTCCTCGAGCGAAAACTCGATGCCGGCGGTCTGCGCGCCATCGCGAAGCGTCGTGTCGAAGATGTAGAGGCGCTCTTTGGACATGGGTGCTTACCTATCCGGCCGGCCACTGGCCGGTGTCGTGGTCGGGATGCTGGTGATTGGTCGATTGGATGAACGCCGCCGTCGGGTTCTCCTGATCGGTGGGCGGCTGGTCGGGCAGATTGCCGAGGCCATTTACCCAGGAATGGCGGCTTTCGATGCCATGCTGATCCAGGGGCGGAAAGGCTTCGGGATGGTCAAGCGAGCCGATCGAGACGGAGATGCGGTCGCTATCGACATAGGCGAAGGTCAGCGGCGTACCGCAAGCGCGGCAGAAGCCGCGCTCCGCCTGTTCGGAGGAACGGAAGATTGCCAGTTCACCGCGGATGACTTCGAACTTGGTGCGGAGGCCGCCGACCAGCGGCGCGTAGAATGCGCCGAAGGCCTTTTGACACATGCGGCAGTGACAGATGTGGGCACCGTCAGGCTTTTCGGTCCATCGGTAGCGCACGGCTCCACACTGGCAGCCGCCGGAGAAGAGTTCGCTCATGGGGCAAGCTCCTGCAGCGCATGCCAGATAGCGTCTACCACCTTCTCCCCTTGGGGGAGAAGGTGGTGCGGAGCGCCGGATGAGGGGGACTGGGGGGTCACCGCTTCATTTCCCATTTGGTCTGGCGGTTGCCATTCTCGTCCTTGTAGTCGAGGAGACTGATGCCCCGTTCGGCGAGGTCGGTGCGAATGGCGTCGGCGCCGGCGAAGTCTTTACTTGCAAGGGCGGCGAGGCGGCTAGCGATCTTGGCCTCGACTTCGGGATCGGCGGCAAGGCTGCGGACGATCTTGACGCCGAGGAGGTCGGCCAACGCCAGGCCTTCGGCGGCACGGCCTTCATCGACGATAAGGCTATGCATCCGGGCAATGGCTCCGGGGGTGTCGAGATCCTCCAGCAAGCGCGTAAGTGACTCTGCTTCGGGTGTGCTTGCCGGCACCACATCCGCAGCAAAGCGCTCCCATTTTTCCAGAAGGATCGCCGCCTCCTCCAGACGCCGGACTGAAAAGTCGATGGGCTCGCGGTAGTGGGTCATCAGCATGGCAAGACGCAGGACTTCGCCGGGCCATTTGCGGCCGCCGAACTTGTCGGTTTCGAGCAGGTCGTGAATGGTAACGAAGTTGCCCAGGCTTTTGGACATCTTCTGGCCTTCGACCTGCAGAAAACCGTTGTGCATCCAAACCTTTGCCATGGCAGGCGTCCCGTGGGCGCAACGGGATTGAGCAATCTCGTTTTCATGATGGGGGAAGATGAGGTCCAGCCCCCCGCCATGGATGTCGAACACTTCACCCAGATAGGCAGCGCTCATGGCCGAGCATTCGATGTGCCAGCCCGGACGCCCCCTGCCCCAGGGGCTGTCCCAGCCCGGCTCGTCGGGCGAAGACTGCTTCCAGAGCACGAAGTCGGCAGCGTTCTTCTTGTGTGTTTCCACAGCGATGCGGGCGCCGGCCAGATTGTCCTCCAGGTTGCGGCCCGAGAGCTGCCCGTAGTCAGCCATGGACGTAACATCAAAGAGCACTTCGCCATTGGCTTCGTAGGCGTGGCCTTTGGCTATGAGCGACTGGATCAGGTTCACCATGTCCGGCTTGCCATCGGGTCGTGGCAGGACGAAGTCGGTGGCCCGCGGCTGAAAATTGGGTTCGAGCGTACCCAGCGCCTTGGCATCGGCGAGGAACTGCGCAGCAGTTTTTTCCGTCACTTGGCGGATGGCATCATTGAGCGGCAGATCGGGGAAGTCCCGGGCAGCGCGTGCGTTAATCTTGTCGTCGACGTCGGTGATGTTGCGGACATAGGTCACCTGCTCAGCGCCGTGGAGATGACGCAGCAGGCGGAACAGCACGTCGAAAACGATCACGGGCCGGGCGTTGCCGATATGGGCAAAATCGTAGACGGTCGGGCCGCAGACATACATGCGCACATTGCCAGCATCCAAAGGCGCGAACGGCTCCTTGGTGCGGGTGAGCGTATTGTAGAGCTTAAGCTGCGGGGTTCCGGAGGTCATCGAAGCGCTTTCTGGCCGTGCGGAGTGGAGCGGCGGGCGGCTCTTCGGTATCAGAACTATCGGGATGAAGAAGACCGCCCACCAACAAAGGGTTAGCAGGTAATAATGCAGCCGGTGATGATGGCAAAGGTCTTCATGAGTTGGGACATTGCCGCTGCGCCTAGGAGAAATCAAGCCGAAAAGAAAAAAGGGCGGCCCGAAGGCCGCCCAATCGCTTTGGAGGCGATGTAGAACTGAGCTGGGCTATTCGGCCCGAAATTGCTGATGACACGTGCCGCACGTCTGGCTGACTGACTTGAGCGCTGCCGTGTAGCCTTGAGTGTCGCCGGCTTGTGCCGCGGCCAGGCCCTCTTCGGCGGCAGCCCTGCCGGCATCCGTAATGGCGACAAATTCCTCCCAGTTTTCCCAGATTGCAGGCAGCGCTTCGCTGTCACCGACGATCGAGCCTTCCGGAAAGAGTGCTGGAATGTGGGTGAAGTTGGTGAGGAGCGTCTGCATCGCGGCCGCCGCCTCGTCTCCCGAGAGACCGCTTGCGGAGCGCACGATGCCGCCATTCTCACGCATAGTGGCCTGGCGCAGCTCAACTGCCTCTTCTGCCGTTTCTGGCGGGGTGAAATCGTCCTGTGCAACGACGCCACTGCCGACGGCAGCTATCATGCCTGCCAAGGCCAAGGCGGTGAACTTCCTGATCGACATGGATTGCGCCCTCAACGTGCTTTGCTTTGGCGAGCGTCCCAACGCCCGTGGGATCAGAGTTGCACGAGGTTGTGACAGTCCCAATCAGTACACGGGAATGTTACCAACGCCGCCAAACCTTTATAGCAGTCTGACAGTCTGGGCGATTTCGCCAAAGACCGGTTGGCCATTCTGACCAATCGCCGCAATGCGGACAGTGTCGCCAGGCTGCAGAAAGGCGGTGCGAGCGCGACCATACTTAATCTTCTCGACTGTGCGCGCTTCGGCAATGCAGGCGAAGCCAGTGCCATCGCGCTTGATTGGCAGGCTTTCATCGTGGCGGTTGGAGATCGTGCCGCCGCCGATAATCGTGCCGGCGCCAAGCGGCCGCGTACGTGCAGCTTCAACGATGATGTCGACGAAGTCGAAATGCATGTCGGTGCCGGCATTGGGCTGGCCGTAAAGCGCGTCATTGACGGTGATGCGCACAGGCAAGTGGAGGCGGTTGTCGCGCCAAGCATCACCAAGGGTGTCGGGCGTCGCCACAACTGGCGCAAAGGCGGTGGAAGGCTTGGCGTGAAAGAACCCGAAGCCATTCTGCAGATCATCGACCACCAGCCGGCGTAGGGAAACGTCGTTGCAGACGGTGACGAGGCGAATGGCGGCAGCGGCCTGTTCGCGGGTGGGACGCATGGGCACCGGCCCGATGATCACGGCAACTTCCGCCTCGAAGTCCAGCGCGAGATCGGCTTCCGGGATCATGATGGGAGCAGTTGGCGCGAGGAGCGAGTCGGAACCGCCTTGGTAGAGCAGTGGGCGAACCGACTGCAGCTCCTCATCCTTGCTGCCCTTGAGACTGCGCACGCGTTCGAGATGACTGAGGTAGCCGGAGCCATCGATCCATTGATAGGCGCGCGGTAGCGGGGCGAGAGTATCGGCTGGCACGAACTTCTGGCCGGCGATATCGCGAGCCTCCAGCTGACGGCTGAGGGCCGCCAGTTGCGGCGCATGGGTACTCCAGTCATCCAGCGCAGACTGTAAGGAAGGCGCTATCCGGCCTGCGCTGACACAGCGGCTCAAATCTGTGGAGACAACGACGAGGTGCCCGTCGGGCCGGCCATTGTGCAGGGTTGCCAGATACATCGGCGCAATCTCTTTTGTTGTGTGACACCGCAGCGCTACCACGGGTAGAACGCTGCCCCTATAGTGTCACGGTTGGTTCTAACGATCCTAAAGGACCAGCCCCTTTGCGAAACTGGAATTTTGGTAGTGGTGACTTTGAGCAGAATCAACGCGCGATCGCTCGTGCTCCTAATGCTCTCGGCGATCTGTCTGTTGCTTGACGTAAACACGGCCTATGCACAGTCCGCCCAATGCGGGCGGCTCGAAGGGGCGTTGCGGCAATTCGATCGCAATGCGGAATTCCAGCAGCTGGGCGGTAACTCGCAGGCTGCCCGCCAGCTCGCGCAGCAGGTGCAGGCCGCCGAAAGCCGCTATATTCGCGATGGCTGCAATGACGCCGCACGAGCGGGGCGAACGCTAACCCCGCAGTGCCAGCAGATCGGCCGCAACGTTCTTGATCTGCGCGCCGAATATGCCCGCGTGGCAGAGGCGGTAGACACGGCGAACGCCGTGGCAGGCCAGCGCGAAGCTATTCTCCAGGAGCTCGCCCGCTTTGGGTGTGGCGTCGACCGGGGCTCTAGCGCCACCTTCTCCAATGACCGGCAGAGCGTGTTCGACCGCGTCTTCGGCACGACTTCGGAAGGCGATTTCACTGATGGCCAGATGGTGGATGGTGGCGATTACTGGGGCTACCAAGGATATCAGACAATCCGGACCCTCTGCGTTCGCCTCAGTGATGGCTTCTTCTGGCCGATCAGCTACGCGACGCTGCAGGACTATGTGATGAACGATGCCCAGCAATGTCAGGCGATGTGTCCCAATACGGAAGTACAGCTCTATTTCTACGACAATCCAGGGCAAGAACCCGAGCAGATGCGAAACGTCTATGGCAATGCCTACACCGCTTTGCCGAATGCCTTCCGCTTCCGCGAGGCGTTTGACAAAGACGCCAGCTGTCAGGCGCAGCCGCAGTCCGACGGCAAGGTGACGGTGGCGCGCAGCGAAGATGGCAAAACCCGCGCGATGATCGAGGTGGCGGGCGTGAGTTTTCCGATGCCGCTGCGGGATCCGCGGGGGCAGATGCCGGCAGCCGTGGCGCCGATCGAAGCACCGCTGGAGGTTGCAAACCTCGTCTCCGTGCCGCTGCCACGCCCGCGGCCAGCCGGCCCTGGCGAAACCCCAGTCACCCGACCCGCCGTCGCAGCGGGCGTGGACAACAGCCTGCGGCTAGTTCAGTTCGGCAACAAGACCGTCAGGGTAGTCGGTCCAGACACGCCTTACGCCCAACCAGTGGAAGCAGGGACTTAAGCTCGGGGCCATCGTGGCGGCCCGTCAGCGCCAGCCGAAGAGGCAGGAACAACGGCTTGCCCTTGCGGCTGGTCGCACCCTTGAGGGCGTTGGTCCACTCCCCCCAGGTCTGGTCGGTCCAGGGTTCCGGGGGCAGAAGCTCGCGGGCAGTTGCGAGAAATTCGCGATCTTCTTCGGCAACGACCGGTTCGACGGGACCACGCACGAGCATGGCCCATTGCACGATGTCGTCGAATTTGACCAGGTTATCACGCAGCGCCAGCCAGAGCGCTTCGTTGTCCAGCCCTACCGCAGCAAGGCGCGGCAGCACCTGCTCATACGACATGGCGTGGAGGAGCCGTGCATTGAGGGTGTCAAGCTCGGCCGGATCGAAACGCGCCGGTCCGTGCGAGATCATCGAGAAGTCGAGCCGCGCCGCAATATCTTCGAGCGAAGCGTAGGGTTCGACCGAGAGGCTGGTGCCGGTGAGCGTGGCCATGATGGCGATGGCGAGAGGCTCGTAACCCGCTTCACGGAAATCCGTGATGGATTGGGAGCCCAGGCGCTTGGAGAAGCCCTGCCCTTCCGCATCGGTCAGGAGATTGTGGTGGGCAAAGGTGGGCACTGTTCCACCCAGCGCTTCGAAGATCTCGATCTGCGTGCCGGTGTTGGAGACATGGTCTTCGCCCCGGATCACGTGGGTGATGCCGAGATCAATGTCGTCGACCACCGAGGGGAGCGTATAAAGGTACGAGCCATCCTCGCGCACCAGGACGGGATCGGACATGGACGCCGTATTGACGGTCTGCGAGCCCTTGATGAGGTCCTCGAACTGGACGGGACGGCCATCGAGCTTGAAGCGCCAATGGGGCTTGCGGCCCTCCGCTTCGAGGCGCGCCCGGTCTTCGTCGGTCAGCTTGAGGGCCGCACGGTCATAGATGGGGGGCTTGCCCATGGCGCGGGCGCGCTTGCGACGGCGGTCGAGCTCATCCTCGGTTTCGTAGCAGGGATAGAGCCGGCCGGCGGCGATCAGCCGGTCACGGGCTGCATCGTAGAGCGCGGTGCGTTCGGACTGGCGCACCAGCAGGTCGGACCGGACACCCAGCCAAGCCAGGTCGACCTCGATGCCGTCCGCGAATTCGCGGGTGGAGCGCGCTAGATCGGTATCGTCCATGCGCAGCACGTAGCGGCCGCCATTGCGGCGGGCATAGAACCAGTTGAGCAATGCAGGGCGCGCATTGCCAATGTGGATGCGACCGGTGGGCGATGGCGCCCAGCGTACAGCAATCATCCGACTGTCCCGTCTTTGTAGCCATTGGTGATGGGGTAACGCCGGCCCAGGCCAAAGGCGCGCAGCGATAGTTTGGGACCGGGCGCCGATTGGCGGCGCTTGTATTCGGCAATGTTGAGGAGCTTTTCGATACGGCGCACCAGCGCGCCGTCGAAACCTTGGTCGACGATTTCGGCGATCGACTGTTCCTCCTCGACCATGGCAGTGAGGATGGCGTCGAGCACCGGATAAGGCGGCAGGCTGTCCTGGTCGGTCTGGTCGGGGCGCAGTTCGGCGCTGGGCGCCTTGTCGATAATGTTCTGCGGGATCACCTGGCCAGCGGGTCCGTGGCAATCGCCCGGCATATTGGCATTACGCCAGCGTGCGAGGTGATAGACTTCCATCTTGAACATGTCCTTGAGCGGATTGTAGCCGCCGTTCATGTCCCCATAGATCGTCGCGTAGCCGACGGCCATTTCGCTCTTGTTACCCGTAGTCAGCAGCATGGAGCCAAGCTTGTTGGACAGCGCCATCAGCACCACGCCGCGCATTCGCGACTGGATATTTTCCTCGGTCAGATCCTGCGGGCGATCAGCGAAGAGGGGCGCGAGTTCCTGGAGCGCGGCGTCGACGGGATTGCCGATGGAGACGACATCATAGCGTACGCCAAGCAGGTCCGCGCATTCCTTGGCGTCCTTGATGCTTGCCTCGGAGGTATACCGATAGGGCAGCATGACGCAGTGGACGTTTTCCGCCCCCAATGCATCGACCGCCATGGCGGCAACCACAGCGCTATCGATCCCACCAGAGAGGCCAAGCACCACCTGGCTGAAACCGTTCTTGTGCACGTAGTCGCGCAGGCCCAGCACGCAAGCACGCCAAGGCGCTTCGTCGACTGAGGGTAGTTCGGTGACAGTACCGTTCACACAGGTCCAGCGGTCGTCGACCCGTTCCCAATCGGTGAGAATGAAATCGCTCTCGAAAGACTTGCCCTGGAAGACTAGCTTGTCGCCCGGCTCCATGCCGAAGGAAGCGCCGTCATAGACCAGTTCATCCTGGCCACCCACCTGATTGAGGTAGAGCAGCGGGATGTCGTCCTCGGCGGTCCGCGCGCGGACGAGATTTTTGCGGGTGTGCTGCTTATCACGCCAATAGGGTGACCCATTGGGGCACAGCAGGATCTCGGCACCACTCATGGCGAGGTGCTCGCAGACCGACTGATGCCAGATGTCCTCGCAGATGGGAATGCCAACCGAGACGCCCTTGATCGTGACAGGCTCTGGCAGCGGGCCGGGGTTGAAGTACCGCTTTTCGTAAAAAACGTCGCTGTTGGGCAGGTCGCGCTTGAACCGGACCGCAATAACCGTGCCACGCTCAGCGACGATCACCGCATTGTGGAGGCCATTGCTGTCCTGCCAGATGGAGGGAAGCACAATGACCAAATCGGTTCGGGCCGTTTCAGCAACCATTGCGTGCGCTGCGGCAATGGCATCGGCGACGAATTGGGGCTTGAAGAGCAGATCGTCCGGGAAGTAGCCGGTGAGAAAAAGCTCGGAGAACATGAGGATGTCGGCGTTCGCAGCCTCAGCATCCTTGAGCGCCTGACGAGCAAGCGCGAGATTGCCCACGAGATCGCCCACTTTGGGATTGAGCTGGGCGAGCGCAATACGGAGGCGGTCTGTCACGGCTGAGCTGCCTTGATGAATAGGGAATGCCGGCAGCGGAGGGCCTGACGCGCGCAAGACTTATCCGCTCACCCTGGAGAGGGCAAGCGGACAGCTGACGGCGATGGGATGATCCTAGAAACGGCCGGCGACCTCGAGAAGCAGACCGTAGCGGAGCATGGAGAAGGGATTGTCTTCGAGTACGTATTTCTGACGGGCGAGTGTAGGCGCAGTGTACTCGGTGCCGTCGGCGTTGAGCGCCGGCGGAGTGATTACCGCCTCATCGAAGGTCGCGTTGTAGGCGCCCTGCAGGTAGGACGCTCGTCCGCCAACCCTGACCGTAAAGTTGTCTGTGGGATTGAACCCGATCATGGCCTTGCCGCCGACTCCATAGCCAAAGCCATTGATGCTGGTGACGGAGGCCTGTTGAATAAGGTCGTTCTCACCTCCGGGCCGGAGCCCGTAAGCACCATAGGAGCCGTTCACCCACGCATAGGGTGTTGAGGTTACCTCACCGCTGATATCGAACGCACCCGCGTCGACCTTGCCAGCCAGACCCAGCTTCAGCGCGTGGATGTCGAAATTGTTGACTTCGCTGTTGCCACCAACGGTCCATTCTCCGGTCGAACTGGACCAAGCGATGTCGGAAGACGATTGCGCAGTGGTAAAGTTGAACCGGCCCGTGTCTGGTGAATCATTCGTGTACTGATACCCGACCACCGGGCCAAGCCCGCCCGCTCCATTGCCGAAGGCGAGCCAGGCAAAGTCGGCGCCTACATAGCCTAGCCGGACTGCAGGTAGGTCCAGGTTAGATCCGCCGTTGATGTTGTAGGTGCCGTCGTGAGCGATCCCATAGCCGCCGTAAGCTTCCACGTAAGAGCGGGTGTAGTCATCTTCCACACGGGCGAAAGCTTCGCCGATGTGGGAGGTGGAGTCGATGCTCTCGCTCCTGCCAGAAAGCTCATGCTCATGCTTTGACCACGCATACCAATAACGCAGGCCCGCTTCGAAGCGCAGGGATTCTTCGGAATTGACTTCCCAGCCCGGCTCGTAGGAGGGCCGCAAGATGGGGTAATCCGCGGAGAAGACTGACGCGGTGGTGCAGAGCACGAGGGTGACGCCAAGCAGAACACGCTGCATTTGGTTCTCCGGATACGCAATGACAGTGAAGAAAGGTATCGCCTGTTTAGGGTTAATGTTCCGCTAAGCACAAAGAACGGATAAATGTTGGGGGTTTGGTAACTTGAAGATTGCAGGTTCTGGTAACAAGCGCGCGAACTAGCGCCCGCGGCGGCAACCCTTCAGCCAATGGGGAGTTGTCTCCGCTAAGCCAGAAGGCCGAGTGCGATAAAGAGTTGTGAGTATGACGTGTAGAATACTGGTCGTTGAAGACGAGATTTTCGTCGCCACCGAAATCGAGCATGTGATCGAGGAGATGGGCCACGAACCTATCGGCATAGCCTTTGATCAGGGCTCGGCTTTGGCACGCGCCAGCGCCACCGATGTCGCTTTGGTGGACCTCAACCTTCAGGACGGCCCCACCGGCATTGATATCGGCCGCATCCTCGCCCAGACGCATGGTGTTACCGTGCTGTTCATGACGGCCAATCCGGGTCAGCTGGGCGATGGCATTCCAGGCACCCTTGGCGTTCTACCTAAGCCAGCAACCGATGCGGAACTCCGCTCGGCCCTGGCCTACGCCGTGGCTCGCCGTGAGGCCGCCGAGGCCGCCCCACCGCGTCGCATGCGCCTTTGGGGCGACAGCAGCGATATGGCAGCTGCCGTGGTTTAGCCAAACCAGACTTTAGAGCTGGGCCTGATCGGCGATCTGCCGCAGGCGCGCCGAGCGCCGAAGGTTGACGATCGGCAGGTCGATTTCGAGGCGCAGCCCATCCGCTTCCCAGAACCGCTCAAGCTTGCCGCGCAACTGCCCTTCCACGCTAAGGGCTACAAGCCGCGTACCGAAGCCATCACCGCCGACACCCTCTGCCACCGCTGGACCATCCATCTCCTTCCAAGTGAGATGGAGTCGGCCGTCTGCCAGGCGTCCGGTCAGGACCACACGGCCTTCCGCCTTTGACAAGGCGCCGTACTTGGCGGCGTTCGTACCCAATTCATGAAAGAGCAAGGCCAACGGTGTCGCGGCCGCGTCATCGATCTCGGCGTCGTCACCGTGGTATTCGAGCCGATCGCGCGTATCATCATTGTCATAGGCCCGTAGGAGACGGGCAATTAGTGCCTTGAGGGATCCCTGGTTTTCGGGCGGGCGCGAAACATTGCTATGCGGGCGCACGAAGTCGTGGGCTTCGCCTAAGGCATAGATGCGCTGCCGTAGATCGTCTGCGAAGGGTTTGGTCTCGGGGCGATTGCGGGCCGACAGACCAATGATGCCGGTTAGGACCGCAAAGATGTTCTTGATGCGGTGGCTCAATTCCTGAGCGATCAACTCGCGCTCTTCAGCGGCCACCTTGGTTTCGTGAATATCGGTGCAGGTGCCGAACCAACGAATTATCGCGCCACTCTCATCATGCACCGGCAGGGCGCGACCAAGCGTCCAACGGTACTCGCCCGAATGGTGCCGCAGGCGATATTCTATGTTGTAAGGCTCGCCCGTATCGAGGCAGTGTTGCCAAACGGCCCAAGCGCGGTCCTGATCTTCCGGGTGGAACATCCCGTTCCAGCCCTCTCCGTCCGTCGAACCAACCGGAACGCCGGTGAACTCATACCAGCGCGCGTTGTAGTAGTCGTGGGCTCCGTCGGCAGTGGTCGACCAGACCATTTGCGGCATAGTGTCGGCAAGTGTGCGAAAGCGCAACTCGCTTTCGGCCAGCGCTTCGGTGACGCGGCGCTGCTCGGTGATGTCGATGACCACACCGGGGAAACGCTGCACCACCCCCGCCCCGTCGGTGCGAGGACGACCGGACGCGACGACCCAGCGGATCTGACCGTCTTCACCGACGAGCCGATATTGCGACCGAAAAGGCTCCGCCCGCTCCAGGCTCGCGGTAATCTCCTCGCGCACCCGAACCCGGTCATCGGGGTGAATAGCTTGAGTGAAGTCGTTCAGGGGCACACCGAGGCCGGCTCGCAGCGGATCCAGATTGTAGAGTTCGGCAAACCGGTCGTCAGCAGTGACAAGGTCGTTTGCGACGTCCCAGTCCCAGGTGCCGACCAAGCTGGTTCCGCTCAACGCAAGGGAAAGCCGCTCCTCGCTACGCGCCAGCGCCCGCTCAGCCATGACACGGTCTGTTGTTTCATGCACGATGGTGAGGGTGCCGATGGGCTCCCCCGCTTCGTCCAGCACCGGGCTGTAGTGTAGGTTCATCCATACAGATTCAGGCTGACCGAACCGATCAAGTACTAGTTCCTGATCATGCAGGATCTGGCTCTCGCCAAGCAGCCCAGCCGCCATCTTTTCCTGAATGAATTCGGTCACTTCCGGCCAGGCTTCGCTCGCCGGCATGCCGAATATCTTGGGATGCCGGGCACCGGCGAAATCTGCATAGGCATTGTTGTAGACGAGGATACCCGCCTCGCCGATCATCATCGCCATGGGCGTGGTAGAGATCATCATGACGCGCACGGCACCGCGCAGGCTTTCAGGCCAGGCGGGGATGGGACCAAGTGGATTGGCCGTCCAATCATAGTCGTTGAGCAGCTTCAGAGTTGGGTCGCACTCAAGCTGCGCACGGCGCTCCGGACTAGCTGCAGGAAACAGCGATTTGGGCATGCATCACTCTGTCAGTTTGGACGACGGAGCGCCATAGCATAGCACAGTCGTGGTAGCTGTAACCTGCTTAAAACGCAGCGTTTTCTACTCCCCGGCAATCCGGTTCTGGTGGGGCGGCTTTTGTGCATGCACCTCTTCGGCTACCAGAAACGCCAGCTCGAGCGCTTGGCTGGCATTGAGACGAGGGTCGCAATAGGTATGGTAGCGATCCGACAAGGTGGCCTCGGTAACCGCCGCGACGCCGCCGACGCATTCGGTGACGTCGTCGCCGGTCATTTCGATGTGGACACCACCCGCATAGGTGCCCATCTCGCGGTGCACTTCGAAGAACGACTTCACCTCTGACAGTACCCGATCGAAGGGCCGGGTCTTAAAGCCGGTCGACGCCTTGATGGTGTTGCCGTGCATCGGGTCTGAGCACCAGACGACGGTGCGGCCGGCGCGCTGGACGGTTTCGATGAGGCGCGGCAGGTGGTCCTGCACCTTGTCGGCGCCGAAGCGACCGATAAGCGTAATACGGCCCGCTTCATCCGTCGGGTTCAGGCGATCGAGCAAGCGCAGCAGATCGTCGCTGCTGAGCGAGGGGCCGCATTTGATTCCGATGGGGTTCCGGATGCCGGCGAAGTACTCGACATGGGCGGCGTCGGGCTGACGGGTGCGGTCACCGATCCAGAGCATGTGCCCGGAGGTGGCGTACCAATCATTGGTGATGGAGTCGCGGCGGGTCAGCGCCTCTTCGTAGCCCAGGAGCAGCGCTTCATGGCTGGTGAAGAAGCTGGTCTGGCGCAGGGCCGGCGTGTTCTCGGGCGTGAGTCCAAGCGCGGACATGAAGGTGATGGCATCGTCAATCTTGCGGGCGACTTCCTCGTAGCGGGGAAACCAGTTCGAGCCCTTCATGAACCCGACGGTCCACTCATGGATACGCGTGAGATCGGCGTAGCCACCCGAAGCGAAGGCGCGGAGGAGATTGAGCGTCGCTGCCGACTGCCGGTAGGCCTGCAACAGCCGATCTGGATCGGGAATGCGGGCACCTTCGGCGAACTCGATGGAATTGATGATATCGCCGCGATAGCTCGGGAGTTCGACCCCGTCGATGGTCTCGGTGTCCGACGAGCGGGGCTTGGCGAACTGGCCGGCAACGCGACCGACCTTCACCACGGGCTTGGAGGCGCCGTGGGTCAGCACCACCGCCATCTGGAGGAAGACGCGGAAGAAATCGCGGATGTGGTCGGCGCCATGCTCGGCGAAACTCTCGGCGCAATCGCCGCCCTGGAGCAGGAAGGCCTCACCACGGGCAACAGCGGCCAACTTGCCCTTGAGGTCACGCGCCTCGCCGGCAAAGACCAGCGGCGGAAAGGTGGAGAGTTGCCGCTCGGCATCTGCCAGCGCCACCGGATCGGGATAGGCCGGCACCTGGGAAATGGGCTTGTCGCGCCAGCTACTCGGGGTCCAGGTGCTCATCGTTTGTCCTCACGCGGTGTCGCCCGGCCGAGATAGCAATCAGCGCCGCCCCTGCCAAGCGCAAAGGAGACACGATGGCGTGCCGAAGCGCCGCCTTGGCCAGAATGGCGCCCTCCCTTCCATCCGGATCCCCGCACGCCGTTGAGGCCTCCACCCGGCCTCCCCCTGGTAGGGGGAGGTAAAGAAAGGGAGAGGCGGCTAACCGACGTGCTTTTCGCCGTTGCGGTAGATGTAGGTGGGGCTCTTGAAGGTAACCAGTTCCTCGGCGGCGCTGGGGTGGAGGGCCATGGCACGATCAAAATCGGCCTTGCTGGCCTTCATGCCCATGGGCACGGCCACCAACTGCGCCATCTCGGCGGCGCCGGGCCCCAGGATATGGCAACCGAGCACCCTACCCCCGTCCTTTTCGGTGATGAGCTTGAGGATCATGCGCTCTGTGCGGGTCGAGAGCGTGTTGATCATCGGGCGGAAGCGGGCGACGTAAACATCGATGTCACCATGGGTAGCCGCCTCCGCTTCGGTGAGGCCAACGGCGCCGATCTCTGGATCGGAGAATACCGCGGTGGGGATCAGCGAGTGATCGACTGCCAGCGGATTATTGTTGAAGACGGTTTCGGCGAAATACCAGCCTTCACGGATCGCCACGGGGGTGAGTTGCGCGCGTCCGGTAACGTCGCCGACTGCGTAGATCGAAGGGCAGGAGGACTGCGAAAAAGCGTCAACAGCGATGGCGCCGCCGGCCGTCAGTTCGACGCCGGCAGTTTCGAGGCCCAGCCCACGCGTGTTGGACACGCGCCCGGTGGCAAACATGACCGCGCCAAACGGGGCCGAGACGCCGTCGGAGAAGTGCGCCATGACGTCATTTCCGGCCTGAGTGAGCGAATTGACGTTGGTCTGGTAGATGAGGCGGATGCCGCGGTCCGTCAGCCCGGCTTCGAGGCCCCGCCGCATGTCCTCGTCGAAGTGGCGCAGGATGCAATCACCCCGGTAGACGATGGTCGTATCGACGCCCAGACCAGCAAAGATGGTCGCAAACTCCACGGCAACATAGCCGCCGCCTTCGATCAATATCGAATGGGGCAGCTTTTCCATGTCGAAGGCTTCGTTGGAGGTGATGCCCAACTCCGCCCCCGGAATATGTGGAATGAAAGGATGCGCGCCGGTTGCGATCAAGAGGTAACGGGTGGTTAAATCACGCTTGCCGCCTACCAGATGGATGCTGTTGGGGCCGGTGACGACCGCTCGATCCTTGATGATTTCGACGCCCGGCTTTTCGAGATTGGCGGTATAGCCCGACTCAAGCCGGGTGATTTCCCTTTCCTTGTTGGCGACCAGGGTCGACCAATCAAAACGTGCGTCTACCTGCCAGCCGAAGCTCGACGCGACATCGAACATGTCGTTGAAGCGCGCCGCATAGACATAGAGCTTCTTGGGGACGCAGCCGCGAATGACGCAGGTGCCGCCGACGCGGTATTCCTCGACCACGGCTACCTTGGCACCGTAGGTCGCCGCCATGCGCGCCGCGCGCACGCCGCCCGAGCCGGCACCAATAACGAGGAGGTCGTAGTCGGTCATGGCATACTCCTGCTGGCTTCATCGGCAATAGACGATGAACATGGGAAGGCGCTTCGCATAAAAAAAGACCCCGCACAAGGCGAGGTCTCCGGTCAAGTTCTTTGAGAGGAATTTAGAGCTCGATACCCTGGGCGCGCAGTTCAGCGCGGACCTGCGCGAAGAACTCGCGCTGCAGGTTGTTGGTGAAGACCTGCAGGACGCGTTGGAGATCCTGATTGGCCTCTGCATTGGTCTGAGCGAGCTTCTGACCAACCGGGGATTCGTAGAAGTCCACGATCTGTTGGAGTTCTTCCGTGGTGAAGCGCACTGCATAGATGCGCGCGAACTGGTCGAGCAGCTCGCCTTTGCGGCCACGATAGTTCTCGAGCACCTTGCTGATGGCAGCGTCAGTCTGCTCGACGATTTCGGGGTTCTGCTGGATGATCTGGCGCATAGCATCGATGCCAGTCTGGACAAGGGTCACCTCGTAGACCGCCGAACGATCGGTCAGGTCGACATATTGCCGCGCCAGCGCCAACTGGTCGGGCGCCACCTCCTGCGCCACTGCGGGGCTTGCAAAGGCCAGCATACCCGCGCCAAGCGCCACCATCATCATCGCCTTCGCGCGCGTCTTCACACCGGTCATTGTCGAATACCCCATCCGTGTCCCGAGAAATGCTACTTCGTCAGCGTTCTTACGCCATCCGGCGTGGCCACATAAGCCCTGTCACACAGATGCAGAAACAGCCCATGCTGCACCACACCGGCAATATCGAGCAGGTCACGCGAGAGCGCTTCTGGCTGCGAAATGCGGCCAAAAAATGCATCCAGGATGAGGTGCCCGCCATCGGTGACGAAGGGGTCTCCCTCCCCGCTCTGGCGGAGCTCCAGGCCACCTTGAGCGCCATGGCTGGCCAGTACCGCCTCGAGCGCCCGGCGCGTGGCGCCCAGACCGAAGCGGTTGACCTCGATAGGCAGCGGATATCGGCCGAGCGTGTCGACCAGCTTGCCGCCATCGGCGATAACGATCATCCGGTCGGAGGCGGCCGCAACGATCTTCTCGCGCAGGAGCGCACCACCACCGCCCTTGATGAGATTGAGATCGGTGTCGAGCTCGTCGGCACCGTCGACTGTCACGTCCAGCTGCACCAGCGTTTCAAGATCGGACAGGGGAATGCCAAGGCCCTCGGCTTGACGAGCGGTCGCTTCGGACGTCGGCACGCAGATGCAGTCGAAACCCTCGGCGACCTTTTGGCCGAGCAGATCGACGAAATGGCGGGCCGTCGAGCCCGTGCCGAGCCCCAAGCGCATGCCTGGCTGGAGCTCGGACAACGCCGATTCGGCGGCGACGCGTTTCAGTTCCTCGCTCATGCTGGCTCCCCTGCCCCTGTTTGATGCCAAATTGCAGCCTCGTAGAGGCCTGTCAACTTCGGGACTGCGGCGGTTTCACGGATTGGTGAACACCCACTGTAACCTCCCGGCAACACATTTCAGTGATGCTGGAGCAAGTGTGTCGGATCTGTGTCTCCGCTCTTCTCGCCGAGTCACAAAGCGTCTAAGCAACCCGAATTCTTTCGGCGGGGGTCTCCCTCGTCCGTTGTACTTAAGAGGCCAAGTCGTCTGATGTTCAAGTGGAAGTCTGCGATAGCATTGGTGCTGTCGATCGTCTTAGCTGCCACCAGTGTGATGCCCAGCATTGCGGCGCGGGTCTACAATCCAGATACCAACACCTGGGAAGAGCCCGCCGTGGCGCAGAGCCGCGGGCGTGGCTACACACCGATCCGCAAAGAGGTTGTCGACTACGCGACCAAGCACCAGCCCGGCACTATCGTCATCGAAACCGACGAGCGCCGCCTCTATTTGGTGCTGGAAGACGGCAAGGCTCTTAAATACGGCATCGGGGTTGGCCGCGACGGCTTCACCTGGTCGGGCACCCACCGCATTACCCGCAAGGCCGAGTGGCCGGGCTGGACCCCGCCTCCGGCGATGCGCAAGCGCGTCCCCGACCTGCCGGCCTATATGCCGGGCGGGCCGGACAATCCGCTCGGTGCGCGGGCACTTTATATCGGCTCCACCCTCTATCGCGTGCATGGCACGTCCGAACCCTGGTCAATTGGCCAAGCTGTGTCGTCTGGCTGCATTCGCCTCACCAATGATGACGTCGTTGACCTCTATGAGCGCGTGAAGGTCGGCGCCCGGATCGTCGTCAATCACTAGATGCCTATCCTCTTCGTGATCAAAGGCCGCTTTCTGGGCGGCCTTTTTATTTCGGGGTGCTTTGTATTTGCCTGCCGCAGGCGCTAGATTTGCACAATGAATGCTCCGCTCTCCCGCCCGCTGGTCGACCGCTTTGGACGCACGGTCTCGTATCTGCGCATCTCGGTCACCGATCGATGCGATTTCCGCTGCGTCTATTGCATGGCCGAGGAGATGAGTTTCCTGCCCAAGCGGGAGGTGCTGAGCTTCGAGGAAATCGAGACCATCGCCGCGGCGTTCGTGGCGCGCGGCACCACCAAGCTGCGGCTGACAGGCGGCGAGCCCCTGGTGCGCCGGGACATCATGGACCTGGTGCGGACACTGGGCGGGCATCTGGGCAAGGGGCTCGACGAGCTGACGCTGACCACCAATGGCAGCCAATTGGCCAAAAATGCCGAAGCGCTGGCGCGGGCCGGGGTGCGCCGGATCAATGTCTCGCTCGACACCCTTGATGCAGAGCGCTTTGCCGCCATCACTCGGCGCGGGCGGCTGGCCGACGTGCTGAGCGGGATCGAGGCAGCGCGCGGGGCCGGGCTCGAGCTCAAGATCAACATGGTCGCCATGGCCGGGGTGAACGAAGACGAGATCGAGCCTATGATGGCCTGGGCGCATGGCCAGGGGATGGGGCTGACCCTCATCGAAGGCATGCCGCTGGGCGAGGTGGGCATCGATCGCGTCGACACCTACCTGCCCTTGCGTGAACTGCATGACAAGCTGACCCGCCGCTATACGCTGACGCGGATCGACAAGCGGACCGGCGGGCCGGCACGCTATGTTCATGTCAGCGAGACTAGCGGCATTCTCGGCTTCATCACGCCGATGAGCCACAATTTCTGCGAGAGTTGTAATCGCGTGCGCCTCACGGCCACGGGGCAGTTGTTCCTCTGTCTGGGGCAGGAAGATCAGGTCAATTTGCGCGATGCCCTACGCGACGGGGGGATGGAGGGCCTCGATGCGGCGCTCGATCGGGCCATGCTAATCAAGCCCAAGGGACATGACTTCGTGATCGACCGCGCCCAGCCGCAACCCACCCTGGGCCGGCACATGAGCATGACGGGGGGCTAGTGGGCCTCGGCCGGTTCGTCGGTTTCGGCGACGAGCTCATCGATGCGGCGCAACAGGGTTGCGGCATCGATTGGCTTGTTCTCGACGCTACCGCGCAGCCGCTCCGGCAGGTCTTCGGCAGGGTGTCCGGTAACAATCAGATAAGGGATGTGCGCGGCTTCAAGGCTCTCGATCACCGGCGCGCCGCTGGCGCCGCGCAGTTCAAAGTCCACCAGGGCAAAGTCCACCCTGTTGGCGTCGAGCAGCTCAAGAGCGCGCGAGACCGAGGGGGTGGGACCAACGATTGCGTGCCTGGCTTCGCGTAGCACCGAAGTAAAGTCGGAGGCGGTCAGCCATTCATCCTCAACGACAAGTACGTTCATCGGCACCAGGGCTCCGGATCCTCGAAGGAGTTCGATCCCGAATAATCCGCGACGGTGCGAATCGTTGCGATTCGCGCCTGACCCTAGGAGATGCGGCGGTTTGGCGTGCGCTCGATCAGCTCGACCAGGGTGCCATCAGGATCCCGGCAGAAGGCGACGCGCTGGATGAGCTCGGTATTGTGGGCGGCTCGCGGCCGCTCAACGATCGGCACGCCGGCAGCTTCGAGCTTGGCCACCAAAGCATCGACATCATCGAAGGCGAACGTCATGTGGCGCATGCCGGCCTCACCGGCTGGCACATCGCGCGTTGGCGTAACCGGCTCCGCGGGTGAGAATATCTCCAGCATGCCGCCGCCGGCGTCCAGGAACGCCAGTTCGCCGCTCGCCTGGCCCTTACGCAAAACCAGCCGCAAGCCCAGCAGGTCGCAATAGAAGGCGATGGTCCGATCAAGGTCGCCGGCAGTCATGCCGATATGTTCGAAACCGAGCAGGCTCATTTGTCGTCGTCCACAATGCGGGCGAAGTCGAGCGGCAGGGCGGTCGTATACTTGATCTGGCCCATGGCAAAGGCCGAGCTCACATCGGTCAGATTGATCTTGCTGATCAGGCGCTTGTAGAAGGCGTCGTAGGCGCCGATGTCGGGCACCACCACACGCATGAGATAGTCGACATCGCCGCTCATGCGGTAGAATTCCACCACCTCCGGAAATTCGTCGATTACGCCTGCGAATTTTCGCATCCAGGCGTCGTTGTGCTCATTGGTCTTGACCGAGACGAAGACCGTAACACCGACATTGACCTTGACCGGGTCGAGCACGGCAACGCGGCGCTGAATAACGCCGTCTTCTTCCATCTTCTGGATGCGGCGCCAGCAGGGGGTGGTGGAGAGGCCGACTTTGCGGCCGATTTCGGCCACCGGCATGGTCGCGTCTTTCTGCAGGAGGGTCAGTATCTTCCTGTCGATCTTGTCCAAAGCAAATCGCCCCCGCGAAATGAGATTTTCCAGAACGGCAAAATCTATGGTGATTATGCCCCACTAAGTGCCACATCGTGCTGAACTCCGCAATAATCTTGCGTGCGCCCGCTTAGAACCCAAATAGGCTGAGCCAGCCGTTGCCGCCCTGCCCGCGAGGATGCTCATCACGCCAGTTGCGCGGGAGATCGAAGCCGCCCCGCCAGATGCCGCGTCGCGCCGCTTTGGCGGTCGCCTGCTCGCGCTCGTAGTCGCCAGCGGAGACCGCGAGCCCTTCAGCGACCAAGAGCTGTCCGATGTCACGATCGCCCAGCGAGCAGCGGGCGAGGAGGCGCCCATATTGATCCCGGTCCTCAGGCTGGCAGTGGATTGGACCCGAGTCCAGTAGCTCGGCGAGCCGGTTGCGCGCCTGCCGGCCACACGGCCAGTCGCGTCCACCTGCGTCCGTGCAAGCCTGGTTGAGTTCGGGGGCGTCGAGCCCGAGGAGGCGAATGCGTTCTTCGCCCAAGCGGAAGCTATCGCCGTCCCCAACCCGGGCAGCGCCGGCAATAGTGGGCATCTGGGGTTCAAGCCAGACCGCGAGCATGGCCACGCCGACTAGCACCAGCACGGCGAGGGCACCCCCGCCCCTGCCGGCAAACCATCGTCTTCTCCGCAATCTCTGCCGCAGGATTTCACCGCCCGTTAACTACGCCCTCGGTACTGTCTTACAGCAGCGTAGCGAATGCGTTTTTGTTCGCCTTATTTAGTAACGAGTAAAGAGTTCAATGGCTTCCCAGCCGGCTGTCATAGATGACGTCCGCTCTCAAATGGGGCGTGACAGTAAGCGTGCGGCTCAAAAAACCGTGCTCGATGCCCGTCAGAAGCTGACGTCGAGTTCCGGTACCCGCGCCGATTTCGACTACGAACTGATGCACGATTATGCCGATACTCGGCTGGCGGCGTCGGTGCCGCTGGCCGCTATCGTGGTCATCCTTTCGGTCGTGGCGAGCCTGTGGGTGCCGGTGGTTTTCACCACCATATGGGCCGGCATGGTGTTGCTGAGCCTTTTGGTGGTGGCGCTCGTTGCCCGCCGCTTCAAGGCTGCCGACAGTTCCAAGTTCAATGCGGCGCAGTGGACCGCGAGCTTCGTGGCCAGCGAGACGGTGCATGGCATCGCTTGGTCCACCATCGCCTTGTTCTCCCTCTTGGCGCCCACCGACACGTTGACGCCGCTGATGTTCGCCATGGTGCTGGTGAGCGTTGCTTCCAATGCCTTTGCTACCAAATCGCTGCCGCATGCGACGCTGATGAGCACCATGCCCGTGACCGCTACCGTCTCGGCAAACTTGTTGGTGATTGGCGGCACGCTGAATTACACGCTGGCGGCTATCGCCATCTGTGGTGAACTGTTTTTTGTCTATCTTGCCCGCCAGCTGCACGGCTCGGCCCTCGAAACCATCAGCCATCAGGCCGAGAAGGACACGCTGATCGCCGAGCTGGAAGAGGCGCGGCAGATGTCGGACGAGGCGCGGCGTCATGCCGAGCAGGCCAATATCGCCAAGTCGCAATTTCTGGCCACCATGAGTCATGAGCTCCGCACTCCGCTCAATGCCATTATCGGCTTTTCCGAAGTGCTGAAATCGGAGCTACTGGGACCCCATCAGGTGCCGCAATACAAGGAATATGCCGGGGACATCCACGGCAGCGGCCAGCATCTGCTAAACCTCATCAACGAGTTGCTCGACCTCAGCCGCATCGAGGCGGGCAAATATGAGCTCAACGAAGAAGTGGTGTCACTCGTCGACATCGCCGAAGACTGCCGCCGCATGATGGAACTGCGCGCCAAGTCCAAGGGGATCGAGTTGATCTACAATGCCAGCAACAACCTCCCGCGGTTGTGGGGCGACGAGCGCGCCATCCGCCAGGTGGTGCTGAACCTTTTGAGCAATGCCATCAAGTTCACGCCCCAGCACGGCAAGGTGACGCTGGTGGTGACACGCAGCGCCGATGGCGGGCAGCTGATCTCGGTCAAGGACAATGGCCCCGGCATTCCCGAAGAAGAGATCCAGACGGTCCTTTCCTCATTCGGACAGGGTTCGCTGGCGCAAAAGACCGCCGAACAGGGCGCCGGACTCGGGCTGCCGATCGTGCAGAAGATCATGGAACTGCACCAGGGCCGGTTCGACCTCTTCTCCAAGCTGCGCTTTGGCACCGAGGTGATCGCCACCTTCCCCCGCGCCCGCGTCATGGATGCGCTGGCGCCGGTGGTGGAAAAGCGCAACCGTCTCGAGATTTATTCGGAAGCTGGCTAGTCGGCCTTGCCGCTCACGGCAGCACTCTCGAAGGTCGCCATGTTGGTGTGGAGGTGCAGGGCCGTCTTGGCCAGCACTGCCGCCAAGGCGGCGCCACTCCCCTCACCCAGGCGCATACCAAGATCGAGCAGGCCTTTTTGATCCATGGCGGCCAGGGCGCGGGCATGGCCCGCCTCCGCCGAGACGTGAGCGAACAGACAGTGATCGATGGCGGCCGGATTGACCGCATGAGCGATGGCGGCAGCGGCCGTGGCAACAAAGCCATCGACGATCACCGGCACCTTCTGGTGACGGGCGGCGATCAGCGCGCCGAGCATGGCGGCGATTTCGCGGCCCCCGACGCGGGCGAGAATCGCCAGCGGATGGTCGAGGGCACCAGCATGGAAGGCGAGAGCCCGGTCGACTGCATCGGCCTTGCGCGAGAGGCCGGAGTCGTCCACGCCGGTACCCCGTCCGACCCAGTCGGCACCACTGCCGCCATAAAGCGCAGCGTAGATGGCTGCGGCCACGGTGGTATTGCCAATGCCCATTTCGCCCAGGCAGATCAGGTCAGGTTTGCCCGCAATTGCTTCCATGCCGTAGGCGATGGTGGCGGCACACATCTTGTCGTCGAGTGCGGCTTCCTTGGTGATGTCGCCCGTCGGCAGTTCCAGCGCCAGTTCGAAAACGCGCAGATTGATCTCGTGCAGCGCACAAATCTGGCTGATGGCTGCGCCACCATTGGTGAAATTGGCCACCATTTGGGCGGTCACCTCCCGCGGGAACGCTGAGACCCCTTGATCGGTGACGCCGTGATTGGCGGCAAAGATGGTCACCATGGGATTGTCGAGTCGCGGGCGGGCGCGGCCCTGCCAGCGTGCGAGGAACTCAACGAGACCTTCCAGCACGCCCAGCGAGCCCGCCGGTTTGGTCAACTGCGCATCATGGGCGCGGACGGCAGCAACTGCGGCCTCGTCCCCGTCGGGCAAGATGGTGAGCAGTTCGACGACGTCGGCATAGGCTGGGTTCAGCATGGCGGGACAGACATGGTGTGTTAGGAAGGTGCGAACTTGTTGCTCATCGGGAACCGAAAAGCAAATTGAACTCCGACCTGCCCAACACATCAGAGAACCTCGAAAAGCGTGAGCCTGCTGCGGGGAGCGGGCTAGCCGCGGAAGCAGGACTGTGGGCCGACTTTATCATGGCTCTTCGTTTCTTTTCGCGCCTGCCCACCGGCAGTTCGCCACACCAGAAGCCGGAACTGGGCCGGATTGCCATGGCCCTGCCCCTGGCCAGCGTGGCCATGGGGATTGGGCCAGCGCTGGTGCTGGCGGGTGGGGCGATGGTGGGATTGCCGAGCTATTTCGCTGCGGCGCTAGCCGTGGCGGCGATGATCCTGGTCAGTGGTGCCATGGCCGAAGACGCCCTTGCCGATGCAGCAGACGGGCTCTTTGGTGGCCACACGCCCGAGCGCCGGCTGGAGATCATGAAAGACAGCCGCCACGGCAGTTACGGGGTTGCGGCGCTTTGTCTGTTCATTCTGCTGCGCGTGACTGCGCTCGGCGCGATGGCCCTGGTCAATCCATTGGCAGCAGGGGCGGTGTGGCTTGCAGCCAGTGTTGGGGGACGATCGGGCGGATTATGGCTGGCGGTCGCCCTCCCCACGGCGCGCCGGGACGGCGCATCGGCTGCCGCCGGGCGGCTGCCGGCGCAGAACTTCGCCGTAGGCGCAGTCTTTTCCGGCGTGCTGCTCTTCGTGTTCGCAGGACCGTTCAGCAGCGTTGTAGCGCTGCTGCTTGCGCTTCTTCTCGCCGGTATAGTCATAGCCGGCTGGACGGCTCTGTGCAGACGGTTCGTCGGCGGGCAAACCGGAGACCTGATTGGTGCGTTGGGAGCATTGGTGGAACTGGCAGTGCTAACGGGATTGTTGCCCTTCGTGCTGCGGTGACGGGTTGAAAAAGGGGGCGATAATCCCTTTATCGGCAGGGTAAGCAAGAGCAAGGACATGGCATGATCTTTATCGGCATAGCCTTGCTTGTCGCCGTCGGGCTCGCGCTTCTCATCAGCTCGGATGCGGGCAGCCTTGTTGGGCTTACACAGGCCCAGACCGGTCAACTCATTCCTCTTTTGGTGCTGCTGATTGTCTTTGCGGGCGGGCTTTTCACCCGGCGGCGCCGGGCCACGGAACTCATCACGAGCGTCTTGCTTTGGGTCGGAATCTTCGGCGTAGCGGCCGTGTCCTATGCCTATCGCGACGAGATCACGGGTGTTGCCGGGCGTGTCATGGGCGAATTGCAGCCCGGTGTCGCCATGGTGGATGCCGAGCGGGGCACCGCCGTTTTCCGCCGGGGCATCAGCGGGCATTTCGAAGTCAATGCCACGATCAACGGCCATACCACACCCATGGTGTTCGACACAGGCGCCAGCGCAGTAGTGCTCACCATTGCCGATGCCGAGGCCGCGGGAATTGATACGGACGGTCTGCGCTTTTCCATTCCTGTTTCGACCGCGAATGGGACCGGTCGGGCCGCGCGGGTGCGGCTTGACCAGATCGAGGTGGGCGGCATCTTGCGCGAAGGCGTGACGGCATTCGTCGCAAAAGAGATGGCTCTGGAGCAGAGCCTCCTCGGCATGACGTTCCTCGAAACGCTCAGCCGCTATAGCGTCACGCGAAATTCGCTGGAACTGCTGGACTAGGTCTAGCTGGCCTCGGCCAAGCGGGGTCGCTGCACGGCTTCCAGCGCCCGGAACATCACGCGGGCATCGGCGTCTGGCTTGCAGGCATCGACACTCAGGATCTGGCGGAACTGGCGGGCGCCGGGGAGGCCATTGGCCAGGCCTAGCATGTGACGCGCCACATTGTTGAGACGTACGCCTTCGGCGCGCTGGCGCTCGGCGTAATCCGCCATGGCGTGCATCACCCCCTCAAGGCTCGGCGCCTTGTGTTCGGACCCGAAGAAACGACCATCGACCTCGGCCAGCAGCATGGGGTTGTGATAGGCCGCCCGCCCCAACATGACGCCGTCGGTATGGGCAAGATGCGCCTCGGCAGCCTCAAGCGTGTCGATGCCGCCATTGATCAAAAGCGGCAAAGGCGCCAAGCGCTGGCGCAGCCGGTAGACGCGCGGATAATCCAACGGCGGAATCGTGCGGTTCTCCTTGGGCGAGAGACCCTTGAGCCACGCCTTACGCGCATGCACATAGAGAGCAGCCACGCCAGCCGCCAGCATGGTTTCGGCGAAGAGATCGAGGCTTTCCTCGGTGTCCTGATCGTCGATGCCGATGCGGCATTTGACGGTGACCGGCCGGGAGGTCGCCTCGCGCATGGCGCGCACGCATTCGGCGACGAGTTCGGGTTCGGCCATGAGGCAGGCGCCGAAGCGCCCCGACTGGACGCGATCGGAGGGACAGCCGACATTGAGGTTGATCTCGGCAAAGCCGGCTTGATCGGCAAGACGGGTAGCGGCGGCCAGCTCGGCCGGATCGGAGCCGCCAAGCTGGAGCGCTAAAGGCTGCTCGACCGGATCAAACCGCAGGTGACGCTGCCAATCGCCATGCACCACCGCGGCGCTGGTGACCATCTCGGTGAAGAGCAAGGCTTCGCGCGTCAGCAGCCGATGCAGGTACCGGCAATGCCGGTCCGTCCAGTCCATCATGGGGGCAACGGAGAAACGGCGCGCTTGTCCAACGAGATCGACGCTTGCGCCTGGGCTGTGGTCTGTCATGCGGTCTCTTTACCCGCAAGGACTGGCGTAGACAATTGCAGGGCAAGTGATCTGGATCAAAGCTCGCGGAGCCGGACCGGTGCATTCTGGACGCATCATGACCAAGGAGGGCAGCATGTATACCAAGATTCTTATCGCGACCGATGGTTCGGACCTTTCCACCAAGGCGCTGCGGCACGGCCTCGGACTCGCCAGGCTCGATGGTGCCAAAGTGGTGGTGATGACCGCAACGGAGCCGTCCATGCTCTATGCCTCGAGCGCCGGTGGCATGATCATGGACACCGGGCAGGTCATTGCCGATCTTGAGCGGACCAATGCGGAGGCGGCGAACCACATCCTGGAAGGCGCCAAGAAGGTTGCCGCAGAAGGGCAGCAGACGATCGAAGTGCTCCATGTGGCGGAGCGGCAAACCGCAGACGCCATTCTGGATACGGCAAAGGACCAGAAGGCGGACCTGATCGTGATGGGTTCGCATGGACGGCGCGGTATCGGGCGACTGCTGCTGGGCAGCCAGGCGGCCGAAGTGCTGGCGCGCTCGAGCCTTCCCGTGCTGATCGTCAAGTAGCACGGCGCCTCGCTATGGAATGGCAGCGGCGATTGGGCTATTGCCGCTGCATCTCTATCGGAGCGCCAGACCATGCCAGCACCTCGCCAGATTGCCGTTATCGATATCGGCAAGACCAATGCCAAGCTGGTGCTGCTGGATGCCCAAACCCATGAGCAACTCGCCGTCCGCAGTACGCCCAATACGGTGCTCGGAGACGACATCTATCCCCATGCCGATGTGGAGCGGCTGTGGGCGTTCATTCTTGGCGGCTTGAAGGAGCTTCAGGCATGCTATGGAGTGGATGGCATTTCCATCACCACGCATGGGGCAACCGCAGCCCTGGTGGCGCATGACCAACTCGCCTTGCCGGTGCTGGACTATGAGCATGCTGGCCCCGAAGAGACGGCGCTGGAATATGCAGCAGTGCGCCCCGAGTTCAACGAAACGCTGTCGCCTCGGCTGCCCAACGGGCTTAATCTGGGCGCACAGATCTTTTGGCAGAGCCGGGCTTTTTCCGACCGCTTTGCCGAGGTCACCCACATCCTCACTTACCCCCAATATTGGGCGTGGCGGCTGACCGGCGTTGCCGCAAGCGAGGTGACCTCGCTTGGCTGCCACACCGATCTGTGGGTCCCCAATGCCGGCCGGTTCTCGTCTCTGGTGGTGGAGATGGGCTGGCAACCCTTCTTCCCCAATGTGATGCCTGCGGCCACGGTGTTGGGCACGCTGCTGCCGGACATTGCCGAGCAGACGGGATTATCGGCGGAAACGCCGGTCGCCTGCGGGATCCACGATTCCAATTCTTCGCTGGTGCCGCATCTCGGTGCGCATGAGGCGCCCTTCACCATTGTTTCGAGTGGCACCTGGACGATTTGCATGACCGTGGGGGGTGACACCGCTGGCCTAGATGCCGAACGGGACAGCCTTGCCAATGTCGATGCGTTCGGGCGCCCCGTGCCCACCGCACGCTTCATGGGCGGGCGCGAGTTCGACATGCTGGTGCCCAATGCCGCCGAGCCCAGTGACGCCGATAACAGCCGGGTCGTCTCCGATGCCATCCAGGCCCGGCCTAGCTTTGTGCCCGGCGTGGGGCCCTTTCCCCATCTTGTCGGTCGGTGGACCCATGACGAAGCGCAGTTGAGCGCGGGGGAGCGGACTGCGGCGGTATCGCTCTATCTGGCCCTCGTCACGCAAGCGTGCCTCTCGCTGTGCGGGCTGGGCCGGGAGATCATCATCGAGGGTCCGCTGGCGCGCAACCGGCTTTATGCGCAGGCGCTGGCGCGGCTTACGGGCGTGCCGGTCCGCATCTCCGCCGATGCCACGGGTACGAGCCTGGGCGCGATGATGCTATTCAAAGGCGCCGCACATCTGCTGGCCGGAGGCGAAGCGGTAGCGCCATTAGAGCTCGAGGGGTTCGAGGCCTACGCAAGTCACTGGCGACAAACAGTGCGCCCCCACTGACTTGCTCCGCCAGCCAAAGGGGCGCAGTGTCGAAGCCTAAGAGATGAAGGGGCGCATCTTGGCTGGAGAACGGCATCACGTCGTCATCATCGGTGGAGGCTTCGGCGGGCTGGCTGCCGCCAAGGCGCTGGATGGCGCGGGGGTGGACATTACCCTGATCGACAGGCGGAACCATCACCTGTTCCAGCCCCTGCTCTACCAAGTGGCCACCGCTGCGCTTGGGACTGCGGAAATCGCCTGGCCCATTCGGCACATCTTGCGGCGACGGCGCGATGTCCAAGTGTTGCTGGCAACGGTCAGTGGGGTCGACACGGCGGCCAAGCGCGTGTTGATCGAGGACGGCGCCCCGATATCCTATGATAGCCTGATCATCGCCACGGGCGCCCGTCATGCCTATTTCGGTCATGATGAATGGGAGCCCTTCGCGCCCGGCCTCAAGACGCTCGAAGATGCGACGGAAATCCGCCGCAAGCTATTGCTGGCCTTCGAGGCTGCCGAGCGGGAGCCTGACCGGGAGAAGCGCCGCGCCCTCCTGACGTTCGCCATCATTGGCGCGGGACCGACGGGTGTCGAGATGGCTGGGGCGATCATCGAGCTGGCGCGCGAAACGCTGCCGGGGGATTTCCGCACCATCCAGCCGGCGGATGCCCGCGTGGTGGTCATCGAGGGCGCCAATCGAGTGCTCTCCAACTTCAAGCCCGAGCTATCCGACTATACGCTGGGTGCCCTGCGCCGGCTGGGCGTGGAGGTGGAGCTTGGCAACATGGTCAGCAAGATCGATAGCGATGGGGTGACCTATGGCGACAACTTCCTGGCCGCGGAAACTGTCATCTGGGCGGCGGGCGTGCAGGCATCACCGGCGGCAAAGTGGCTGAGCGTGGAAGCCGATCGCGCTGGGCGGGTGAAGGTGGAGGCGGATCTCTCGGCGCCGGGGCACTCCGATATCTTCGTAGTTGGCGACACGGCCGCCATGATCAATGGGGACGGCAAGTCGGTGCCGGGGATCGGCGATGCGGCCAAGCAGGCTGGGCGTCACGCGGGGCGGGTGATCCGGGCGCGCTTGACCGGCGACACGCGGGCGATGCCGTTCCAGTATGGGCACAAGGGGGATCTGGCCACCATCGGCAAGCGCGCGGCAGTGATCGACTTTGGCTGGATCCGCCTCAAGGGCTGGATCGCCTGGTGGGTCTGGGGCCTCGCCCACATCTACTTCCTTATAGATGCCAAGAACCGCATGTTCGTGGCACTGAACTGGCTCTGGATCTATCTCACCGGGCAACGCAGCGCGCGCCTCATCACCCAGGGGCCAGCGCAGTCACCGGAGCCGAGCAAGGGCCGGTCGCCCGAAGAACTCCTCAAGTAGGCTGCTAGCGCGGCTCAGCAATAGGCGTTGTCGGCTTGGCCAACGCACGCTCACGCATCCAGATATAGAGCCCGCTACCGATGACGACGGGCGCTCCCACATAGAGCCACACATCGGGCGGCTGGTTGAAGATCAGCCAGCTCGAGGCCGACATGAAGATGATCTGGAAATAGGAGAACGGAGCGAGGACCGAGGCTGGTGCCATGGTCGACGCCATGGTGATCAGCTGGTGCCCCAGAAAGCCGAAGAGCCCTACGGTGAAGAAGGCCAGCCAACCATCGGGACTGGTGGGCCATGACCAGTTGAAGAGCACAAAAGGCAAGAGCAGCACCGTTGCGAAGATGCCGACATAGAACTGGCTGGTTGCGGCATTATCGAACAGCGCTACGCGGCGGGTGAAGAGCATATAGAAGGCCGTGCTGAGCGCGGCGACGAGACAGAGCAAGGCGGCGGGGTGGAACGCGTCTGTTCCAGGCCGCACGATGACGAGGACACCCAGAAAGCCAACACCAATGGCCGTCCAGCGCCGCCAGCCGACCGTCTCGCCCAGCATGGGCACGGAAAGAGCGCAGATCAGCAGCGGCACCGTGAAGGCGATGGAGCCGGTGACGGTCAGCGGTAGGTATTGCACGGCCAGGAAGTTGCACCCGGTGGCGCCCAGCAGGGCGATGGCGCGGAAGAACTGGAGACGCATATTGCCGCTGCGCACGAGCCCCCGGCCATATCGCGGCAGGTGGATGGCGGCGACAAGGACGAGGTGAATGGCATAGCGGAGAAAGACGATCTGGACCGCCCAGATACCGACCGAACCCAGCCATTTGGCCGAGCTATCTATGCCGGTGAACATGAGATAGGCGCCCAGGGCGAGCCCAATGCCGAGGAGGCGACGCTCCTCAGGAAACGCTTTGGCGGCGGCGGTCATGGCAGGTCCGGTATGCGGCGCGGGGGAGGTGCGCAGGAGACCTTAGCGATGAAAGAAGCGGCCGCCCGTGTCAATCACACGGGCGGTAAATCTTGTATGGAAGTAACTCAGAAGGTCTCGGCAAGGTTGCGGATGCGCAGCGAGGGAGCAAGTTCGGCGGACGTCACCGTACGGTTGTGCCGGGGCGAGAAGCTCAGCTCGGTTTTGCGGCCGGGTAGAAGGGTCACGGCGTTATCCGAGAAGAAGCCGGGCACATCCACGGTGGCGGTAGCGAAAAGCGCAGGCTTGTCCGTTTCGAGTGTCAGGATGGGCTTGCCATCATTGTCGGACCAGGAACTGCTGATGGTGGGTGCGCCAAGCTCATAGGCTTTGTACGCCTTGGGGAAGAAGTCGTTTTCGCCCAACAGAATGCCTCGGGCATCGGTCCAGGAGAAGAACAGGAACTCATCGGTGCTAAGGTCCGCGCTTTGGAGTGTGGCAACTTCCATTGCGGCATCGGGGCTGATGGTACAATTGCCGGAGAACACAACACGATCGCCGCCGCCGATCTTTACCGCGCGCACTTCGAGACCGATTGTGGTGGGCGATGCAGTGTCGTTGATGCCTTTGAAGGTAATCTGGCGCTTGTCGGCTGATGGAACGGCAACAACGTTGACCGGCAGGTAGAAGCGCTTGGCCATATAATGCAGCAGCTTCCACTGCCCGCCATAATCGAGCGAGGACCAGGAAGCGACCGGCCAGATGTCGTTGATCTGCCAATAGAGCGTCCCCATGCAGCGCGGCTTGGTGGAGCGCCAGTATTCGATGGCCGTCTTGATGGCGAGGCCCTGCTGGATTTGGCTGAGGAACACCATCTGCTCGAAATCGCGCGGAAAGCGGAAGTACCGCGTCATCGTCTCGAGGATGCGGGCATTGCCGCCCTCGTTGCGCTGGTGGTTTTCCATCACCGGCGAAGAGGGATTACGGTCCTGCGGCTCGGTGAAGCTCTCGATGACATTCATCGAGGTGAAGGACTGAAAGCCGAATTCGGAAGCAAAGCGCGGATTGATGCCGCGATAGGCTTCGAAGGGCTTGGCCGAGTGCCACACATCCCAATAGTGGAGATCGCCACGCGTATCGGCGTGCCAGCCATCCGAGAAATCGAGGTAGCCGAGCGAGGGGGAAGATGGCCAGAAGCGGCGGGCCGAATCCTCGTCCTCGACAATGCGCTGCAGCATGGAGTTGAGCCGGTCGTAATTGGCGATGTAGCGCTCCTTGTCCGAGCGCGTTTCGGGATACCAGTTGAGCGAGCCGATGACTTCATTGTCCCCGCACCAAAGGGCGATCGAGGCATGGTGGGAGAGGCGCCGCACCTGCTGGGTGATCTCGAGATGGACGTTGTCCAGGAACTCCCGGTTGGACGGATAGCTCATGCAGGAGAACATGAAATCGTGCCAGAGCAGGATGCCCAGTTCGTCGCAGAGCTCGTAGAAGTAGTCCGGCTCGTATTGGCCGCCGCCCCAGATGCGGAGCATGTTCATGTTGGCCGACTTGGCACTTTCGAGCAGGTCACGAATAACGGCGGGGGTAATGCGCGAGGGAATGGCGTCGGCCGGAATCCAGTTGGCGCCCATCATGGTGATGTCGCGACCATTGATGCGGCACTTGAAGGTGTGATCGATCTCGTCGGGCTCGACCACCCATTCGAGCTTGCGGAGGCCAATCTTGCGGCGCGTAACCTCGCCTTCGAGATCGGTGACAAGATCATAGAGCGGCTGCTCGCCCTGCCCCACCGGCCACCAGAGATTTGGATTCTCAATGCTCACCCTGTGAGTGAAGAGGTTTTCGCCCGGACGGACCGTTAGCGAGCCGCCGATCTTCTGACCAGCGATGGTATGCTCAAGTTTCACCTCACCTTCCGCAAAGGCGAAAAGCCGAGTCTTTATCGTGAGTTCGACTGACTTCTCACTGTGCTGCTGATCGACCTGCACGCTTTCCTGGCGGGCAAGGCGCGACTTCCGCAGGCTCATGGTGCCATAAACGCCGATGGGCATGAGGCAGATGCCCCAGTCCCAACCGGCGTGGCAGGCCGCCTTGCGGATGAAGTTCATGTGGATGCCCTTCAGTCCATTGGTCTGGTAGTTGTAGGTGAAGGGGATGGGGAATGGGTGGGCCTCGGCGCGGGCCTTGGCCACCTCAGGGGCAACCGCGAAATCGAGCCGCAGCGTATTCTCCCCCTCGCGTACTTTCCCGGTCACGTCGAAGTCGTAGCGCACAAAGCTGTTGTCGGTGCGGGCGATCTCCTCGCCATTGAGAGAGATAGTGGCGATGCAGTCCACCTCGGCCAGGGTCAGCGTCAGGTAGCCATCAATGTCCGCAGCCGTGGCCGTGAAGGGTCGCTCGACCGCCCAGGCTGTCTCGTTGACCCACATCACCACCTTTTCGTTCTCGCCCCAATAGGGGTCGGGAATGTCGCCGGCGGCGAGCAGCGCGGAGTGAACATCGCCGGGAAGCTGAATGGGGAGGCTGGTATCCCGCGTCGGTGATGTGAGGGTGAAGGCGCCGCTCAGATCGAGGGCGGAATAGGTGGCGGGTATGGTCATCTGGGCTCCTCCGGCAGGCGCCATGGCGCCAGCGCGCCACTCGCGTCGGAGTAGCGAAATCGATTGCAACGCCGTTCTAAACGGTCTCGCTGCCCCTTCCAATGGGGCTGCGATGGTTTTTGCAACGATCTTGTAGAGGTGCCGCGCAAAAGGGGAGGAGCTGTTGCTCCTCCCCTAACGCGTTTATTGCGCCGCCTGCTCAGAGTGTTCGGCGTCGATGAATCCGCCGGACTGGCGGGCCCAGAGGCTTGAATACAGCCCCCCGGTTTCGAGCAGTTCGGCGTGGGTGCCTTGTTCGACAATCTGCCCCTTATCGAGCACAACCAGCCGGTCCATCATGGCAATGGTGGAGAGGCGATGGGCGATAGCGATCACCGTCTTGCCTTCCATCAGCAGCTGTAGCTGATCCTGGATTGCGGCTTCCACTTCGGAATCGAGGGCTGAGGTTGCTTCGTCCAGCACCAGGATGGGTGCGTTCTTGAGCAGGACGCGGGCGATGGCGATGCGCTGGCGCTGGCCGCCAGAGAGCTTCACACCACGTTCGCCCACATGGGCGTCGTAGCCCGTGCGGCCCTTGGCATCGGCAAGGCCGTCGATGAAGGCTGCGGCCTCGGCGGTCTCGGCCGCCTGCCGCATCATCTCCTCGGTCGCATCGGGGCGGCCATACATGATGTTGTCGCGGACGGAGCGATGCAGGAGCGAGGTGTCCTGCGTCACCAAGCCGATATTGGCGCGAAGCGAATCCTGGGTGACTCGGGCGATATCGTCGCCATCGATCAGAATGCGGCCATCGGCACGGTCGTAGAAGCGCAGGAGCAGGTTCACCAGCGTCGACTTGCCTGCCCCGGACCGGCCCACGAGACCGATCTTTTCCCCGGGGTTGATGTGCAGGTTGAGGTTCTCGATGACACCACCAGTCTTGCCATAGTGGAACGAGACATTCTCGAACCGGATATCACCCTTGACCGCCGGCAGCGCCTTGGCCTCGGGTTCGTCTTTCACGATGCTGGGCAGCGCCAGCGAGGAAATACCGTCGCGCACCACGCCGATATTCTCGAAGAGGGCTGACATTTCCCACATCACCCACTGGCTCATGCCTTGGAACCGGAGCACGAGCGCCGCCGCGACGGCCACGGCGCCGGGGGTCATGTTGCCGCCCATCCACTGGTAGATGCCGACTACCACCACCGCGAACAGCAGAATGCAGTTCATGAGGGTGATGGCGCTTTGCAGCAGGGTCACCAGACGCATCTGCCGGTAGACCGTGCCAATAAAGCCATCCATGGCTTCGCGGGCATAGCCTTCCTCGCGCCGGGAGTGAGAGAAGAGCTTTACGGTAGCAATGTTGGTGTAGCTGTCGACAATGCGTCCAGTCATCATCGAACGGGCATCGGCCTGTGCTTCGGAGACCTTGCCCAGGCGCGGGATGAAGTAGCGCAGCAGCGCGACATAGAGGACGAGCCACACGATAAACGGGACGGCAAGCCAGATGTCGCTCATGGCCGCCAGCACGACGGCGCCCGAGAAATACACCACCACATAGACGGTGACGTCGAGCACCTTCATGACGACTTCGCGCACCGCAAGCGCGGTCTGCATCAGCTTGGCGCCGATGCGGCCGGCGAACTCGTCCTGGAAGTAGCTCATCGACTGGCGAATGAGATAGCGGTGCGCCATCCAGCGGATGCGCTGGGGCAGATTGCCCAACAGCGTCTGGTGGATAATCATCGCGTCGATCACCTGAAGGCCCGGGATGGCGATCAGCAGGACCACTGCCATGCCAACCAGCGTCCAGCCTTCTTCAGCAAGGAAGGTCTCGGGGTTCGCGGCGCTCAACCAGTCAACGATCGATCCCAAAAAACCGAAGAGCATGATTTCGAGCACAGCGATGGCCGCACCCAGAATGGTCATGGCGGCCAGGTAGCGCCTGGCCCCATCGGAAAAATGGAGACAGAAGGCGAGCAACCCCTTGGGAGGCTGTGCCGGCTCCTGGAGCGGATAAGGATCGAGCCGTTGTTCAAACCAACGCAACATTGCAATCACCACGTGATGAAGGGTCGACCGCAGAGGCGCCGACCTTGCCGGAGTATGGCTAGAGGACGTGCGAGCCGGTGCGATTTCGACCGGAGGAAAATCGAATACTGCGCTCGATACGCCCAAACCGGCGCAGAGGAACGACTTTGGCCTAGCGGAGCCCTCTCCTCAAAGCCCATCGAATTGGCGTAGAAGAAGAAAAGAAGTGGCGTCCGGCCGCTGACCATACACTATGGCGCCGAATCTAGTGTTGCGGCGCAGCCACAACTAAGCACCCTCAGACTGACGGATCAATCCATGCGCACGGAAAACGAGCACACCATCTACTTCAAGGATTACGCACCGAGCCCCTATCGCGTGCTCTCCGTCGATCTCGACTTCCGTATTCGCCCCGAGAACACCCGCGTCCGGGCGCTGCTGACGATTGAACCACATCCGGACACGGCACCGGGTACCCCACTGGTGCTCGATGGTGATGATTTGAGGCTGGAGTCCATTGCGCTTGACGGTGCGCCCATGCTGGCAGCGGACTACGCGACCGACGCAAACGGGCTCACCCTTGTTGAGCCGCCGCACCGGCGCTTCGTGCTGGAAACTGAAGTCATCCTGCAGCCGCAGGGCAATACCAAGCTCATGGGCCTTTATCGTTCCAGCGGCACCTGGTGCACGCAATGCGAGCCCGAGGGCTTCCGGAGGATCACCTATTATCTCGACCGTCCGGACATCCTGGCCACCTTCAAGGTGACGATGCGGGCACCGCGCGATGTCGCACCCGTCCTCCTCGCCAATGGCAATCTTCTCGAAAAAGGTGCTGCCGATGATGGCATGCACTATGCGGTCTGGCACGACCCGTTCCCCAAGCCGTCCTATCTCTTTGCGCTCGTGGCCGGGGATCTTGGCTCCATTAAAGACAGCTTTACGACCGCTTCAGGGCGCGCGGTGGATCTCGCGATCTATTGCGAGCACGGCAAGGAAGACCAGTGCCACTGGGCGATGGATAGCCTCAAGCGTTCCATGTCCTGGGACGAGCGTCGCTTCGGGCGCGAATATGACCTCGACATCTTCAACATCGTTGCGGTGAGCGACTTTAATTTCGGCGCGATGGAGAACAAGGGGCTCAACATCTTCAACGACAAGCTGGTCTTTGCCCAGCCCGAGAGCGCGACCGACGCCGACTATGACAATATCGAGCGTGTCATCGCGCATGAGTACTTCCACAATTGGACAGGCAATCGCATCACCTGTCGCGACTGGTTCCAGCTGTGCCTTAAGGAAGGGCTGACGGTTTACCGCGACCAGGAGTTCACCAGCGACGAGCGCAGCCGGGCGGTAAAGCGCATCTCGGACGTCGTAACCTTACGTTCCGCACAGTTCCCCGAAGATGGCGGACCGCTGGCGCACCCTGCCCGTCCGGACCAGTATCGGGAGATCAACAACTTCTATACGCCGACGGTTTACGAAAAGGGCGCCGAGATCGTGCGCATGCTGGCGACCCTGCTGGGAGAAGCGGGCTTCCGCAAGGGCATGGACCTCTATTTCGAGCGACACGACGGACAAGCAACGACCATCGAGGCTTTCCTCGCGGCCTTCGCTGAAGCTAACAATGTCGATCTCGAGCACTTCAAAACCTGGTATTTGCAGGCTGGGACGCCAAAGCTCACCGCCGAAGACAGCTACGACGCCGAGCGGCAGAGTTATACGCTGACGCTTAGCCAAGAGACGCAGCCAACCCCGGGCCAGCCCACCAAGCAGCCATTGGTGATACCCCTCAAGTTTGCGCTGATCGGCCCCAATGGCAGCCCCATGAACTGGAGCGATGTTTCTGGTGCCGAAGTGCGCGACGACCTGATCGTGCTCGACGCCGCCAGGGCAGAGGTGACTTTCACCGGTGTATCCAGCCGGCCGGTACCGTCACTGCTGCGCGGCTTCTCTGCCCCCGTTGTTCTCGAAACGACGGCCGGCATGGAAGACCAGCTCTTCCTGGCCCGCCACGATGATGATCCCTTTGGTCGCTGGCAGGCCCTGCAGGATGTCGGCATGGCTCTGGCGATCGCCGCCATTCAGGGGACACCCTGGAGCGAAGCGGACGTTCCAGCCCTCAGTGCCGCCATGGGGGATACCTTGGGCAGCGAGAGCCTCGACGACGCCTTCAAGGCTCTGGCTCTGCAATTGCCGAGTGAAGCGCAAATCGCGCGCAATATTGGCAAGGACGTGGACCCCGATCGCATCCACGAAGTTCGCGCGGCATTGACCAGGGCAGTCTTCGAACCAATCGCCCTGCCCCTACTGCAGCGGTACCGAGCTCTGTCGAGCGATGCTCCCTATTCGCCCGATGCGGCCAGCACCGGCCGCCGCGCTTTGCGGAACCGCGCGATGGGGCTCTTGGTCGCCAGCGACGCGGCGGGCGCAGCAGCCTTAGCTGCCCAGCAATACCACGATGCCAAGAACATGACAGATCGGCTGGCTGCGCTTTCGGCGAGTGCACTGGCCTGGACCGGTGAGGCCCCGGCCCTGCTTGCGGACTTCTACGAGCGGTTCGGCGGCAACCCGCTGGTGCTGGACAAGTGGCTGGCCGTCACCGCCAGCGTGCCACGGGAGGGGGTGATCGAGCGGATCGGCAGCACCCTGGCGGATCCGGCATTTCCCAAGACCAACCCCAATCGGCTGCGGGCGCTGATGGGTACCTTTGCCATGAACAATCCCACGCAGTTCACGCGACGGGATGGCGCCGGTTTCCGGTTCGTGGCGGACTTCGTAGGAGAGGTGGACAAGATCAATCCGCAGGTTGCAGCACGGGTGCTGACTGGCTTCCGGATCTGGCCGATGCTCGAGCAAAGCCGCCGCAAAGCGGCCCATTCGGCCCTATCAGCGCTGCAATCAAAGGGCGCGCTCAGCCGCAACACGGCGGACATTCTGGCCCGCATGCTGGCGAGCTAAACCACGTTCTTGGAAGAATTTTTCTTCTGCCGCTAAGTGACTCAGTCGACTCGCCTTTTGGCGGGTCGGCACCTTCGAACCCCCTAGCCAGGTATGGACACGGAGTCCCGCCTGATTCATTGTTCGTTAAGGGCAAATCGCGGGGGTTAGCACCTTCTCATGATCAGAAAATCCATGCAGTCGCCGGAGACCTCCGGCGCTGGCGCTACCGGATTCGGCGCAGACAAAGACAAGGCGGTACGCGTAACCGCTCGGGAGCGCTCAGCCCCGCATCTGTTTTGTGGCACTTTCTCGATCAATCCCGTCACCGCGGCGGTAGCCATAACTGCCTTCGTAGCCGCCTCACTGTTCGTGATCTATGACAGTGTCCGCACGCTGGACGACGCCAGTGACGATCTGGCGCTGATCTCGGAGGCTTTCGCTGAAGAACTCGCAGACGTTTCCCCCGAGGCAGTTCAATTGCTGCTCGAGAGCATCGGCTCCTCCGATATGACGTTTGCCGAGGCAAATTTCCTCAACGGCGTCTCCGAGGGCAGCTCTGACATGAGACAAGCCTTCGAAGCGGTGGACCTGTCGGGCGTTGATCTGGCGCACTCATCCGAAGCCACCGTCACTGGGATCGCTCAACGCGGCGCGATGGCTTTCGGGCTCGCGGTTCTCCTGGTGTTGATTGCCTGGCGCGGCCGTAGCTGGGAAATGCCGGATTTCGCCCAGCGCTACAGCTACGAAACGTTGGCCGAATCCATCCCCATGGGCATCGCCTGCTGGACCAAGTCGGGGCGGCTCGTGGTCTGCAACGCGCAGTATCGGGAACGCCTTAGCCTCACCAGCAAGTCGATGACCTACCATGAGGCGGTCTCAAGCCTGATCGCTGGCGGCTACATGAAACTGCTCAACGACGATGACAGCAATCGCCTGCTGGAACTACATCGCAATGATGGCTCCTGCCTCATGATCGACGAGCGTCCGATGCGGGACGGCGGTTTTATGACGCTGGTCACCGACGTCACGGAACGCAAACAGGCGGACCTGCTGCTCTCATCCATCCGCGAGGAGCAGCGAACACTGGCGCGGCGCTACCATGAAGAGAAACTCAAGGCAGAAGCCGCAAGCCGGGCTAAGACCAACTTCCTCGCCCATCTCAGCCACGACATTCGAACCCCGCTGAACCACATCATCGGGTTCGCCGAGTTGATGCGGCACCAGACCTATGGACCCTTAGGGGACGCGCGCTATGGCGAATATGTGCAGTCGATCAAGAGCTCGGGCGAGCACCTGCTAAACTCCTTCGCCACCATTCTCGACCTCGCCGAACTCGAGAGCGGCCAAAAAACGCTGCGCAGCGATCCCGTGCCGCTGGACGAACTGCTCAACGGCATCGAACAGCGCTATGCGGCACAGGCGCAGCGCGCCAAGTTGGAATTCCTGCGCGGGGAGCCTTCGGGCGCTGTGGTGCGGGGCGATCGTCTCGGGCTTGCCCGCATGATCGGCAATGTCGTCGAGAACTCAATCCGGTTCACCCCTGCAGGCGGACAGGTGACCCTTGCTGCCTATGCCGCTCCCGATGGCGTGGTGATCGAAATCACCGATACAGGACTGGGGATGACCGAGGAGCGCCTCGCGAGCCTTTCGCAACCCTTCGCGTTGGGGGACGCCACTTTCACCCGTGAAGGCGCAGGACCAGGGCTCGGCATTTCGATCTCTCGCGCCATTGCCGAACTCAGCGGCGGACACATGGCCATCGATTCCAGCCCGTCGCTGGGGACGACGGTGGCCATTTCCCTGCCGCTCCAGGCGACTGCCGTGCTGCAGGCGGCCGAGTAGCCTCAGAGCGAGCGCGCCTTCTCGTACCACTTGGCCGCAGCGGCGCTGACTTCCTCCCGCATTTGCTCGATATCGAGCTCAAGCCTTCCGAAGTTGGGATAGTGTGTCAGGCCCGCCAGCAACTCCTTGAAGGCAGCGGTCCAGGCTTCCTCCTTGAAAGGGCTGACAAGGGCCGAACTCATCACCTGCAGCACCGCGGTATAGAGTTGATGGATTTCGGCCAGGCGACGGCCTTCGGCGAGCAGGCCGGTTTCCTCCATCCGCACCAGAACTTGCGTGGTGATAGCCTGGGGCAGCGCAATGGTTTTGCCGGCAACCAGTTGCGCCGACTGCGCGATAAACTCGAGATCGACCATCCCACCGCGGGCGAGCTTGAGGTCGAATGGATGACGGGCCGACCGCTCCTTGGCCATAAGTTCGCGCATCGAGATGACATCGTCCACCGCCTTGGCGAAGTCCCGCCCCCGCGACATCACTTCATCAATCGCGCCGTCGATTGCGGCGCCAAAATCGCCATCCGCAGCCACAACACGCGCGCGAGTAAGCGCCATATGCTCCCAGGTCCAGGCGTGATCCCGATGGTAGGCACTAAAGCCGGCGAGACTGGTGGCGAGCGGCCCAGCATTGCCGGAAGGGCGCAAGCGCATGTCCACTTCGTAGAGGACACCCTCTGCCGTTGGGGCGGTGAGGGCCGCAAGGAGGCGCTGGGTCAGACGGATATAGTATTGCGTGGTGGAAAGGGACTTCTCGCCGTCGGATTCGGTGTCAGGTGCGTCGTACAGAAGGATGAAGTCTAGGTCCGACGACACGGTCATCTCGCGGCTGGCCATCTTGCCGAAAGCGAGGAGGCCTACTTTCCCACCGGGGATGACGCCGTGCCGCCGCTGAAACTCCACGCGCACACTTTCAAAGAGGCGGTTCAGCAGGGTTTCGGCGAGGGCCGTGAACTGTTCGCCCGCGCCAGTGGCGCTGACGGTGCCCGAGAGCAGGCCGGCAGCAATCAGAAACTTCTGCTCCTGGCCGATGATACGGGCCCGGTCGATGATCTCTTCATAGGAGCGCGCCTCGGCGAGAAACGCATCCACCTTGGCGACCAGCACGTCACGGTGGGTGACATCGTTGGCGAATGCCGGATCGATCAGCCCATCCATAACATGGGCCCGATGGATCACCGCTTCCGACATCCGCGGTGCGGAGGCCATGAGTTGCACCAGGAGGCGCCGCAAATCGGCGTGCGCGCGCAGCAGCGAGAAGAGTTGGACGCCGGTGGGCAGGCGAGACAGGAAATCGTCGAATTTTTCGAGCGCGCCGTCGGCATTGCCAGCCTCGCTGATGGTCTTGAGCAGGCTAGGCAGCAACTCGGTCAGGTGGGCGCGGGCGGCGCTGGCCCGAGTGGCGGCGTAGCTGCCATAATGCCACCTTCGCACCGTCTCTATCACCTTGTGCGGATCGGCAAAGCCCATGGCCGAGAGAGTCTCTAGGGTACCCGGATCATCGTCGCTGCCGGTGAAGACAAGGTTGCCCTCGTCGCCTCCCAATGTTTCGCCTTCGGTAAAGAGCTCGGAATAATAGCCGACGACGCGCTCCAGGGCGGCGCGGTACTCGCCTTCGAAGACACGCCGATCTGCCCGACCCATGAGCCTGCCAATCGTTGCGACCTCGTCGGCCGTGGCCGGCATCACATGGGTCTGCTCGTCGCGCAACATCTGCAGGCGGTTCTCGACGCCCCGCAGGAACCAATAGGTTTGGGTGAGCTCGGTTGCCGCCTTGGGGGTGATCCAGTTGGCGTCAGCCAGCGCCGCAAGCGCATGCGCTGTTGGCTTGACGCGCAGGGATTTATCCCGGCCACCCGCAATCAATTGCTGGGTTTGGGTGAAGAACTCAATTTCGCGGATGCCGCCACGGCCGAGCTTTACATTGTGCCCTTCGACGCGGATCTCCCCGACGTTCTTGGAAATGTTGATCTGCCGCTTCATCGCCTGGATATCGGCGATGGTGGCGAAATCGAGATGCTTGCGCCAGACATAGGGCGCAAGCTCCTTGAGGAAGGCGGCACCGACCGCTTTGTCTCCGGCGCAGGGGCGCGCCTTGATCCAGGCAGCGCGTTCCCAGTTCTGGCCCCGCACCTCGTAGTAGTTCAGTGCCGCATCGAAGGGGATCGCAACGGGTGTCGAACCGGGATCAGGGCGGAGACGCAGATCGGTGCGGAAGACATAGCCACGCGCCTGCCGGTCCTCCATGAGCCCGACCAGCTTCTGGACCATGCGGGAATAGAGCTTGGTCGCTTCCAGCGGCTCGGCGAGCACCCCCTTGTCGGGGTCATAGAAGGCGACGATGTCGATGTCGGAGGAATAATTCAGTTCCTGCCCGCCATGCTTGCCCAGCGCGAAGATGGCCAGACCGGAATTGGCGGCATTGGCCTGCTCCAGAGGCAAGGCAAGCTGGCCCTTGCCCGCCGCCAGCCGCATCAGCAGGTTCAGCGCTGCGTCGAGTGCAGCATCAGCGAGATCGGAGAGGGCGGCGGTGGCCTGTGCCGTGCTCCAGGAACCCCCTGTTTCGGCGATAGCGGCAAGCAGTGCGGTACGGCCCTTGCCGATGCGCAGCTGAGGCGCAAGCGCGGCTTCGTCCCCGGCTGAAAGACCTGCAGCAGTGACTTCCTCGACAATGTCGGTGAAGGCCCCGTCGGCGTCTCCGGCCAGCACGGACGCCAACCATGCGGCATTAGCCTCGGCGAGATCGAGAAGATAGGGCGCCGCTTCAAACAATGGCCCCAGCGTACCGCTGGCGCTGGCAATAACATTGCGCTCGCCGTCGGGCAGTTGTGTAAGCCAGCCGTCGAAACGCGGGAGATCGGCGGCGGGGAGCTCGTGCAAGATCAGTGGCATACCAAATCGATAGCCTGCACGCCCCATATCGGCAAGCGCGGCGGACAGCTAGGTGTCGGGCAAATCGATCACCGCCAGCACACCGGGAGCATTGTCCTCGATGCGGAAGGTGCCGCCATGCAGGCGCGTAACTGCATCCACCAGCGAAAGGCCAAGGCCAGAACCCGCCTCCGACCGACTGACTTCCAGCCTTACGAAGCGCTCAAGCACACGGCGACGTTCCTCGGCGGGAATGCCAGGCCCATTGTCGCCCACCTCGATCAGTACACGACCATGCTGGCGATGAAGGCCAATGGTGACGCGTCCCTGCCCCTCACCGTCGGGCTTGGCATATTTAACCGCGTTTTCGAGCAGATTGACCATAGCCTGCCCGATAAGTTCGCGATTGGCGCGCAGGCGGACCTCCGGCTCGATGGTAGTCTCCACGACGATGTTGGCGTCTTCGGCGACAGGACTATAAAGCTCGGCGACATCGGCGACGACGGCGCTGACATCTACCTCACTCAAGGCGCCACTAGGGGCGCCGGCCTCCGCCCGTGCAATCATCAAAAGGGCATTGAAGGTCTGGATGAGCCGATCGCTCTCGGCAATCGTGGTTTCCAGCGCCGACTGCCGCGTTGCGTCGGTGGCGCCGTCGCGGAGGGCCGACTCAGCCTGGTTGCGCAGGCGGGTCAGCGGTGTCTTGAGATCATGCGCCACATTGTCGGTGACCTCCTTGAGCCCCTGTAGCAATTGCTCGATCCGATCCAGCATGGCGTTGAGATTGGTCGCGAGACCATCAAACTCGTCGTTGCGGCTGGTCACCGGCACGCGCTCGGAGAGATTGCCCGACATGATCTTTGTGGAGGTGTCGCGAATGGTGTCGATGCGCTTGAGCACGCGACGAGCCGTGATGCCGCCGGCGATCACGGAGAAGAGGATGATCCCGATCACACCAACAAGGAAGCTCTGGACGATGATGGCGGAAAAGCCCCGACGCTCCACGACGTCACGGCCCACCACAAGGCGCATGCCGTTGGCAAGCACGACAGAGCGCACAACCGCATAGCCCCGCGGGCCGGACGTGAACTCGTTAGCGTCCCCGCTTTCCCCGAACGGATCGGCACGCTCATAGTCAAAGGCGTAGACGCCAGGCTGCAGCAGCACATAAGCGGGCACGTCGGCCACGTTGCCGAGCAAGTACTGACCCGTGGCATCCCCGAGATAATAGACGCCGGGCCCGGGCGAGCGAGAAACGCGATCAACGGCATAGGCCAACGCTCGGATACCCTGATTGGCATCGATGCTCTGCAAGACCCGCACCTCCCGCTCGATCTGGTTGGCCTGCTGGCGCTGAATCGAAACGGAGGATTGCCAGCCGATGAAGGCCAGCAGCAGGATGGCAAAAACCACAAAGATCAGAATGAATGTGGCTGTCAGCCGGACCGTGGACGTGCGGACAAGTTGAAGGAAACGGCTCACGCGCTACTCGCGGATCGTATAGCCGGCGCCACGCACTGTTTGCAGGAGCGCGGTGGCATGGCCCTTGTCGATCTTGGAGCGGAGGCGCGACATATGCACATCGATGACGTTGGTCTGGGGGTCGAAATGGTAATCCCAAACATTCTCCAGCAGCATGGTGCGGGTCACGACCTTACCGGCATTCTTCATGAGGTATTCAAGCAGCCGGAATTCACGTGGCTGCAGGAGGATAGTCTCGCCACCCCGCTCAACCTTGCGCGACAACCGGTCCAGGGAGAGATCTCCGACCTGGTAGTGCGTCGCCGCCTCGGACGGGCTGGATCGCCGCGCCAGCACTTCCACGCGGGCAAGCAGTTCGGTGAATGCGTAGGGCTTGGTCAGATAGTCGTCACCGCCGGCGCGTAGCCCCGTTACGCGGTCATCGACTTCACCCAGTGCCGACAGGATCAGTACCGGGCTTTTGTTGCCCTCGGCGCGCAGCGATTCAATGATGGACAGGCCGTCGCGGCGCGGCAGCATGCGGTCGACGATGAGCACGTCGTAATCCATGCCGGAAGCCATGGCATAGCCGGTGTCACCGTCGGTTGCATGGTGGGTCACGTGCCCGGCCTCGTCCAGCGCTTGGATCAGGTAACTGGCGGCCTCGCGGTCGTCCTCGATCAGTAGAATTTTCACCGCGAGCCCTCGCGACCACAGATACAATTCGGCCCCGAAGCGAACTCCGGGGCCGGTTTAGCCTACTCGCTCAGCGGCAGGCCGACAAAGCGGGTCACGCCATCACGGCTCAGCTTTACCAGCGCCGTGTTGCGACCACGATCCTGCACGCCTTCGATGGCGGACTCGAAGTCTTCCACGCTCGAAACGGGCTGGTTGTCGACCTCAAGAATGGTGTCACCGACCGAGAAGCCCTTCTGGGCAGCCTCGGAGGCGGGATCAACATCCTGAATCAGGAGGCCATCAGTGCCGTCGCCATTGGGAACCAGGGTCAGACCAACGCTAGTTTCACCGGAGGGAACTTCCTCCTGCGGCACAGGCGCTTCCTCGCTCGGAGCAGCTGGTTGTTCAGACAGCGTACCAAGAGTGACGGAGAGTGTCGTTTCCTCGCCATCACGCCAGATGGTCAGCTCGACGGTGCTGTCGGGCGCCTTGCCGGCGATCGTGCGGCTGAGGTCGAGCGCATCGTCGATCTGCTCGCCGTCCACCTCAAGGATGATGTCGCCAGACTGAATGCCTGCCGGAGCGGCCGGACCATCGGGCGCGGCATCCTGCACGATTGCACCAAGCGGCTGGTCAAGACCGACGCTGTCAGCGATGTCGCGGCTGACGTCCTGGATGGAAACACCTAGATAGCCACGGGTGACCGAGCCGGTCTCGATCAGCTGACGAACGATCTGCTTCACCGTCTGAGCGGGAATGGCGAACGCGATACCGACATTGCCACCATTAGGCGAATAGATCGCGGTGTTGACGCCAACCACTTCGCCTTCGGTGTTAAAGGCCGGACCACCCGAGTTGCCGGTGTTTACCGCCGCGTCGATCTGGAGGAAGTCGCCATAATTGGAGCCGCCGATATTGCGGCCCGCACCGGAGATCACGCCAACGGTGACGGTGCCACCCAGGCCAAAGGGATTACCGACCGCAACGACCCAATCACCAACGCGGCTGGCTTCGTCCTCGAAGGTTACGAAAGGCAAGTCTTCGCCCTCGATCTTGAGCACGGCCAGATCGGTGCGCTCGTCGGTACCGACGACTTCAGCAACCTGCTCGGTACCATCGTCGAAGACGACCGTGACCTTGGTGGCATCGGCTACCACGTGATTATTGGTGACGACGAAGCCGTCAGCCGAAATCACGAAACCCGAGCCAGCAGCCATGAAGCGGCGCGGTGGCATTGGCACATCTTCTCCGCCCGGACCGGGCATGCCGAACTGGTCACCACCGAACTGGTCGAAGAAATCGCGGAAGGGGTGCCCCTCAGGCAGGTCGGGGAAATTGAAGTTGAACTCGCGGCCACCACGTTGCATGGAGCGGGGAGACTCTTCGGCTTCGACCAGAATGGAGACCACGGCAGGGCTCACCGCCTCAACCAGATCGGCGAAGCCTTCCTGCTGATTGCGGGGCGCGACCGAGATCTCAGCGGCAGGTTGAACCTGAGCGATGGCATTCTGACCGGTCATGACGAATGCGGTGCTGACACCGCCAACGCCAACCATCAACGCCAGGGCGGAAGCCCCGAGCCAACGGCTTGTACGCTTGAGTATAGTCGTGCGCATGAATTCACTCTCCTTGGGGAAGCCCTCACAGCTTATGCTGTAGATATGGAATGCCTCGCCTTTCAGAGAAGTTGCCCCAACATTAAACCTTGGTAATGCGCATCAAGGTGCGTAGCCGCGCTAGGAGCGCCCCTCGTCCCCTGGTTCGGCCATGAGATCGTCCAAAGCCGCCTGCTCCTGGGGCGAAAGCCCACCGCCATCCGTGGAGGAGCGGCGCCGGGACATCACCCACAATCCGCCGAGTCCGGCGGCGAGCAGCGCCGGTGCGGCGACCCAGAGCAACAAAGTGTGACCACCAAGCCTCGGGTTGAGCAGCACATATTCTCCGTAGCGATCGACCAGATACTGACGCACTTGCTCGTCGGTATCGCCGGCGACTAGCCGCTCGCGAACGATGACGCGCAGGTCGCGAGCAAGATCGGCATCGCTGTCGTCGATGGACTGGTTCTGGCAGACTAGGCAGCGCAATCCAGCCGAGATGTCACGCGCCCGCTGCTCGAGCACCGGGTCGTCCAGGATCTCGTTGGGGCTGAGCGCAGCCACTGGCGCGGCCAGCAGTAGAGCAAGGGCGAGAAGCAGGCTTCGCATCCAATTCATTGCGCCGGCTCCGGAACAGGCCTGCTCGCCCGACGGGGAGCGCCAACGCGCAGCCGCCGGTCGGTTAGGGAAAGGCAGCCGGCAAACGCCATCAGCAGTGCACCCAGCCAGATCAGGGTGATGTAGGGCTTGTACCAAACCCGAACCACATGCGTATCGTCCAGCGGCTCGCCCAACTGCAGATAAAGCTGGGAGAAGCCGTAGGTGGTAATGGCCGCCTCTGTGGTTGGCATGCCGCTCGCAACATAGGTCCGCCGATCGGCCACCAGTTCACGCGTGCCGTTGTCCGGCGCGGTGACGGTGAAATGCCCCGCATCGGCGATGTAATTGGGCCCGGGAAGCTGCTCGAAGCTGTCGAAGGCAATTGTGTAGCCGGATAGCTCCGCTGTTTCGCCCGGATTGAGGGTCGTGACCAGTTCGGTTTCCCAGGCTGTGGTCGCTACGATGCCGAGTACAGTAACGCCCATACCGAAATGGCCAATGGCGGTAGACCAGGCCGAGCGCGGCAAGCCGACCAGTCGTCGCCAGCTTTCCCGCAGGGGAATGCGGCCGAGCCGACTGCGCTCGACCAGTTCGGCAATGGCGCCGAACGCCACCCAGAAGCCGAGCAGCAGACCCAAAGGCGCTAGCGAAATCGACACCCCGCCAAGGGCCGAGATCAGGATGGTGACGAAGATGGCCAGCGCTGCGGCGCCGATAAGCCGCTGTGCGGCACTTACGATGTCGGCTCGTTTCCAGGCGAGCAGCGGACCGAAAGGCAAGACAATCAGCAGCGGGGCCATCAGCGCCGTGAAGGTGAGATTGAAGAATGGTGCACCGACCGAAATGCTCGTACCCGTCAAGGCGTCTAGCAGCAGCGGGTAGAGCGTGCCCACGAGCACCGCCCCAACAGCTGTGGCAAGGAATAGATTGTTGAGGATAAGGGCGCCCTCGCGGCTCACCGGTGCGAAAAGTCCACCCTGCCGCAGCGCGGCAGCGCGCAAGGCGAACAGGGCGAAGGCACCGCCGATCACGATGGCCAGGAGCGTCAGGATCACCATGCCACGCGTCGGATCACTGGCGAAGGTATGCACCGAAGTCAGAATACCCGAGCGCACCAGGAACGTGCCTAGCAACGACAATGAGAAGGTGATGATGGACAGAAAGATCGTCCAGATTTTGAGGGCGTTGCGCTTTTCCATCACCAGCGCCGAGTGCAGCAGCGCCGTGCCGGCCAGCCAAGGCATGAAGCTGGCATTTTCCACCGGATCCCAGAACCACCAGCCGCCCCAGCCGAGCTCGTAATAGGCCCAGTACGAACCCATGGCGATGCCCAGAGTAAGGAAGGTCCAGCTCAGCATCGTCCAGGGCCGCACCCAGCGGGCCCAGGTCTGGTCGACGCGTCCCGATACCAGCGCTGCGATGGCGAACGAGAAGCAAATCGAAAAACCGACATAGCCCGCGTAGAGCAAAGGCGGATGGATGGCGAGGCCGATATCCTGCAAGACCGGGTTGAGGTCGTTGCCCTCCAGGGGCGGCTGCAGCAGACGCTCGAATGGGTTAGAGGTAAAAATGGAGAAGCCTGCGAAGGCGGCCGTCAGCAGGCTTTGCGTGCCCAGCACGAGGGTCAGCAGATCGCTGGGTAAGCGGCGTCCGAAGAGCGCGACCAAGGCGCCAAAGAGCACCAGGATAAGCACCCAGAGCACCATCGAGCCCTCGTGGTTCCCCCAGACGCCCGAGATCTTGTAGATCAGCGGCTTAAGGGAATGGGAATGGTTCGCTGCCAGCGCCAGGCTGAAATCGGAGACGACGAATGCCTGCACGAGGGCCGCGAAAGCCACGGCCACCAGCACCAATTGCAGCACCGCAGCCTGGCTCAGCACCATGGCGATACGCCGCCCGGAGCGCCAATAGGCAAAGCCGCCGATCGCCGAAACGGTGGCGACCACAAAGGCAAGGATCAGGGCATAGTGGCCAAGTTCGATGGTCACTGGGTGCCCGCCTCCGGCCGCCATTCCCCTTGCGCTTTCAGCGCCTCGACCACTTCCTTGGGCACATAATTCTCATCATGCTTGGCCAGCACGTTGGTGGCCTGGAACTCGCCGCCCGGGCCAAGGCTGCCTTCCGCGACCACACCCTGCCCCTCCCGGAAGAGATCTGGCAGAATGCCGGTGTAGTGCGCCACGATGTCGGTGCCTCCGTCGGTGACAACGAAGCTGTTCTCCTGCCCCTCGCGCACCCAGCTACCGTCCTTGACCAGCCCGCCCAGCCGGATCGACTGACCGGGCCCCACGTCGCGAGCTACGACATCGGACGGCGAATAGAAAAAGACTATCTGGTCGCGCAGCGCGACAAGCACCAGCGTTGCCGCGAGCGCCACCACCGCCGCCAGTCCGGCGATGACCGCAAGCCGCTTCTGCTTGCGCGACCAGCCTTTTTTCCGAACCGTGGTGGACATGGTCATGGCGCCTCTCCGTTCAAGGTCAAGCCGGCGCCGAGCGCCAGCGTATCCAGTTCGCCGCGGTCGAAAGCTGCCGGATAGGCCGCCACCGCATCGTCATACGCAGCTTGCGCTCGCTCGGTATCGCCCAGCACTAGGTAGGCACGTACCAATTGTGTCCAGTCTTCCACTGACCCGCCCTGAGCCGCCAAGCGTTCGGCGAGACCCGAGACCATCTGCTGGATCATTTCTGCCTCTTGGCCGGTTTGAGGCAGTTGGCCGTCGTTCTGAGCTGCCGCCAGGCCCTGCCGGGCCGCGCCGATCCAGGGCTCGTCTCCCGCGGCCAGGGCCAGCGCCTCCCCCCAGGCGGTGATCGCCTCGTCGTAACGGCCCATGCGCGTGAACTCGGCCCCAAGATAGAGGCGGGACATGACGTGGGTCGGATCGCTTGCAGACGCCGACTGCAATAGCTCTACAGCCTCGGTAGACCCAGCCTCGCCAGCTATCAGCAGCAGCGCCTCGGCAAGGCTCGTTTGCCGGTCAGCGGTGGGACCATCCAGCGCAATAAGACGCCGATAGGCATTCGCCGCGTCTTGGTAGCGGCCGAGTTGGAGATAGGCAGGCGCAATGACGTTCCAGCCTTGCAGGTCGTCTGGATTGGCTGCCAGGGCCTGCTCGATACGATCGACCGCAGCGTCGAGGTCCAGCTCCTGCGCAGCAACGTCGCGGCGCTCCGACAACGGCTGCGCCGGCAGGTTCGGACTGCCGAGAAGCGCGTAGAGACCTAACGCCGTTATCGCGATCAGCGCCAGCCCGCCCATGAGCGGCCCCTGCCCCAATTCTCTGGTTGTGCCGGGCGTGCGGCCAGCGTCGCCCTTGAGCCGGATCACCTCGCGCGCCAGTTCAGCCTTGGCAGCATTGGCTTCCGCTTCACCCAGCTTGCCAGCGGCCTGGTCAGCATCAATGCCGGCCAACAGCGCGCGCAAATGGGTGTTGAGATCAGCGGATTCGCCCGTACCTGCGTTGACCACGCGCCGACCGGCTGCGTAGAACAGCGCAGCGCACGCAATGGCGGTGATGGCGATGGCGATAAACCAGAAAAGCATTGGCCCGGGATGCTTGACGCCGGCTCGCGGCAAGAACACGCCATCTATAGGCCGAATGCGGCGAAAAACCACAAAAACACGCAGCGTTGAGACGGACGCATTGCCACAGGGCAGCCTTGGCGCATGAGCCAAATCAATATCGACTTCGCCGTCATCGGGGCCACGCCGCTGGCGCGCCTACTCACCGGCCAGCTCGCAACAGCCCATGGCAAGAGCGTCATCTTGGTTGGCCAGAGCCAATCCGCCTACCGGTTGCCGCGCGCCCTTGATCTCTCTGTCGGCGCTGTCACCCGGCCAGACAGCTGGGCGCTGTTGACGGCCGGCACGCCAGAAACGCTCAAGCTGTTGTCACGCATCGGCGGACGCGGCACCTGGTTTCGGGTGGATCCGATCCTCTTTGCGCGAGGAGCGGCCGAAAAGGAGGCGCTGGCCCATATCCGGCACATGGCTGCCGCCTACGGCGTCTCAGTCGAGCGTGTGCCCCGTCCCGATCTCCCCAGCGGCGACGGAGGAATCGTGCTGCGCGACGCAGTACAGTTGCACCGCCCCGCCCTTGAGTCCGCACTCGATGCGTGGCTGGACAAGAACGGTGTAACTCGCGTCGCTGCTCCAACACTGGTCGCGCCGAACGACCATGGCGGGGCGGAAATCCATCACGAGAACCGGCAATATAGTGCCAGCCAACTCATCCTCGCCGATGATGAAGCCCTCCTTGAACACGTCTCGCCAGCAGACTGGCCTTCTCTCCTACAGATCAGGGAGGCTGCAACCATCCTGGCCGAACCGACACCTGCCCTTCCTGCCGCGGTGATGCAGTTGATCGACAATGGCACCATCCTCGCCCAGTCGGCAGCCCGCGGCGTCGTCGGACTGGGCGCTGGGGAACTGGAGAATTTTGCAAGCGAGTTCAAGGCGCTACTCGGCCCCGGTCGACCGTTTGTGCAGGCGGGTCAGGCCCGCTATCGGCGGGTACTTACAAAGGACGGGGCCCCAGCGGTTGGCAGGCTCGGGCAAACAGGATCCACGGTGCTCGCCGGATTGGGACTGGGCGGAGCTTTCCTTGCACCGACCCTCGGACGCTGGCTATGCGGCGCCGCCAGCGATGCCGAGAATGCTTGGCTGAACGCTCGCATGGTAAGCCGCGACACGAGCTCGGCCGTGACCGATTTTGGGGTGGCCGCATGAAGGGACAGCCTGGTCGTCTAATCGCCGATGGAAGAACGCCCCTTGCGGGCGCGGCCATCGAGCGCGACACGCCGCTTCGTTTTCAGCTGAATGGTCGCACCATCAATGGTTTTTTCGGCGATACAGTTCTAAGCGCCGTCCTAGCCTCAGGTCTCGACTTTGCCGGAACCTGGCGCGGGGCATCAGTTGCCTTGGGAGAGCGCCACGCGCCGCCTATCGCGCTTGCCGCTTCGCCTTCGGGCGCGCTGCCAATGGACCGCACGCCTGCGGTCAACGATGCTGAATTCATCACCCTCGACCAAGCACGAACGCCGCGCCTGTGGACGAGAGCCAGAAACCTCCTGTCGCGATCCCGCTCGCTCGATCTGGAACTCGAGCGCCCAGAGGCCATGCAGTTGCCTTGGCTTTCGGCGCCGGCAGAGCCTGGCCCCCGGGCAGACCTCTTGGTGATCGGCGGTGGCGTTGCCGGGATGACCGCGGCATTGGCCGCCGCCAAAGCCGGTGAACGGGTCATCCTGCTGGAGCGGACGCCGCTACTCGGCGGACATTCCCGCCTGTTTGGCCGCCAAGATGGAGAAGAAACCCCGGACGAAGCCATCGCACGACTCTCAGCTGCGATCTCGGCGACCGATGCTATAACGGTCGTCACCCGCGCCGAGGCCATCTCCGTCCGCGCCGGTACGGTTCGCGCCCATGTCGTGGAAAACGCTGGCTCCGAACCAGCGGCACAGGTGCACGACTATTCCGCCAAACACATCATCATTGCAACGGGTGCGCTGGAGCGGCTGCCGATCTTTCCGGGCAATCGGGTGCCCGGGGTCGTCACCTCTCAGGAGGCACTCGCGCTCGCCCACCATTACGGTGTCTGGCGCGGCAAAGCTGCAGTCTTTGCCACCGTCACCAACCCGGCCTATCGCTTGGCCATGCTCGCGCACGATGCCGGGATCGCGATTCATCGCATCTTTGACGCTAGACCCCATCCGCACTCCCGCTTCATCGAGTTTTCCAAGGCATATGGCATTCGGCTGGCGCCCGGCATACTGCCAGCTGCCGCATCTCTGGCGCCGCGCAGCCGTGGCCTTATTGTCCAACCAAAGCTCTCAATGGACGGCTATGAACGCGTGGAGCCGACGGTCACGGCCGATCGGCTGGTGGTCTCGGGCGGTTGGCAGCCCGATCTGACGCTCTGGCACATGGCCGGCGGAGAAAGCCAATGGAGTGGCGACCAGCAGCGCTTGGAAGCGGTCGGGAGCTTGGCGGGTGTCGCCCTTGCTGGCTCGGCAGCCGGCTATCTTAGCCGCCACGCCTGCCTGCAAAGCGGTGAAGATGCCGTTGCGCAACTCCTCGGTCGTCAACGTTTAATGGCCGAAGAACGGCTCATCGATCCGCTCTATGAAACGCCTGACGGGGGGACCCCCATAACCACCGGGGCGTCCGACGACGCGCCCGCGTTTCTGGACGGCGGACGTCGCTATATGCCCGCGCCGCAGGAGAAGCGCAAAGGGTGGCGCGGCTGGCTCTCGCGCCGGTCGCGGGTGGCGCCCTGGTCGCTCGCCGATACTCCCAAGCCGCTCGACATCATCGACATCGCCGCTGGCGTTCAGTTGGGATTGATCCCGCCCGAGAGCGCAGGCGTCGTCGCCCTTGAGCGGGTGCCGATGATCGCTGTGGACCGTACCCCGCCCGCTCAGGCGGCGGACACCGCGGTGCCAACGGTCCCGAGCTTTCTTGCTGGCCGGTTTGGGTCCGATGCCGGGCTGTGGCTGGTCTCGCCCCTTGAACCGCGCCAGCTTGAACCGGGCGCCCTGCTTCACGAGCATGAGGAGGTTCGCGATCCCGCTTTGGCTATCGGCGTCGTCCTGCGTCCGGTGGAAAACGGTGGTGTAGCCCTGCTCTCACTCTCTGTACGAGCGGGACAGATCATCAGCCTAAGGGCGCAGGATCGTGCAGTCCAGGTCCGGGTGGTGATCGACCATCATGAACCCGATCAGGTTTAGCCGCGGCGTTCCGCGGCAGCTCGGGCGCGACGCAGCGTCTCGGCATATTCAGGGTTGAACCGCACCTCGGCCATCTTGATGGCTGCATCCAATCGGGCATTGGTCGGCACATCGCCGGGATGCTGGCGGAGCAGATCGAGGTTGCGCTGGATGTGAGTTTCCAGCGCCTGCCCCGCCTGGCTCCAGGTTTGATCGAACGCAGCATTGAGCGCCAGCGAGTCCCGGCAGTCCCGGATGGTTGAGAGCAGATAGATGCCGTTGATCGCCGCCAGCAGCATGTCGCTGTCCAGCCGATCGGCGCCCTCTCGCCCGCGCCGCATGGCGAGGTTGAGATCGGGCACGATGTCCTTGAGGCGCGGTTCGATCCGCTCGGAGACGAGCTTGGTGAGGCCTGCAAGGATCGTCGTCCAGCGGCTATTGCGCGAGAACTCGACATACCCTGTGAGCGAGCGCACCAGCCGGTGGAAACGCTCCAGCCCACGGCACGTCAGGTCGATATCGGCGAAGGCCCCATTGGGCTGCAGCAGGTAGATCTGGTTCTGCGCATGCGCAAGAATCGCGTCGAGAATGGGGGTATACCCGGTGCGGGCCAAGGTCTCTTCATTGGCACTCCCCGCGCGACGGATCAGTGTACTGACCAGGCGGGTAGGATTGGCGATGTGTCCCATGGCGGCATGGAACAGCAATGCGGCCATGGCCTGGTCCTGCAACGGCATGGACTGCACAGCAGTGCTGAGTGCCGCTTCATCTGTCATGTTGTTGATGGCCCGGCCGAAGGCCTGAGCCTTGGTCAGCAGGGCGCGATGACGCAGGGCTCCCATGAGGGTGGGCAGGCTGTCACGCGCTTCGTCGCTGCCCAGCATGGCGCGCAGGCGTCGGCCAGTTTCGAAATCGGCGCCAGCATCTTCGATGCCCTTCTTCATGCGCTTGAGGATTTCGGCCATGAGCGGCTCGAGATCAGCAGCGCCAAAATTGCCGTTGACGACACCTTCGGCAGAAATCAGGTCAGAGCAGAGGTCGCGCACGACCCAGGTCCATACCGCCTTGGCGTGGGCACGCGAGACCGAGCCGGGAAAGACAAAGGCGACCGGATCTTCCACGATCACGGGGTCAATCAGCCCACAAAAGGGCTTCACGACGACCTTGCCAGCGCGCGCGGAGGCGCGTGGCTTGGTCGGTGTCTGATGGGGTGGGACGTTTACGGCGTGGGTCATCAACGCATCAGGTTTGGAGGGCACTTCCCCCAAACCTTAGCCAGCGTTGGTAAAGATTCCTTACCGGCCGAACACCGGAAGTTGGATCAGGCTACGCCCTGCTCCACAGTCCAGATGCCGTTCTGCTCGCGGCACGCGGTACCCTTGCGCACGTAATCGGTGCCACCAATCTTCACGGTGTGCGTGAAGTCGCGGCAATCAAGATTGTTGACGCGCACATACGGGCCCACGGCAATGCTGCCCGTGGTGCCGCGGTCACCGGCCCATTGGCGCGGCGCGCCAGGGCGACCGAACTGCAGTGCATAGAACTGGGCGCTGTTGGCTTCCTGAGAGTCCTTGGCGGTCATTTGGCGCAAGGCAGCCGGATCAACGAAACCGTTGGCAACGCTAGTGGTCAGCATGGCTTGCTGCGTGGTCTGGGCGGGGGTGGGAACCACAGGTGCCGGAGCGACCACCGGAGCGGGCGTTGCCACGACCGGCGCCTGCGCCATGCGGGTGCTACCGGTGCTGGAGCACGCGGCAAGGCTAACGGCGAGAAGCGGGACAGCAATCAGAGCAATGCGATTCATGGGTGTTTTCGTCTCTCTGGCGGATGAGTGGCTCTTGTGAACCTATTGCGGCGGAAATGCGTCAAGCAGCAACCGGTTTCTTTGCGTCGCTGCCTCTTGCACCGGGTAGCCGCAACTCCACCAAGAGCCCGCCGAGGTCCGATTTCTTGAGGTCCAGGCTGCCTCCATAGACGTCGACCAGTTCCTTGACGATGTCGAGCCCCAGCCCGGAACCGGGCGTTTTCTCATCCAGCCTGACACCGCGACGCAACACTTTCTTGGCGTCCGCTTCGCTGAGACCCGGCCCGTCATCATCGATGCAGATCACCAGCATGGTGCTGCCCTGGTTACGTTCGCTGCCCAGATGCACCCGCACACTGCCCTTCGACCATTTGCAGGCGTTGTCCAAGAGATTGCCTGCCATCTCTTCGAGGTCGGCCTCGTCGCCCCGGAACCACGGCAGGGATGAATGCGTACGGTGAAAGCCGATTTCCACATCGGGATGGATCTTGCGCATCACGCGGGTCAGCCGAACCATGATGGCGGTGGCATCAGCTTTCTTGCCAACAATGGAAGTTCGCGCAGCCAGGCGCGCCCGCTCGAGATAAGTCGAGACCATGGCGCTCATCTTTTCGGTCTCGCCGAGCACCACATCGGCCAAAGGGCCGCTATTGGCACCGGCTTCGTTGCGCAGCACCGCCACTGGGGTCTTCAGCGCATGCGCCAGATTGCCTACCTGGTTGCGGGCGCGTTCGATGATCTGCGCGTTGGAGCGGAGAAGCTCATTGACCTCCTCGGCCACCGGGGCAATCTCGCGCGGATAAACCCCGGTCACCTGTACGCTTTCGCCCTCGCGGACGGCTTCGATTGCCTGGCTAAGCCGGCCGATGGGGCGCAATGCGAAGCGCGCCACGATCGCGCTCATGATGGCCAACATGACACCGACTGCACTGAGCACGATCAGGGTTTGACCGCGGAAGTCGTCCACGAGCTGGAGGATTTCGCTGAGATTGCCGGTTACGACGATTTGATAGCGTTCCGGCGCCACGGTCACGGTGCGCTCCACGACGCGCATGGACGTACCGAATGCATCGTCCATGATGGCGCTGCGCCGCCCCATCGCGTCGGCGGGCCCGAGCAGCACGGGCGGGTCGATGCCGACCATCGAGTTGGAAAGATTGTAAAGGGCGCCGTCGGCATCCCGGATGGCCCAATACCAGCCTGAGCGCGGACGGCCGAAGCGCGGGTCGGTCAGGGCGATATCGGCGCTGGTGGGGTCGCCCGTCTCCAGCAAAGCGCCGGTTAGGCTCTCCACATGGAACTGCAGCGTATTGGAAAGGGAATTGTCCAGCGCTCGCGAATAAAGATCGGTCAGGAGAAAGCCGGTCGCCACCAGAGCCAGGATCAGCCAGCCTACCGACAGCCAGAACAGCGATACGGCAATAGAGCCCTTGCGCCGGGTCGGTAAAGTGGGCGCCTCCTGCCCCACCGGCTGGGCGGCTGGACCGGCTTGATCCAAGCTAGTCTTCCGCCACCTGATAGCCCAGCCCGCGCACCGTCTGGATGCAGTCCTCCGGCAGTTTCTTGCGCAGGCGTCCCACAAACACCTCGATGGTGTTGCTGTCGCGATCAAAGTCCTGGTCGTAAAGGTGCTCGGTCAGTTCGGTCCGCGAGATCACCTTGCCCTTATGGTGCATCAGATAGCTCAGGAGCCGCAATTCGTGACTGGTAAGCTTCACCGCCTGACCATCCACGGTCACCTTGCCCGAGCGAACATCGAGCCGGACCGGACCGGCCGTGATTTCGTTGCTGGCGAGCCCCGCCGCACGGCGCACCAATGCCCGCATGCGCGCCAGCACTTCTTCCATATGAAAGGGCTTGGCGACATAATCGTCGGCGCCCGCATCGATGCCCTGCACCTTGTCGCTCCAGCGGTCGCGTGCCGTCAGCAGCAGCACCGGGGTAGTCTTGCCGGCCCGGCGCCACTTTTCCAGCACCGACAGGCCGTCCATCTGCGGCAAGCCAATATCGAGCACGATCGCGTCATAGGGTTCGGTTTCGCCCAGAAAGTGTCCCTCTTCACCGTCAAACGCCACGTCCACGGCGTAGCCCGCCTCGGTCAGTGCCTCTTTGAGTTGGCGGTTGAGATTGGTGTCGTCCTCGACAACAAGAATACGCAAGCCCGGCTCCCCTGACGATGCAACCGCGCGCTATTGCGCGCTCAAAACGAGGTTCTGTGCCTCTCCATTCGGCGACAGCACGCCAATGATATAGACCAGTTGCCCGCCTTCGTCACAGACCTGAACCGAAAGGACTTCAGCGCTAGAGTCGATGCCGGCCGAAGCCAGAACCGCGGCCAACGACATGATCTCGCCGGACGAAACGGATTGCTGGATCTGCCGATTGTCCAGGCACTGCGCCTGGGCAGCACCGGTGGAGGCGACGCCCACCGCCACGGCGGCGGCGAGCGGCACTATGATGTCATGCGTGAAGATGTTCATGTCAGCAAACTAGGTTCGCGTTGCTGAATGGGACATGAATGGGGTGTTGCATAGCCGCTACACCTTCTTGTTACTTCCGGCCACGGCACCTCAATATCGGCTCTGCTCCGCCGCCAGGCAAGGTTTCACGCCCGGCCGATATCGGCCTTCAGCCCCTTGCGGAGGAAAATCACGGCCAGAGCCTCCATGATGAGGTGACCAGCCGAATTGCCGTCCAGCGCCGGCAACTCGATGCCTAGCACCTGGGCCAGACCGGCCAGCAACATGAAAGCAGCGACGATATAGGTCTTGTAGCCGGAGAATAGGGTCAATTCAGTGCTCCTGTGATGAAGTGGATCAGCGGGCGCCATGGCAAGTGCGGCCGCTCGAATGGCGGCCACCCGTGCTGTCCAGCCGCGCCCGAAAACGGAAAAGGTGGAGAGACGACCGAGAAAGCCCAGGCGCCGGTCACAAAGACTGCTGACCAGCGCTGCCGCGGAGCGCGACCGGATTGCCCCTAGGGTCAGAGGCCCGACGACACCGTCGACTGCAACGCCGAGCAGTACCTGCAAGGTGCGGACCGCTCGACCAGGTCCTGAGTTCACGGCGAAATCGAACAACGCCAGGTCTAATCCCGCAGGCAGGTCACCGGCTCGGACGGCATTCCAGTAGCTGGCACGATAGATACGGGCGGCTTCAGCCCGCTTTAGGCCTCGCACCGCACTCTTGGGCAGCTTCCACCAGGGGGAAACCTGGCGCCATCGCGCCAGCGTCTTGCGGGTGATGCCCATATTAGTGGCCCCGCCGGGGTCCTGCCGATGGTCGACATAACCGCCCTCGTGCCGCAGCACCTCATCAAGGCAGAGGTCGAACCGCGTTCGCACCATGGCCAGTTCTCCATAGTTCAGCTGTCAGGAAAAACTCACCACATGGGTGGTGCCGGTGAGGTCTGAGTGCCCGGCATAGACCCTCAGGACGCGCGTGCTGCCCAGCCATTCGGCTTCCACCGGTGCCACGCCAACGCGGCCATCGAGCAGCATCACCCTACGACCTTCAGAGATTTGGTGCATGCGATCGGCCGTACCGTCGGCACCGCGTACGAGGCCCCTGATCCGGAAGTGCCCCGGCCCGAGCAGGTCCGCATTCTGGAAGCCGATGACCTCCCAAGCTCCGGCGTCATTCTCGACGGCCAGTCGATTGGCACCGGCAAGCACTGCTTCTGCCGTCACCGAGGACAAGTGGCCGGCGAGGAGCTGGAGGTCGAGCTCTACAGCGCTATCCAGCACCCCAGCCACTCCCGGCGGGAGCCCCGCGGCCGTCCTGCCGACGACGGCGCGGCGACCGAGATCGACGACCGCAGCGCCCGTCACCTCCTCGGTTACCTGCAGGGCGCCCGGCCAGGGCTGCGCAAATCCGCCAAGCACCAAGCGCCCATGCGCCGATGATCCTCGCCCAGCCGGCAGATGCGCGGCAACGATGACCGGCAGCGCCGGAACCGCCGCGCCGCCAACCGACAGCATGGGTCTATCGGGGTCGATCGCCACCGCGATCTCGGCGGGGACGCTTCGGGCGGTCACCCGCCGCGTCAGCCCGTCCCGTATCTCGCTGACCTCGAATGGTCCGCCAGCCAAGCCGACGAAATCCACAAGGTCGCCCGGCTCCAGCGCAAGGCGGGACGGCGGCAACTCGAAGGTTAGGGTCTCGCGCCCTACGCCCTTGGCGATCAGCAACCTCTCCGCCGCGACACGCGCGCCCTCGCCATCGAGCGTCAGGGCGTAAGCCTCGCGCTCCAGCGACCCAACGGCGTCAGTCAGTGCTGTAACCGTCCCGGCGAGATAGTCGCGTTCCCGATCAATATAACTCAGCGCCAGACGGCTGGCGGCTTCAGCCGGGTCGTCGCGCCGCTGCGTCAGGTCGGCACCCTCACCCGCCGACAAATCGGCCAAGGCGAGCAACGCGACATTCCCCCGCTTCGGTGCGGACAACCGCAGGCCATCGGCGTCATTACGCAGGCGTAGGCCAGCAATCGATATCAGCGGCTCCAGCGCCTCTCGCCCACTCGTCGTTTCGGCCAACACATAGCCGGCGATCATCGGCAGGGAAGGCTCCGCCCACAGTCCCACGCCATGCTCCGCCGCCACCGCCTCGGCCAGTTCAGCCGGCGTGGCCACACCCAGTCGCCCCGTCAGCCAATGCCCCGTTCGATGGTTCTCGCCGTCGGCCCAGACCTCGGTCATGGCGGGAAAGGCTGGATAGGGCCGCGCATCCCAGGTCCAGAGATAGATGCGCGAGATATCCACCATGCCCGGCGGATTGTTCGCCGCCTCGTTCCACCAGCGCTGATGCGCGCGCAGGAACTGCCGCTGGATCAGCGGATCGGGCGTACCTTTCGAAAAGTAAGGTCTTCCACCCTCGGCGCTCTTGCTGTCACCGAAGATGTTAGGCTGGTTGGCGCCCTTGTCGACCGCGCCGCATCCCAGTTCGGTGAACCAGATGGGCTTGGATCGGGGCACCCAGGCCGTTGGGCTAGCGCTTCTTACGCCGCCGGGGCGTTCGTGGTGCCGCTGGCTCCACCAGTTGACGAGATCCTTGAAGCGCCACACCCAATGCTCGCCATAAGCACCATCGGTGATCGGGCTCCGCAACTGCGCCGCCCGATCTGCCTCGCTCCCGTAGTACCAGTCGAAGCCTTCGCCGCCGGCGATGTTGCTGCTGAGGTAGTCGAGATCATAGCCGCTCTGATTGGCGTCCAAATGCGCGTTGCCATCGCGCCAGTCGGCCAGCGGCATGTAGTTGTCGATACCCACCGCATCGATATCCGGCGAGGCCCAGAGCGGATCGAGATGAAAAAACTTCTCGCCCCCGCCCTGCACCCCGCCATATTCGCTCCAATCGGCCGCATAGGTGAGCTTGGTGCCCGTTCCCACCACGGCCCGCACATCGGCTGCCAAAGCCACCAGCGCTTCCACAAACGGAAAGCTGTTCCCCGGCCCCCGTATCCCCGTCAGCCCGCGCAATTCCGAACCGATGACCAGCGCGTCGAGACCACCCGCCGCCGCGCCGAGCGCTGCATAATGGAGCACCATCTCGCAATAACGTGCTGCGAAGCTCGCCACCTGCGCCAGAGCTGCGCTCGTGCCGTCGGGCGAGCCGGATTGTCCAGCGGCGGGGTGACAAGTGATCCGGCCGCGCCAGGGATAAGCCGCCTGCTCGCCCCAGCCATAGGGGTCGGGCAGGCCGTTGTCGGCCGGCACGTCCATCATCACCATGGGATAGAGCGTCACCTGAAGGCCCCGGGCCTTGAGATCGGCGGTGGCCGCAAGCACTGCGGCATCCGATGGCGTGCCGCCATAGGCTGGGCCGCCATCATGCGTGGAGACTACCGGAACCTGGTCGCGCGTAAAGCCCGCGACACTCCATTCGGTCCCCGTCACCTGGCGGTTTGCGGCTTCCACCCGCGGCCTGATCCGGCAGGCTTCGCAGCGCAGATCATCACCGAACCAGGCGACCACCAGCGCCACGCGCTCGAGATTGGGACAGAGCGCCACCAGCTCATCGATCGAGACCGTCCAGTCGCTAACGCCGCTCGTCAGGTGCATGTTCTCGGCGGCCGTGACACCCGGGCTCACCACCCGCACTCGCGGCACCGGGTCATAGCCGAACTCGGTCGCGCCGGGGATCACGGTGATGGCCCGAATGGACGGCTCCAGATCCCCGACTAGCCGGCACAGCTCCACGCTCAGTTGCGGGATGCGATTGCCGAAGCGGCCCAGCGGCAATTGCTCCACAACGAGGTAGCAGATCCCGCGATAGGCTGGCGCGATACCCTGCGTCGCCTCGATCAGCCCGTCGGGGAACTGGTCCTCGGTGCCCCGATAAAACCGCAGCGTCAGACCGTCGGTGTCGAGCGATTGCCCGTCCGCCCAGATGCGCCCCAGCCGCTGCACCTCGCCCTCGCAGAACGCCACGGCAAAGCTGGCGCCCACCTGCTCGGCGTCCGGGCTGCCCATGCCCTTGGCGCCACTCCCATCGGCATCGAGCAGTTCCAGCTCGCGTGCCCAGATGATGTTGCCACTGAGCCGTGCCCAACCATAAAGCCGGGGCACGGCGCCGCCTTCCGACGAGCCCTGGATGCGAATGTCGCTCGCGCCAGGCTGCCGACGCTCGCCAAAGATCATGCCGTCCACGGCCGATCCGGCGAGAGCGCCCAAGGCGCGCCCGGCCATGGCACCGAACGGGCCGCCCACCAGCCCGCCAACGAACTGCCCCGCCAGCGAAAGCGCCAAAGTGGCCATGAAATGTCCTTGCTGTTGAAGAGATCAGGGGAACCAGAAGCGGCCGCTGATCCGCCGCGCCCAGGCTTCGGTCAGATTGGCCTCGACGACGCCGAGCCGTTCCTGCGCGTGGATGAAGCGCTGCGGCGAAACCATAATCCCGCAATGCTTGGGCTCGGCCATGCCGCTGAGTCTAAACAGCACAACCTGCCCAGCTTCCACCGGCCCGGTCACCGGCATCAGCAATTGCTCCGCCGCCGCGCGCAGCGCCCCGGCATGCTCGGGATCGCGCATGTCGGCGCGATAGGGCGGCACGGCCATGGGCTCGCCGCCATAGAGATCCCGCCACACCCCGCGCAGCAGCCCCAGGCAATCACAGCCGGCGCCCGCAAGCGATGCCTGATGCCGATAGGGCGTACCGAGGAATTTACGCGCCGCCGCAACCGCCGCCGCCGCCTTCATTTCACGACCGCTCGGCCGTCCAGCGGATCGCCGTTGCGCGGGTGGCGCAGCACATAGTCACTGCCTGGAATATGAGGAAAGCCACGAAAGTTGGCTGCATTGCCAAAGCGATCCCGACAGGTGGCAAAGCGTCTGTCGCAGCCGGCGGTCACCACCAGTGTGTCGCCCGGCTCGATCCAGTCGGCCACCCGCATGGCAAAGCCGAGCACGTCGCCCGCGCCGGTGCGTTCATGGCTCATCACCGGATCGCTCAGGTCCGCGCGCTTGCCCGTGCTCCAGCCTGCTCGCCCGAACGCAAACCACCCAGCTGCGAAACTCTCCAGCCCCGATACCAGGCAGCGATAGGGATCATCCAACCCAATCACGGTCGCCTCGCCTCGGCGCGCGGGGTCGTTGAGATCCACCCCGCAGCGTCCATCCCCCAATTGCGCATCGCACAGGCTCTGGTAAACGCGCCCATGCACCGCCTGCAGCCCCTGCTGCGGCGAGCGCAGTTCGGCCCGGAACACGCCGTCCTCGCGCACGCTCTCTCCGATGGTGTCGGTGCGCAACAGCACGCGCTGCCCCACCTCGGCCCAGTTCACCCGCCAGCTTTCCACCACCGCGCCGTCATAGCGCCCCAACGCAATATCCCCTTCGGTGATCGCCGCATCGGTCAGTATGCCCAGCACCTCGCCCGTCGCTACCTCAGCGCCCAGCCGCGCCGGCGCCTCGCCGCTATCCAAGCCGGACGCTGGCGAATAGGTCAGGCCGCCAAATTCGAGCAGGCAATCATGGTCGGTAAAGCCCAGCACCAGCCCGTCCCGCCGCACCAGCTTCCAGCAGGTGCACAGGGTCGTCTCGCCGCTCGCCAAATGGCCGGCAAGCCCTGCTTCCAGCCCCCTCATAGGAGAATCTCCACCAGCGGAATGGACGGCACCTCGGCGCCATCAAAACTTGAAAGCTCGATATCCAGCCGGTCGGTATCGAAGCGCACCGGCACATCGAACAGAAACCCCGCGGTGACGCTTGCACCCGCCATGGGCGGCACGGCAAAACTGACGAGCCCCGTCGTTTCATCGAGCGTCCAGCCGCCCGCCTCAACCCCTCCCACCGCCACCAACACCGAACCCGCCACGGGTTTGCGGATCGGCCGGAGATAGGGATCGAACACAGCCCCATAGCGCTTGATCAGCTGAAACGCGGTCCGCACCCCGTCTCCGGTGCCAATCTCCTGGTCCAGCGCTGTTGGCACCGGGCCGCCACTCGAATGGTCCAGCCCGTCGCGCCAGAGGAAGCCGTGCAGCCGTCCCCGCCGCTCCTCAAAAAAGGCGAGCACCGCCGCCATGTCGGCCCTTGACTTGATGCCATAGCCGGCATTGTAGCGCCGCCGCGAATGTCGCCAGCGGCTGTTGCGCTCCTCACCGCCACCGGCCAGCGTCACCACATCGGTGCGCCGCTCGGGCCCACCGCGCGCGCCCAGCGCCACATCGAGCGGAAACCTCACATGATGGAATGCCATTGGTTTTCTCCAAGATTATCGGCGCGGGTGTCACCCCCACCCAGCCTCCCCCTGGAGGGGGAGGAGCTACCCCCGAGTGAGCCCCTGTGCCGCCGCAAACTCGATAGATCCCTCCCCCTACCAGGGGGAGGCTAGGTGGGGGTTGTCACGAGAGGCACTCAGCTCCCACGGGCGCCCCGCTTCACCGCTCGTAGCAGCATGGCGCTGACCTCCGCCTCACTCGCCACAAAGCTCCTTGCATCGCCGGCTGTCACGTTGAACGTCACCTGCACCGCGCCACCACCACCGGCGACACCCAGCCGTCCATCCGAACCTCGCCGGAGCGGCATGATGGCCTCCGCCCCAGCTTCCCCGGCGAGTCCCAAGCCCCGCCCTAGCGGAAAGTAGCTGGGTGCTGCGATCACCCCGCCCTTGGCAAAGGGCGTGATCGGCAGCACCGGATTGGCTGCGGTGAATACACTCTCCACCAGTCCGCCCACCAACGTCCCCAGCGGCTTGATTGCCGCCTTGAGCGCGATGTCGGCAAAGCTGCGGGCGATCTCGCCCAGCAGGCTGCGGAACGAACGTCCATCCACCAGCGCCCCGCGAAAGGCGGTCGAAATCGAGCGCGCCACGCCATCGGCCAGATCGCCAATCCGCTCCAGCTCGGTCGAAACCGCGCCGAGCTCACCGCGGAAATCGCCTTCAAAAAGATCATCTGCCATCGGGAAACTGCGCCATCAGCGCCTCCAATTCCTGGCGCCCCAGCGGTCCCGGGCGCTCGCCAAGCAGCGCGCTCCAGGCCGAAGCTAGTTCGCGCGGCGTCATGGTCCAGAAGTCGCGCGGTGCCAGCCGCAGCACGCCCAGTCCGAAGCCCATCGCGTCGCCCCAGGGGAACGTGCTCATGCCGGCTCTCCGAAGGTCGCCCGCAACAGCCGGGCCGCAATTTCGGCCGCGCCCTTGAGCCCGCCTTCAATGGTCAGCCGCGCCAGATCGTCATCGGTGACCGCGTTACCGCCGCCGCGCAGACCGGCGCCCAGGATTGCCGTCAGGTCCCGCGCCGAAATCCGCCCGGCGCCAAAGCGATCAGCGAGCCCGACGAGATCGCCCGCCTGCAGCCGCGCTTCGAGTTCAGCCAAAGCGCCCAGCGTCAGGCACAAGATCATCCGCTCGCCGCCGATAACGGCATCGATTTCACCCCGTTGGGTGTTCGCCATGCTTGTTCTCCGGTTGATAAGCGGCTCAGATCGCCGCGAAACTCACTTCGCCCGCACTTTCGAGCGCCAGGTCGAAGGTGACTTCCCCCGCATGATCCGCCGAAAACTCCAGCGCCACGATCTGAAAGGGTCCTTCGACGACGCCGAAATCGGGCAGCACCAGCTGCCAGCGCCTTATGATGCCACCAAAGAAGAGCGCCCTTATCTGCGCGTCCGAAGCCTGGTCCTTGAACACCCCGGCCCCCGAGAGGGAGGCGCGCTTGACCCCGCCACCGGCCAGCAATTCCCGCCACCGCCCGGCGCTCTCGGCGTCGGTCGTGTCCACCGTTGCGGCATTGAGCGCCAGCGCCCGCGTCCGCAGCCCGGCCACCGTCAAAAAACTGCCCGCGCCGTCAGCGTCGAGCTTGAGCAACATGTTCTTCCCGCTCTGCGCGGCCATCGATCTCTCCTGTTATTCGCCCCCCACCCGCCCCCCTCTAAGGGGGAGGAGCATTCCGGGTGCAGGCCTCAATCTCCCAGCAAACTCCGGCAGGTTCCTCCCCCTCCCAGGGGGAGGCTAGGTGGGGGTAGCCTCAAGTGGCGGCTTCAACCTCACTCATCACCCGCAAGCTCACCGCCGCCCGCGCCCACCCGGTCTTGCTATCGATCACCGTATCCGTCCGCACATGCTCGACCGAGCTCACCACCAGCCCCGGCACACTCAGCGCCAGCGCCACCGCCACCACCCCTTCGGCAATCTCAACCGCCGCCCGCCGGCTCGGCTGGTCACTCCAGCAATGAAGCAGCAGGCGGTGTTCGTGGCCGGGCACGAGATCGGCGTCACGCTGGATCAGGTCATGACGGGCAAGCACCACATAAGGCGGTTTCCGGCCCTTGGGCGGGGCATCGAACACCCCCTGTCCGATCAGCGGTGCCAGCACCGCATCGGCCCTGAGCGCGCCCACCAGCGCATCCTGCAGCAACACGACTGGATGCATCGCCTTACCCCGTGTAGCTGGTTTCGCGGCAGGCGCAGCTGAGATAGGCGCAGCGCCCGTTGAGATCGCTCGCGCTCACCACTTCCAGATTCCGCCCGCGATAGACGATGCGATCCCCCGGTGAGACGTCGCGCCGAAAGCGCAGCACCACCGAATGGGAGATCGCCACCACGCGACCGTCGCCGTCGGTGGCCTGCCGCCCGGCATGGCTGCGCACCCGTGCCCAGAGCTGGGTGATCGGCACATAGAGAGCCGCATGCCCGCCGCCCACCTCATCCACCAGCTCGCGGCGCTTGAGTTCCACCCGGTCGGTGAGCGTGCCGATCGGCGGCACTTTCTCGCTCAAAGCCGCACCACCTTGTGCCGGGCGACCAGCCGGTCGAACCCGGAGGGCACCACCGCCCCCGAGCCAGCCATAATCACCGCGTCGCGGTGCTCATGCCAATGCGCCACCAACGCCAGGATCGCCTGGCGCATATCGGCAGGCACGTCTTCGGGTTCGGTGCCGAAGCCGGCGACATAGTCGATCTCGATGCCATGGCGCTGGCGTTGCACCGGCATGCCCGCAATGGTCGAGGGGAGGAGCAACCGATCCGGTTCGGCCAGGAACTGCGCCAGTGGCACCGCATGGCTCACCCCCGCCTCGTCCACCGCGTTGATTTCGCTCAGTGCGATAAAGGGGCTCACCGGCAGCTTGACCGCGCCGCTCTCGAGCCAGTCGTCGAGCACCACGCGCCAGCTCTGCGCCAGAAGCGCCCGCCCGGTAACCCCCTCGACATGCAGACGCGCGGCACCGATCAGCGTGGCGATGAGCCCGTCCTCAGCCCCATCATCCACCTTGAGGAACGCCTTGGCCTCGACAAGCGAAACCGGCTCCTCCGCGGGTCCCGCGAGAAGATAGGATATCATCTGTTTTGCTTTCTATCTGTTGGGGCGGGCTCACCCCCGCCCAGCCTACCCTTCGCGTGGGAGGAGAAGAGAGGCACCGATTTGGCGACAACCGCGATCAGTCCCTCCCCCTCGCAGGGGGAGGCTAGGTGGAGGTCCCTCTAGGATGCCGCCGCAAACTGGCGTTCGTCAGCCTGCGTCAGATGGAGTGGAGGGCCGAGCACCGGAGCACAGGCCCTCCGCTCAAGCTGGCCAGGATCACAAAAGTCAGGAAGCGGCGAACTTCAGCAGCTTGATCGCGTCATAATCCGCAATCCCGCCGCCCACGCGCTTGGTCGTATAGAACAGCACATAGGTCTTGGAGCTGAACGGGTCGCGCAGGACGCTCACGCCTTGCCGGTCGACGATCAGATAGCCGCGCCGGAAATCGCCGAACGCCACCGAAAACGAATTGGCCGCGATGTTGGGCATGTCCTCGGCTTCGACCAGGTCAAAGCCCATGAACTTGGCCCGCCCATCGGCGCTCGCGGCGGGCTGCCAGAGATAATTGCCGTCAGCGTCCTTGAGCTTCCTTACCGTGCCCTGCACCTTGCGGTTCATCAGCCAGCTGGCATTCTGCCGGTAGCCGGCCTTGAGCGCATAAACGAGGTCGATCAGCACGTCGCTGGCATTGGCACCCGGCAGCGCTCCGGCAGCACCCGTCGCCACATAGCCCATATTGCCCCAGCTCCAGCCCGCCTCTGGCACCGTGGTGGCCGTCAAGAATCCCTTGGGCTTGTTGACGCCATCGCCGGTGACAAAGGCGGTGGTCTCCTGCGCGGCAAAGGCGGCGTTGACCTCATCGGCAATCCACTGCCCCACATCCACCGCGGCATCGTCGAGAAAGGCCGAAGTCGCCGCCGGCATGGCGTAGAGCTCCATGGTGGGGTAGCTCAGCTCGGCCAGGGTCTGACTCGCGGTGGTTGGCCGCGCCGCCGTCTCCCCCACCCAGCCCACCGCCGGCCCGGTCACCGAGATCGGGCGCTTATAGACACTGCCCGAGACCTGCCGCACCCCGGCAATGGAGCGGATCGGCGACACCGCACTCATCAGCCGCGTGATTTCGGCCTCGGTCTCGCCGGGCACCACGAAGCCGCCATCGGCATTGACGCCGCTCGACAGCGCCTTTTCCTCGCCACGCTTTACATAGGCCGAGAACGCCTCCTTGTATTCGCCGTCCGGCAGTGCCCCCTTGCCGTCCAGCACGGGGCGACTGCGGTCAGCCAGGGCGCGGTCCATCGCGGCCTTCTGCCCATCGAGTACGGCGTTGAGCCGGTCGAGCTTGCCTTCCAGCAAGCCATCGGCGCTACCGCGCTTTTCCAGTTCGCCCAGGCGCTGGTCGTTGGTGGCCTTGAACTCCTCGAAGGCGCGCGAAAAATCGGCGAAGAGCGCGGCAATATCGCTCCCCGCGCCGGCCTTGGTCTCAAGGCCGTCACTGGTCATGTCCATGAAGCTGTCCTTATGACTTGCGGATGGTCTGGGTCGCCGCCGCAATGGCCGCGCCGGTTCGAAGCGATGACGGCGCGATCCGCGCGTCTTCCATCATCGGAAAAGTGACGATCGAAACCTCGTAGAGGTCGATCTCGTGGAGCCGTCGGCGCCCGGTCCCCGGCTCGCGCGTCGCCCGCACCGTGCGGAAGCCGATCGACAGCCCATCAAGTGCACCGGTTTCGATCAGCCGCCGCAGCGCATCGGCCCGGGGCACGCCTGGCACCAGCCGCCCCGACACGAATAGGCCGTGGCGATCCTCGCCCAAGGCCTCCCACTGCCCCACCACTTCCTTGGGGTCGTGCTGGAAGAGGAGGCGAATGCGGCCGCGCCTTTTGGTGAGGCTCTGCCGAAAGGCGCCGGGCAGCACCACGTCGCCCCCGGCGTCAAGCCGGTTGAACACGCTGGCGTAGCCGGAGAACCGCCCCTCGGCATCGATGGAGATGGCCCCACTCACGGCTTGCCCACCGGCTTGGGCGGCTTGATGCCTCCCTTTATCGTTGCCAGCGTTCCCGCCAAATTCCAAGCAAACTGCCGAAACGTCTGCTGCGCCACCACCCGAGTGTCCTTCTTGCCCATGGGCTTCAATCCCGCTTGTTGAACAATTGGTTGAGCGTGGCGATCTCCTGCACGAAGTCGTTGAAGCGCCGGTTCGCCCCCGCCAGCTCCTTGAGGCTCCACACGAGCAAGCCGCTCGCCCCGCTCGCCCATAAAAACAGCGCCAGATGCGCCAGATCCCCCCGCTCGACGACGGATTTTGTCAGCTCGTCCATGGTGTTGTTCCTCTTCACCTCACAGTGTCATCCCCGCGAAAGGGGGGACCTCTGTTCGGTCTGGTAACGGCAACAGGGGTTCCCGCTTGCAGGGGATGACACCCCGGTGGCACTAGACGCCCAGCATCGTCCGCTTCTCCGCGTCGCTCAAAAACGCCGCGGCCCCCACGCGCGCCCACAGCGCCGCACGGTCCTCTGCAAGTGCTTCCACCGCGTCGAAGTCCGGCTCTACCTTGGCGCCGTCGAAGGCGGGCCCCAGCCAGCCGGTCAGCTCATCCGCCACCCGCACCACCAGGGGGATCAGCGTCTGCCGCCAGAGCGCCCGGTTGGCCTCGGCGAGGTTGGCATAGGTGTTGTCGCCGGGAATACCGAGCAGCATGGGCGGCACCCCGAAGGCAGCGCGATCTCGCGCGCCGCGGCGTGCTTGGCCTCGATGAAATCCATATCGCGCGGTGTCAGCGCCAGCGCCTTCCAGTCGAGCCCGCCTTCAAGCAGCATCGGCCGCCCGGCATTGGCCGCGCCGGAGAAGTTCTCCTCGAGCTCGCTCTTGAGCCGCTCGAATTGCTCGGCTGACAGACTCGCGCCGCCCGCCTGGTAGACCAGCGCGCCGCTGGGCCGCGCCGCATTGTCGAGTAGTGCCTTGTTCCACTGGCTGGCCGCGTTGTGGATGTCGAGGCTGGTCTGCGCCGCAGCCAGCGGCGCCATGCCGTAGTGGTCGTCCATGGGGTGGAACAACGCCAGATGCAGCACCTGGGCTACCGGCCCACTATCCTGGCGCAGCCGCACCGTCCGGCCGCCAGCGGTGTAGTCATATGCCTCAGGCCAACCATCGGCGCTAGCCACCACCTGCATGCGGTCGGGCCGCAGCCCGAACAGCGCCCGCACCTCGCCGTCGACCACACCAGCCTGCAAAAAGGCATTCCCCGCCGTCTGCAGATAGGCATAGACGGCCTCAAGCATTTCCCCGCCCGATTGCCGTCCATTGGGGCGCGCCAGCAGGTGCTCCAGCGGATGGTTCTCCACCCGTTTGCCGCCTTCTGTGATGCACAACGGCACCCGGTTGGCCGTCTCAGCGATCAGCCGCACGCAGCGATAAACCACCGGATTGCGCTGAAAGCCCTGGTTGACCAGGCTGGCAAAGCCGCGCTGGCTCCAACTGGCTGCGCCCAGCTGGCTCAGCGTCACCAGGCTATGTCCGGCAAAATCCTTGCGTTCGGGCACGGCTGAGCGCCCGCTGCGGAGGCGGTTGAACCAGTTCGGCATGAAGGTAAATCCCGTTCTGCCCCGCTTTCGCGGGCACCAACAAAAAAGCCCCGGCTATTGCCAGGGCTCGATCAATTCAGGGATGGCGCGCTGTTACTCGGCCGGGTGGTGGCCGTGCCGGTGGCGCAGCTCGCGCATGTGCAGCCACGCGCCGCCCCAGCCGATGGCCACCACGGCCGCCGGCATGACCAGAAATGCGAAAATCTCGATGAAGCTCATGATTTCAGTCCTCCAAGGACGAACCTTGCCCCCAAATGTAGGGCAACCGCGGCCAAAAGCCAAATCACGCCGCCCAGAGCAAACGTCCAGGGCGTGACCGCCGTTCCCGAGGCGCCATAGATGACGGCGGCGATCGGCGCCAAGAGCCCCACCGTCACGCAGGCTGTCGAGGCCCGGTCCAGCGCGTTGGCCAGCAATTTGGTGCGTTCGTTTTCCACCAGACTCATGATTTCACCCTAGCAGTCGCACCCACTGTCGGCACCACCTAAAGCCCGCGAATGCGGGGACGTCGCTCGTCCAGCACCAGCTCGGTCAAAGCCCAGACCAACGCATCCACGCGGTCAGGCGAATGCCCGCCGCTGCGCCCATCGGCGCCAAAGGCACACATTTCGTCTTCCAGCGCCACGAGCCCCGCCGCATGCTGCACGAGGCCCCGCGCATAAAGCGCTGCCACGGGTTCTGCCCGCAGCCACTTGCCGCGTGTCGCCCGCACAGTTCGCACCGGCACCGCCGGATCGACTTGCGCCAGCACCGAGCGGACAAGGTCACCGCCCTGGTTCACCTCCACCACAATGGCGTCGGCACTGTGGGCATGAAAGGCGCGAACCGCCCGTCGGGCCCAGTCGAGCGGCGCGGCCTGACGCAAGGTCGCATCCTCCAGCACCACCGCCCCCTCGCCCAGCCGCCCCGCCACGACGATCCCGCAGGCGTCCGAGCGTTCCGTGCCGGTCACCGGCGGGTCCACCGCCACCACGATGCGCCCCATTTCGCCACCGCCAAAGAGCTGGAACATGCTGCGTCGCCACAGCGCCCCGGGCAGGTCCTCGATCAGTTCGCCGTCCAGTTCCTGCCGCCCCAGCACCGTGCCGCGATAGCGCGCCACGACGGCGTCAAGGAAGGTGGGAGCTAGATTGAGCTTATTGGCGTCCGTCACCATGCGAGTCACGACCGTCCGATGATCGCGCAAGAGCCGCTTGATCAGCTTGGTCGGCCGTGGCGTTGTCGTTGCAAGTTGCCGCGGTCGATGCCCCAGCCGCAGGCCGAACTGCAGCATGTCCCAGGCTGCCTCCCCGTCAGGCCATTTGGCCACCTCGTCACACCAGGCCGCCGCGAATTGCGGTCCCCGGAACCGGTCCGGCTCAGATCCAGAAAGAACTGTCGCTTCCACGCCATTTGCCCAGGTAAGGAGGTTCCCGCGCAGCTGGGGACGTTCATCGGGTGGGTGAACACGCATCAGCCCACTCTCGCCTTTCACCATGATAGAGATTGCCTCGGTCATGGTTTCCCCGACCAGGGCAATCGGGGTCACACCCTCCTCCACCAAGGATCGAACCCACTCGGCTCCCGCGCGAGTCTTTCCCGAGCCGCGGCCACCCATCAGGAGCCAGGTCGTCCAGTCGTCTGGCGGGGGCAATTGTTGGTCTCGTGCCCAGAACTGCCAGTCGAACTTGAGCAGGTCGATTTCGCCGTTGTTCAACCAGCAAACATCATCCCACATCATTGCGCCGGGTAAGCTGCTCAATGCGCTTGGCGACCTTCCGGCGCAGTTCGGTCAGGTCCTTCTGCGCGGGTCTTTGTGCTGCATCTGCTTTTTCCAGCTCCATTAGCTTCTCCATGGTTTTGGCCATTGTGCCGAGCAGCGCGGCCTCCTTGTCGACTGGTTCCTTCATCTGCTTCTCCAGGATGGATAATTGCAGGGCCAACACCCGCATCATCTTGGCTATTAGAGTGCCGCGCTCGATTTTGCGGGCGCTGCGCTTGACCCAGTTCTCCCTCTCGCGCCGATAGCGCAACTTGCCTTCGCTCACCCCAAAACGGGCTCGTAGCTCCGCCTCGGTCTCGTCGCGGGCTTCATAGGCGATCCGTAGGCCATGCCAGTCGACTTCACTCGCCTCGTCCCCACCCTCCTCACCTACCCGATGAATCATTTGTGAATCGATCTTAACGATTTGCAGGAACTCCTTGGAATCGAGCAGGATTCGTCCATGCGGAGTCAGCGACCCGAGGAGGTCCCCCATGTCATCCGCAATTCGTCACATCCACTACAAGCCCGAGCTCGAGGAACTCTCGGTCTGGTTCGGGCCCGAGGGCCGGCGCTACAAATATTTCGGTGTGCCGTCCGCCCTCTACGACGCTTTGCGCCAGGCGCCCTCACGAGGGCGCTTTTTCAATGAGTCGATCCGGGGGCGCTTTGAATGTCGCCTCGTCGACCCGTCCGAGAAGCGCAACCGCCGTTGGCAGGCCCTGCGATCAGCTTCGTGACCCAGTTTCGTGATTATGCCTGAACCATAGCATGCCCCCGTGACGCGGGGATAAGATGGATAAGTGGTATAACTCAGGTATTGGCGAAACCGGCCGCCGCCTCCAACGCGGCCTGATCGCCCGGTGCGGTGAGCGCCAGCCGGGCCCGGGCATAGACGTCACGAGCGGTCAGCAGGGCCGCTTCGCGCAAGGATGCGTTGTTGGTGGCGATGACTTCCAGGCCACTGAGTAGCCGAAGCACCACTTCCACCATGCCAGCGCCGTCTCGGGCAATGGGGCGGAACACATCCTCGAATAGGTCATCGGGGTTGAGGGGCGGCACGAAGATCCGGTCGTGTTTAGGGTCGGGCACTTCATCGGGTGGCTGCCAGTCACAGAGCAGCCGGGTCACCGTGCCTACCACGTCGATGGCAGTGCCGGGATCGTTGGTTCCTGGTGAGAGGGCTTTGTCGGCAATCTCGCCCAGCACCACTAGGCCGAACCGGGGGTCACTATCGAAGGTTCGAACATCTCCCAGAGTGAAGGCGTCGATCAATTCCTGCACGCAACTGGCGTCGAAATCGCCTTCCACGCTCATCAGCGCCCGCATGGGAGAAACATAGGTGCCGGGTCGCGCCGTCACGGCGATAGTGAGGTTCTGTGCCTCGGCGACCCGCTGCAACCGTGCGGCATCGAGATGCTGCACATAACCGAGCTTGGGGGCGTTGATGGGCCTGCCCCTGGCTTCCCCCTCCAACAGGTGACAGTCAAACAAGGCGTGATGGCTTAAGGTCTCGAAAGCCCTCTGGGTCGCCAGTTCCACACGGTCGATCGTCTGGGTCACCCGGCCGATGGCGGAAATCTGGCCGATCCACCGGATCAGCGCCGTGACGACCAGCACGACCACCAGCAGCGTCACCGCAAACAGCAGCAGCCGCCCGGCCTCGCTATAGATGCCGGCATAAAGCCCAATAATGCCCACGATCGAATACAGGAAAGCGCCGATGAAGACCGAAATTGACGTTTGGGCGCTCCGGTCAGCCGTAATCAGCGGCACGGCCCGCGGCGTCGTGGCAGCCGACGCTGCATTGAGGGCACTCGCCACCGTCGATAGGGCGAAAACCGCCACCGTTAGCAGGCTGGCAGCCAGAATCTCGAGGATGGACTGCACCGCATTTTGCGGCACGGTAAAGGGAAGCTCGTCGGGCGCGAGAAACGCCATGTAATAGGCCGTGACCACGGTCAGCACGGCAATGAGCGAGAAAGCTGCCGGCAGAAACCACATCTTCTGCAGTAGCTGCCGAATATAGAAAGAAATCTGGCTCAAACTGTCCCCTCACGCATCAATGCAGCAACGCGCGAGAGTGGCAAAGAGTTGTCGCATCCCCTGGGGACGCCCGAGCGGGTGCCATCAGCCGGTGCACAGTTCTTCTCCTCCCCTCCCAGGGGGAGGCCGGGTGGGGGTCCTGCCCCTTCTAAGCCTTAGATACGAACCAGCCCAATATCCTTGCAGGCAGTGAACTGGCAGCCACGCAGCTGCATCTGGTTCTGGCCCAACAGCGTCACCGAACCGGAAACCTTCTTGCCTTGGTAGTTGAGGGTGCCGCGCCACTTGTTCTCCGCCGCCTGCTCGGCGCCGTTCACGACGACCTTGTTAAGAAGCGCGAGATTCTGCGGCGTCTGCGCATCCTTGCGCAGCCAGGTCAGCTTGGCGCACAGTTGCGTGCCGTCGCCGCAATAGTTCACCGCATACCGGGATTCGCCACTGGCGGTCTGCCAGGTACCAACGGGCGAGAGGTCCTGCGCCATGGCAGGCGCGATCATGCCAAAAGCGATGGCGAGCGTGGCAAAGGTCTTGTGGAACTTCATGGGTCATCCTTGGATATCTCTGCGCCGACAGGCCCACAACAGAGGGTGCTCTGGCGCGCACTGATTGGTTGACCCGAATATGCCCGTCTGCCGCTGAACCGATCAGGAATCGATCAGGAATCGAGCGTTCAGATAGCGTTCATTTCAACCGAACTTGCGCTTGGCATCGAGCGACAGTCCCAGCCCTACACTGCCCAGCACGTCCGTCCGCACCAGTTCGGCCGCGGGGAAAAGCGCTTCCAGACGCCGGGCAATGGCCGGCACCTGCGTAGAGCCGCCGGTCAGGATCAAGCTGTCGATTCCGCCCGCGTCGACCCCGGCCCGTCGCAGCGTCTCGCCGATTGTTGCTTCGATCCTGCCCACCGCGTTCTCGAGCGCGGCGGTCAGGTCCTCCACGCCGATCGCGGTTTCGATCGCCCGGTCGCGCACCGGAAAGTGGAAGGCGGTTCGCGGGTGATCCGACAGCTCGATCTTGGCGCTCTCCACCGCCCCAACCAGCCGATGCCCCAGCCGATCCTCGATCAGTTCGATCATCATCTCGACCCGTTCCGCTGCAACGGCCTCGTTCCGCGTGCCCCGTAGGTCCCGCAGGGTCTGGGCATTGTAGAGTCGGTTGATCCGGTGCCAGGTAGAAAGGTCGTAGTATGGCGCGACGGGAAGGTGCCGCTTGCCGTCCCGCGTTCGCGTGCCCAGCCCCAGCTCGGGCATCACCCTGGCCATGGCGAGCAGCCGGTCGAAATCGGTGCCGCCGACATGCACGCCCGCCGTGGCGAGGATATCCCCTGCCCGATCAGCCGCCCGGGCCCGCTCGGGCGAAACTCGCACCACCGAGAAATCCGACGTTCCGCCGCCCAGATCGACGATCAGCGCCAGCCGCTCGCTGGTGACCTGCCGCTCATAATCCAGCGCTGCGGCGATAGGTTCGAACTGGAAGGCGACCTCGCTGAAGCCCTGCGCCCTTACCGCCGCTTCCAGCTGGTTCTGTGCCTCGGCATCGGCCGCAGCATCGTCGTCGACAAAGTGCACGGGGCGTCCACAGACCACCCGCGAGACCTCTTCGACCAGTCCCGCTTCCACCCGCCGCTTCAGTTCGGCAATGAAGATGCCCAGTATCTCCACAAAGCCATAGCTGCGCGCTTTGACGCGCGTGGTGTCGCCGATCAGGCTCGTACCTAGCACGCTCTTGAGCGAGCGCATCAGCCGCCCGTCGGCGCCGGTGACATATTCTGCCACCGCATCCCGACCGAAGCGGACCCTATCGTCCTCGAAGCCAAAAAAGATGACGCTGGGAATAGTCTCGCGCTCACCTTCGAGCGGCATCAGGTGCGGCACGCCATTGCGCACCAGACCCATTGTCGAATTGGACGTGCCGAAGTCTAGGCCGCAAGCAAGGGTCATGGCAGAGCATCCGTCTCAGGGGCGCCGGGGGACGGCTCTCTTAGGGGTTCAAGTCTGGGAGGGCAACCGCCTCTAGGCGGCCTTACGGTGATCCTCACTGGTGCGCAGATCGACGACTTCCAGGCGCCCCAAGCCCTTGCGCTGCGCGCGCTTTACCGCTTCGACCGCGGCCTCGAAGAAACTCCGGTCATATTCGTCGGTCGGGTTGACCACGGCCAGTCCGAGGCTCGCCGTAACGATGCCGGCATGGCTCTCCTTGTGGGGCAAGGCGAGCGCCCGCACGGCAGCTGCGATCTTTTCGGCTGATGCGCGGGCCATCAGGCCCGGCCAATCGGGCAGCACCAGTACGAGGCCCGCCCGGCCATAGCGCAGGCATTTGCCGGTATCGGTCGATAGGGCCTCAGCGCTCGCCTCGATGACAGCGGCCAGGCACTGGTCGGCGGCGTCCTTCCCATAGGCAGCGAAATACTCCCCGAACTGGTCGATTTCGATAACGAGCAGGCTGAGCGATACCCGCTTGGCGGCGGCACGCTCCCAACCCATGTTCAGCGCTGCTTCTAGATGGTCGCCCAACCGCGTGCGCGGCCCCACCGACCGGGCGATCGCCGCGGTGCCATAGGCCGGCTGGCGCTGGCGCTGCGGTGGTCGCACCGCGTTGAGCGCGTCGCGCACGCGCGACCAGAACTGGGTTGAGTCTTTGGGCTGAGCCGTATCGGTCATGTGGCGCTGTCCTGGCTGGCTACTCCCCAGATCAGGCCACAGCATGGTTAATCGCCAGTTAACCGGGCTTCATCAGGGCTTTAGAGGCTCTCGGGCGGCTCCCATTCGGGCCAGTCGACCGCATGCTCTTCCCAGGTGTCGGGCGCCACCTCCTCCTCGGCAAAGGTACGGCCCTTCACCGAGACACCAACATCGACCACCGTCTGCGGGTCGCCCGAAACCAGCGGGTGCCACCAGGCCAGACCCTTGCCCTCGGCAATGCGCCGATAGGCACAGGTGGTGGGAATCCACTTGATCTCCCGCACATTCTCGGTGGTCAGCTTGATGCAGTCAGGCACCTTGGCCTGCCGTCCGGGGTAGTCGGTGCAGGCGCAGCTATCGCCATCGAGCAGCCGGCACCGCACATCGGAGGTGATGAGCGTACCGGTGTCCTCATCCTCGAGCTTGATCAGGCAGCAGCGCCCGCATCCATCGCAGAGCGCTTCCCACTCCGTTGGGCTCATCTCCTCGAGGGTCTTCTCGTCCCAAAAAGCCATCGTCCCTCAATTGTGCAAGGCTGTTGCTGGAATGCGCTTGTCTGCATGCAACGCTGATCATATTCCAGCGATTATGTTGCTTTACGGGGCAGACGGGCACAACAGTCCGTGAGGCAAATCCAGGGAAACATGGCGCAGGATCCGTTCTACACCAAGGCGAAACGCAAGAAGTCGTCGGGCATGATGGCCGCCGACGCTTGGCTGGATTCCAGCTTTTACGAGTTCTGGCACTGGCTCGGCGCGGGCTATACGCGCTTCCAGGACATCATGAGCGTGTTCCACGTTTCCGGCATCAAGCGGTTCTTCGTGGAAGTCTTTTCGGATGCCTTTTCCTTTTTCGCCATCGGCTCGGTGCTGATGGTGGCGCTGGCCATGCCCGCCTTCAATGTCACCGCTACGGGCGAATACAACAAGGCCGAAGACTATTCGATCATCTTCCTTGACCGGTTCGGCGCCGAGACCGGTCGCCGCGGCATCCGCTCGGACGACTCCGTGCCCCTCAAGGACATGCCGGACTACCTGATCAAGGCGACCCTCGCCACCGAGGATCGGCGCTATTACGAGCATTTCGGCATCGACGTGCTGGGCACGCTGCGCGCGCTGCTCACCAATGCCTCAGGCGACACGAGCCTGCATGGCGGCTCCTCAATCACCCAGCAGCTGGCCAAGCAGCTGTTTCTTTCCTCCGAGCGCACCATTGAGCGAAAGATCGTCGAGGCCTTCCTGTCGGTCTGGTTGGAGTGGAACTACAGCAAGGACGAGATACTCAAGCTCTATCTCGATCGCGCCTATATGGGCGGCGGCAATTTCGGGGTGGTCGCCGCCTCCGAATACTATTTCGGCAAACGCGTTCAGGACATCAGCCTGGCTGAAGCGGCCATGCTCTCGGGCCTCTACAAGGCCCCCGGCCGGTGGGCCCCGCATATCGACCTCGCGGCCGCTCGTGGTCGCGCCAATGTGGTGTTGTCCAATCTGGTGGCTGCCGGCTTCCTCACTGAGGGCCAGGTGACCGCCGCGCGCCGCAACCCCGCGACACCGATCGACCGTTCCGAAGACGCCAATTCGCCCAATTACTTTCTGGATTGGGCGTTCGAGCAAGCCAAGGACATCATCGCCGATAGCAGCACCAACTCGAACAATTTTTTGATCCGCACCACCATCGACACCACCTTGCAGAAATACGCGGAGGAGGCGGTGGTCTCTACCGTGCGCGAACAGGGCGAGCAGTATGATGTGTCGGAGGCAGCCATGGTGGTTACCGACACCCAGGGCGCCATCCGCGCCATGGTCGGCGGCATGGATTACGCCAAGAGCCAGTTCAATCGCGCCATCGTCTCCACGCGCCAGCCCGGCTCGGCCTACAAGATCTTCGTCTATGCCGAAGCGTTCGAGCAATTGGGCCTCACCCCCGATGACCCGATCACCGATCGCCCGGTCTGCATCGGTGACTGGTGCCCGCAGAATTATGGCCGTAACTACAAGGGCAGCGTGAGCCTCGAAAGCGCCTTCGCGCAATCGCTCAACACAGTCCCGGTCACGCTCTCGGTTAAGACGGGCCGCGATTCCATTGCCGAGCTCAGTCACCGCATGGGCCTGACCGCCGATTATCCCGTCACCCGTTCTCTGGCCCTTGGCGTGGCTTCGGTATCGGTGCTGGACATGACCTCCTCTTATGCGGTTCTCGCCAATCGCGGTCTCAAGACCCCCGCCTATGGCATCACCCGCATGAGCACGCTCACGGGCGATGTGATCTACGAGGTTGACCCGGAGGCCCCGCGTGAGCGCATCCTCAGCGAAACCACCGTGGCCAACATGAACCGCATGTTGCGCAGTGTGGTAACGGGTGGCACTGGCCGACGTGCCGATGTGCCCGGGGTGCCCGCCGTCGGTAAGTCGGGGACGACCTCGTCCTATCGCGATGCCTGGTTCTGCGGCTTTACCGGCAATTACGTCGCGGCGGTCTGGCTGGGCAATGACGACTATCACCCCACCAACGACCTGACGGGCGGCAACCTGCCTGCCATGGTGTGGCAAAAGTTCATGGCCTATGCCCATACCAACACCGACATCGAGCCCGTCTTTGGCGTCGAATACGAGTTCCAGCCCGAGGAGCCGTTGATTGCCGAGGGAGATCTCGACCCAGCGCTCGTGGAAGAACTGATCGAGCGGCCACCCAGCCTCACGCCAGAGGCTGCGCGCAAGCTGGCTGATCTGGCCGAGATGTTCGGCGCCTCGCTCGAGGCGACGACCACCGCCTCTACCCAAGCCAGTGCTCCGGTCCCCATGATCAGCCAAGGGTTGTAGCGCCCGCCCTTCCACCCCTGCGCACCCCTTGCTATAGGCTGGGGGTCGCCCCTCCTGCGCAGGTCCTTGCCCGCATGCTGAAATCCGCCCTTGTGAGCTGCTGACCGGTGCGCTTCGTCCTGTACCTCCTGATGATGATCGCAGTGGCCCTCAGCGTGGGTTTCGGGCTCAGCTATTATGCGCTGACGGATGGCCGCCTCTTTGGCGTGGCTCAAGTGGGCCCGTGGATCGCCTGGCCTGATCTGGGTTCCAACACTCCAAATCCCTACACACGCGGCCATCTCGCACGTCAGGCAACGCTCCAACTCGGACAGGCCGAGGGCCTGCAGTTCATTGCGACAACCGACAGCGTCGGCGAGCCCCTGACGCGGGCGTGCAGCTACCGAATAGTGGGCCGCACGCCGCTCGCAACGTTCTGGACCCTGGTTGCGGTCGACGAGAATGGCACCAACATCGCTTCCCCACAGAGCGAGATTGTCATGCGATCCACTCGCATCGTGCGCGTGGATGATGGTGAGATAGCCATCAATGTGGGCAATCAGTTGATGCCTGGGAACTGGCTCGAATTGACGGGCGAAGGGCCATTCAGACTGCAGCTCACGCTTTATGATACCGCCGCTTTCTCGGGGTTCTCCAGCGACGAAACCATGCCCGAAATTCTCCGGGGTGACTGCGCATGATCCGCTTTCTCCTCTGGCTACTGGCTGGCCTCGTTCTGGGCGGCGTCATCCATATCGTGGTGATCCTCACCCTGCCGCTTCTGACCGAGGAGACGGTCTGGGACAATATCGAGGCACTCGAGGCACGTAATCGGGTCGTGATCCTTCCTGCCATCGAGCCTGGCGCCGCCAATCCGCTCGATCTGGATCCGGACTTGGTCTACGGCATCTGTCAGGTTGATCTTGCTGAAGGGCCTGCCTTCCTCGCCGGCACCCTTCCCGACGCCTTCTGGTCGGTGGCGCTGTTCAACCAGCGCGGGATCGTCACCTACTCAACGACCAATCGCGACGGCATCGGCCAGACGTTGGACCTGGGCATCTTCAACGCCGCGCAGACGCGTCTGCTTGCCCAGCAGCAGCTGGACGTCGAGGAAGGGGTGCTGGTGGTGGAATCGCGCGACGATGAGCTATTTGTGGTGCTCCGACTGGCGCCCCCGCACCAGGCAATGCGCGAGCGCTTCGAGGATCGCCTCGCCGATGTCAGCTGCGGAACGCGTTCTTTGGAGGCCTCAGGCTAGGATTGCCATGGCGCCGCCGGCTGCTGCGAGCAGCAACACCACGACCCATGGGGGCGTCTTCCACATCACCAGCAACAGGAACCCGCTCAGCGCCAGCGCAAAATCGATCGGCAGCAAAACTGCGCTCGTCCAGACCGGATCATAAAGCGCAGCAGTTAGTATTCCAACGACAGCGGCATTCGCCCCGCGCATCGCCGCCTGCGCCGCCGGCCGGCCGCGCAGGGCCGACCAGAACGGCAAGGCGCCAATCAGTAGCAGCAGGCCAGGCAGGAAAATTGCGACCAGCGCCACCGCCGCGCCCGCGATGCCACCGGGCGGCACGACGGCCACGGCGCCGAGATAGGCCGCAAAAGTAAAGAGTGGCCCGGGCACAGCCTGCGTCGCTCCATAGCCCGCCAGGAATGCATCCTCGCTTACCCACCCACGTGCGACCGTTTCGGCATCGAGCAGCGGCAGCACGACGTGGCCGCCGCCGAACACCAGCGCGCCAGCGCGGTAGAAGGCGTCAAACAGCGATACGCTTTGCGCGTTCCCAGCCCCCGCCAGCAGCGGCAAGCCAATGAGCAGCAGAAAAAACACCAGCAATGCTGCGGCCCCTGCCTGCTTGCTGATGCCAAACTGCAGCGGCGCCACTTCTGGTCCCGCACCATTGCGGCACAGCCAGAGGCCGGCGCCAGCCCCTACGAGGATCGCACCCACCTGACCGATGGAGCCTGCCAGGAGGACCGAGAGAAACACTGCAAGCAGAGCAATGCCCGCCCGGTTTCGATCGGGCGTGAGCGTCCGGGCCATGCCCCAAACCGCTTGCGCCACCACGGCGACCGCCACGAGCTTGAGGCCATGCAACACGCCCTGGGCAATGGGCGAGTCGAGCGCTGCGGCACCCAAGGCGAAGAGAACGAGCAGCAGCGCGGATGGAAGGGTAAAGGCCGTCCAGGCAGCAATTGCCCCCAGCGGCCCAGCGCGGAGCAATCCAAGGGCAAAACCCACCTGGCTTGATGCAGGGCCGGGCAGGAACTGGCAAAGCGCCACCAGATCGCCATAGGCGCTCTCGGTCAGCCATTTGCGGCGCACCACCAGTTCGTCGCGGAAATAGCCGAGATGGGCGATTGGGCCGCCGAAGGAAGTCAGGCCCAATTTGAGAAAGGCCAGGAACACCTCTACTGGTGTTCCCGACCGCTTGACTTCTGCCTGCTGCAAACCTTGCGTCCTCTGACTAGCCCCGCTCACCCTCACCGTTGAACATGACAGCTCGGTGAAGGTCTAGCCTCAGGCGACGCGCAGTTTCACGACGTTGCCCGGATTTTCTTCTTGGATCCGGAAAATCTCAGCGATGCCGTCGAGTTCGCTTGCCTGGCCTTCGGCCTGCTCAATCGCGGCATTAGTTTCTTCAACCAGCGCTGCGTTGTGCTGGGTCATTTCGTCCAGTAGGCGAATAGCGGTGACCATCTCGGCAATCGAGGATGCCTGCTCCTGGCTTGCGGTTGCGATGCCTTCCACCAGGGCAGAGTTCTGGTTGACGGCCTCCAGCATGGAGCCAAGGCGCTTGGCCGCATCGGACACCAGCTTGGAGCCATTGCGCACCTCGTCGGCAGATTGCTGCACCAACGCCTTAACCTCGGCGGAAGCGGAGGCTGCCGACTGGGCGAGCCGGCGCACTTCCACGGCAACCACGGCGAACCCCTTACCGGCATCTCCGGCCCGCGCCGCCTCGACCGAGGCGTTGAGCGCCAGTAGATTGGTCTGGAACGCCACGTCATCGATAAGCCCAATGATCGAAGAAATCTTGTTCGATGACTGGCTGATCCGCTCCATTGCCGAGTTTGCATCGGTCATCACTGCGCCACTCTCGGTGGCAACCTTTGAAACTGCATTTGCCGTGATTGCTGCCTCGCCTGCCCGCTTGGCGTTATCGGAGACAGTGGTGGACAACTGTTCGATCGCGGCGCTGGTCTCTTCGATGGTAGCCGCTTGCCGGGTCGTGCGTTCGGCAAGATCGTTGGCGCCTGTCAGGATTTCGCCCGTCGCGTTCTTGAGCGTCGCCGAAGTCTGGCGCAATTGCCGGATGATGTCAGCAAAGCGCCCCGTCGTCTCGTTGAAGGCATGCCGCACTTCCTCCAACTCGCCCTCGAAGGGCTCGGTGATGCGCGTGTTGAGCTCGCCGTCCGCCAACTTGGCCAGACCCTGGCCGAGCAAGTTGACGGCGCGCTTGCGAGCGGTCACGTCCGTTGCGTATTTCACGACCTTGTAGGGTTTGCCCTCCAGGTCGAAGATTGGGTTGTAGGATGCCTGGATCCACACCTCTCGGCCTGCTTTGCCGAGCCGGCGAAACTCGCCTGCCTCGAACTCGCCCTGCCCCAAGCGCTGCCAGAACGCCTTGTATTCGGCACTCCGCGCGTAGTCTTGGGTGACAAATAGGCTATGATGCCGGCCCACTAGCTCCTCCAGGTCGTAGCCCATGGCGGCGCAAAAATTGGCGTTGGCCGAAACGATGTTGCCCGTCAGATCGAACTCGATCACCGCCTGCGACCGGCCGATAGCGTTGAGTTGCCCTTCGCTTGCTGCTGCAGCCATCCGCTGCGCGGTCACGTCGGAGGCGAGCTTGACCACCTTGATCGGATTGCCCTTGTCGTCGAACACCGGGTTGTAGCTCGCCTGGATCCAGACCGGCTGGCCATCCTTAGCGAAGCGCTTGTATTCGCCACGGTCGAACTCGCCGCCCCCTAGCCTTGCCCAGAATGCCTTGTACTCAGGGCCCTTGACCTCTTCGGGGTCAACAAAGATCGCGTGATGCTTGCCGACGACTTCCTCCAGCGAATAGCCCATGAGGGCGAGAAAATTCTGGTTCGCGGTCAGAATAGTGCCATCCAGGTCGAACTGGATGATCGCCTGCGAGGCTTCGAATGCGGCTAGCGTCGCGCGATCATTTGCCGCCGCGTTCGCGCGGAACGGGCGGGAAAAGAGGCTCTTCATTGTGGCAACTCCTGCGTCCAGGTAGAACAATGCTACTGGAACGCACAGGTTCCCTGCTCAGATCAAAATTTCTCAGCAAATACAAACGGTTAATGGATGTTAACCGTTTAACCTACTTGGGCAACACAATTTCGGTGTCGATCCGCTGCGTCGCATAGCGGGAGGGCACCACCGCATGTCCAGCGGTCAGCCCGCCCTGGGCCCCGCTGCAGAAGTCGTGGCGGTTCGCGCGTCCGACGAAAAGGTGCAGTTGGCGCAGTGCCTCGTCTACTGCCATCGATTGTTCATGGGGTGTTTCGACCAGCAGGTGATCCAGCGCGTAGTTGTAACTCGTGTAGCGATAATTTAGCGCCCGCACGAACCAGGCGATGCGCATGTCGTTCTCGGCCCGGCGCGCGGCAACGTCCGCCGTTGCCTCACCACCAAGCTGCAGCCCCTGCTGCGCCACCGCCCGTTGCCGGTCCACTTCGATCACCGCGCAGATCGCAAGGAACGTCGCCGGAATGGTGTCGAGATCGGCAGCAATATCGCGCCCAACGGTGGCATAGCGCGTGCGCGAGGAGCGATAGTCCGTGCTGCGCAGCCAATTGTAGTAACGGTCCGGCGCATATTTGTGATCGAGGGCTGGCGTCACCCGCGTCCGCTGCAGTTCGACCGCCACATCGTAGAACCAGTCCTGGGTGTGGGGCGAGACAAGGAACCGCCAGACGCGGTCATGCATCTCCCGTTCCTGGTCGGTCTGATTGAAGCTCGACACCGGTTCCCGACGGGCCCGTGCCAGTGCACCACCGACCGCGGGCATCGCCGTGTCATGGGTAAAGCTGGGGCGTGCCCGACCGAAATCGCCGACCGGCCGTGGGCCACAAGCGGCCAGCGCAAGCACTACTCCGGCCACGACGCCGGCGCGCAGAAACTTATCCACGCTTACGCTTGCGCGGGGTAGGATCGAGCCTGGTCGATGGCGGTGGCGCCCCACGTTCATAACGAACCCCGGTAAAGATCAGGATCTGGGCCGTGCCGCGCGGTTTGTCCGCTGCCGCAGGCGGCGCGTTGCGGCGTTCGAAATTGACGAGCTTTCCCAAGCTGTCCTCCAATCCGGCCCCGTTCCTTTCGGCAGCCGCGTTGTCAGTTGCAAATCAGCACGTGACGCCCCTCGTGCAGGACCGCATTAAGAGATCGTCAAGGTTAACAGTCTGCTAACGAATTACCGGCAAGAGTGAGCCTGCATCGAATGTGATGCAGAATTTGAGTCGACGGACCCGCACATGCTTGGTTTTCAGCCCTATGAGACATTCCAATTGCTGATCGAGAATGGCGGGGTAGACCGCACCAATACCCTTCTCATCGCCGCCTGCGACGCCTATGCGCGGCGCGGCAAACCCACTTCTCCCGAATTGGAACAGTTCGAGGCCCTCGCTACCCGCCTCTTCCCGCTGGCCGGCTCCCAAGCGCGCGCCAAGGGTGCAGCGATCCTTGGCCGGGCCGAGATGCTGTCCCCGGCGCTCGAGCAGCTGGTGGTCGAGCACATCGGGGAGGATCTCAACACCTTCCTTGAGGGCGCTGCCGACCTCTCCGAACCCACCATGATCGAGATCATCGCCCGCTACGATGTTTCGGCGGCGGCCGTGCTTGCCTCGCGCGATGACCTCTCCAATGTGGTGCTTGCCAAGCTCTTCCAGATGAATTCGCGCAAGGTCTACCGCGCCCTAGCATCCAACATTTCCATCGTGCCCCGCGGCGCTTATCTCAGCGCCCTCGCCCGCTCCGCCCAGATGGATCATCTCGTGGCCGAAGCGCTGGCCAAGCGCGACGACTTCGATGCGGCCCTCCTCGCTCCGGCATTCTTCGACCTCTCCGACGCCGACCGCACCAAGGTCATCCGCGCCTTTGCCCATCGCGAAACGCCGCTGGCGCCCATCCAGAAGACCATCGAACAGCTCACCGTCGCCAATGCGGAGCTGACCAAGGCGCTGATGAAGCTCTTCTCGGAAAACCGCCGGCCCGAGGTTACCAAACTTCTCAGTCAGTTGACGGGGC